>JASMLP010000131.1 GCA_030748635.1 Planctomycetota bacterium
CAAGGTCAGAGCCGTCCATTGCCTTCGATAGGACAGCAACATCCCAAGAACCAGTGTCAGTGTGATCGGCTCGGCAACCGCTTGGTTGTAATAGAAAAGAGCGCTAGGCCAGAGGAGAAACAACAGCGCCCCACCCAGCGCCCTGCTCCTCTCCTGGAAAACATCCCGAAAGAGTACGTACACCAGAATCGGATTGAACAGCGAAGCCAGAAGGGGGAAAAGGTGCAAGGCCAACACCGTGCGACCACACAAGAGGGTGCTTAGATAGACGAGAAACGGAAAGAAGGGAGGCGTATCTTCTGTCTGATTCGACAGAGCAATCGCCTCGGAACCGAAAACGCTATCGGCCCATTCCAAGGCCACCGTGGTGTCATCGACCAGCAGGGGACGATGGAGCAGATTCGTCGCCAGAGCGGATCCCAACAGAAGCAGGAAGCAAAGTACATCGGCTCTCCGTCCATCCAAAAACGCGACAGACGAATCCTGCGCAATCGGGGGTAAATGGGAGGATGTCATGAGCCCAAGGGTACCGATCTGGCCCCATCGAAATCCAGTCTCAGTTTGTTGCTAAAAATTCCTGAAATAGAACCCACTCTTCACCCAGGGACTGGGAGTGAATGAATCGAGGCCGCTCCCCATATGGCACACCGTGCCATATGGGGAACGACCCCTTCGAATCGGCCCTTCTGTATCAAACGGAAACAGTTCGTTACATCCCGTAACCAACCGCCTGCTCGGTTTGCCGAAGGAAGTTTCAATGCCGAAAAGACTTAGGTCCGCCCAAAATTGGGCATAGTAATTGCTATGGACTTACTTCTTCTTTCTCCACAGACCGGAGGAAGAAACCTGATCCAATCAAACCTCTGGAAGGAATGTTCACGATGCATCAGCTCACTTGGACGCGAACCGTTGTCCTCCTGACCGGACTGGCCCTGGTATTCACCGGCTGCCTGCCCCCCGCCCCGACCCCGACTCCGACACCGACTCCGACACCGACACCGACCCCCAAACAGTTGGTAGTCACTCAACTATCGAATCACCGGACCGGCGTGGACAGCAAAGCCGCGCAGATGGATGCTGCTTTCGATCCCGGCTCGTCCAAGCTCTTTGTCGTCAACCGACACAAAACAGTCATCGATGTCCTCGATCTCTCGAACCCCTCTCAGCCCAAACAGCTGGGAACCTTCGGGATGATGAACCTCGGCAATCCCGAAGCGGTCGCGGTTCACGGCAATGTTCTCGCCGTCGCCATCGCATCCACCCGAATCACCCCCGCCGGCACCGTCGTCTTTTTCGATTTCCAGGGGAATGCGCTCAGTCAGCTAACCGTGGGTTCCAACCCCAAAATGATCGTCTTCACTCCCGACGGGAAAAAACTTCTTGTCGCCAACGAAGGAGCCCCCGACAGCAAATATCGCAGCGACCCGGACGGTACCGTAAGCATCATCGATATGAGTGCCGGCGCCGCGGCCCTCACCGCGTCAGACGTCACCACGGTCACCCTTTCCACCGCTCCGATTCAAGGCACTCTCCACCGAGCCGCTCCCGCAGGTACCACCCTCGCTCAAGACCTGGAACCTGAGTACATCGCGGTAGCCAGCGATAGCCAAACAGCATGGATTACCCTGCAAGAAAACAATGCGATCGCCACTCTGGATATAACCCGTGGAAAAATCACTCAGATCATCGGACTCGGCGTCAAGGACCACTCCAAAGCCGGTAACGGTCTCGATGCCTCGGATCTCGACGGAGGCACCCTAATCACCTCCCATCCCGTTTTCGGTATGTACCAGCCCGATAGCATCGGCATTCGCACCAAAAACGGTTCCACCTATCTGCTCACCGCCAACGGAGGCGCCGCCCGCGACCGAAAATCCTACAGCGAGGAGGAACGGATCTCCAAACTCAAACTCGACCCGAACGACTTTGTTGCCGGCACCCAGAGCGATAAGAACCTGGGACGCCTGCAAGTCTCAACCGCTCGTGGAGATACTGATGGGGATGGACTCTACGATGAGCTCTACTCCTTCGGCGCTCGCAGTTGGAGCGTCTGGACCGAACAGGGCAAACTCGTCTGGGACAGTGGAGACGCCATCGAACAAAAGATGGCTCAACTCTTCCCTCAATACTTCAATGTCGAACGCGACCGAGGAAATACCGCCGACACCCGCAGCGACAACAAAGGCCCCGAACCGGAATGTCTGTCCGTCGGCGAAGTCGACGGCAAGCATTACGTCTTTGTTGGCCTCGAACGTCAGGGTGGAGTCCTGATCTACGATGTAAGCGACCCCACCAAACCCAGCTATGTCGACTACATCCATTCCCGGATCTACAGCGGAGACCCGACCAGCGACCGGGCGGGTGATCTCGCTCCTGAAGACATCGTTTTCGTGAAGGCTTCCGACAGCCCGACCGGAAAGGCTCTCATGATCGTCACCTACGAAGTCAGCGGATCGACCACGACCTATGAATTAGAACGCAAATAGTTCCGCTCTCTTAGAAGAAACAAACGGGGATCTCGGCCGGGGCGTTAAATCGTCCCGGCTTTTTTTTTGGACCGAGAGGCCTCTTGCTGTATCTTGCGCCCCAGCCCGAATAGACCGATCGATCGATCTACTGAATAGCTTCCTGTTTTTAGCGAAAGAAACGAACCATGAACGATTCCAGCCCTGTCGGCTCCTTCCGTAAAATCCCCTACATGGGTGTCATATGGGTGGTGGCCGAAGCCGAAAAACGGGGCTTCTGGAACGGTCATCCCGACTGGTGCAACCTGGGACAAGGGCAACCCGAAGTCGGCGAGATGGAAGGAGCTCCCCCTCGTATCCGATCCATCGAAATCGACCCTTGCGATCACGCCTACGGCCCGGTTGGGGGCACGATTGAATTGCGTGAACGAATTGCCGATCACATGAATCGACTCTATCGCCAGGATCACAGATCCAAATACACAGCCGACAATGTAAGCGTGTCCATGGGGGGGCGCCTGATGCTATCCCGGATCTTTGCATCCCTCGCTCCTGGCCGACTCGGCTATCAAGTCCCCGACTACACCGCCTACCAAGACATGATCCAACATCAGGGATCACGTCTAGCTCCCCTCCTCATCCCAACCCACGAAACCAACGGATTCGGGTTAACCGGAGAGGAATTCGAGTCCGCGGTACGCGAACACGATCTCAACGCCTACGTTTTCAGCAACCCCTGCAACCCAACCGGACATGTAGTCCAGGGCGAAGACCTCGCTCAGATGGTCCGCGTCGCGCGCAGACAAAATTGCACCCTGATTTCCGACGAATTTTATTCTCACTTCATCTACAACGACTCTCAACCAGGTTCTGGCCCGATCAGCGCCGCCATGCACATTGAGGATGTCGATCTGGACCCTGTTCTTCTAGTAGACGGACTCACCAAGAGTTTTCGTTATCCCGGCTGGAGAATCGGCTGGACGATCGGCCCTCGATCCATGATCGAAACACTAAATCGTGCCGCCAGCTCCCTGGACGGGGGCCCGAGTCGGCCCATGCAGCGAGCCGCCTTCGAAGCGCTCGATCCAGCGCGAGCCGACCAGGAAACCGAAGCGCTCCGCACCGTCTTCTGCCGCAAACGAAACTTCATGATGGATCGCCTGGAATCGCTTGGAATCCGCTGTTCCCCTCAGCCTTCCGGTACTTTCTATATCTGGGCCGACCTGAGCGAACTGCCGGAACCGTTCAACGACTCCCTTCAGTTTTTTCACGCCGCGCTCGAGAAGAAAGTGATGACCGTACCGGGCACATTCTTCGACATCGATCCCGACCAATCCCGTCCCGAATCCAACCTTTTCCGCTCCTGGATGCGTTTCTCGTACGGCCCCGATGAACAGACCGTGAAGAAAGGACTCGATCGACTGGAGACTCTGCTCAGCGCAGTCCTATGCTCAAAAAGTTGAGGGACTTTACTCCGCCCCGATTCATTTCAGGCGAATTCATCCACCGATGAAGAGTCGGAGTCGGTCCCTCCAAAATAGTCTCAGTCCCTTCGACCGCCTATCAATCCGAGCCGATACGCATAGTAGAAAAGCGTCATGAGACTGGTGACAAAAGCGGCCACGTAGGTCAAAGCCGCCGCGTTGAGAACCTTCTTGGCCCCACCGATTTCCTCGCGATCAAGGTAGCCTCCCTCGGACAAAGAGATCAACGCTCGGCGGCTAGCATCGAACTCCACCGGCAAGGTGATCAAGGTAAAAACGGTCGTCGTGCCCATGAGAACCACCCCGAGAACCGCCAGGTTTTTGCCCAAAACCGTACCCACTCCTCCGAGAAAGAAGGCGGCCAAGATCACAAACATCGAAATGCCGGCCCCGTGATTCGCCACCGGCACCCAGGCGGAACGAAACTGAAGAGGCAGATAACCTCTGGCATGCTGGATCGCATGACCGACCTCGTGAGCCGCCACACCGAGAGCCGAGAGGCTCTGGCTCCCGTAAACCGATTCACTCAGACGCAGGGTCCGACTTCGAGGGTCGTAGTGATCGCTCAGCTGCCCCCCCACCCGTTCGATCGAAACATCTTCGATCCCGTTATCGCGAAGAATTCTACGAGCAACCTCCGAACCGGTCATCCCCGAACGACTTCCGACCTGGCTATAACGACGAAAGTTCCCCTTGACTGATGCCTGGGCCCAGAGAGAAAGGAGCATCCCAACTCCGATAACCAACCAGTACACCGGATCGAAGTACTGGTAGTACATGAAAGAAAATACGAATTCCATAAACACCTCACGAACTCAAAAAGTCAAAATCCCTCTATCCGAAACCGTGTGGAGATCAAAACCATTTTAGATTACCCAGGCAGAAATTAACGACGATAATTCCAGGTCAACAGATGAATACTCCAGACAGATTCCAACGAATCACCCAGTCCGAATCGTACAAGCCGAAATCAAAATGCGAACCCTCGACATAGAAGACCTAAGAAACGATCCAGATCGCTTGGACCGTGTGGTACAGAAAAGTACAGATGTCGACCGATTCTGCTCTTCCTCGGCCTGGGCGCTTTCGGCTCTGGAGGCCTTTCATCCGGAGAGCACTCCCCGGATCATGGAGTTCGAATCAGGCCTGGTCGCTCTGACTGAATTCACCTCCAAAAACGAACGATACCTGGCCCCCCTGGAATCGATGTGGGGGCTGAGCTGCCCGATCCTCGGCCCCGATCCCGCCCGGATTTCCCATCAGCTCTGCGATTGGCTCCTGGCCAATCGATCCGACTGGCAAAACCTCTGGTTTTCCGGACTCCGACTCGGTTCCCCGACGCTCCTCACTCTGGTCGAACGACTCGGGGAACAATTTCCCTTACAGGGCTGCGCCGGAACCGCTTCGTGCATCACCTCACTCGAGGGTGGCTTGGAAGGATTTCTTGAGCGCCGATCTCCCCGTTTCCGTCAAAACGTCCGGCGCTTGCGACGACACATCGAAAAAGCGTCTATCGGGTTCGAATCACCTCGAATCCAGGAGGCTGACTGGAACAAACTCTTCGAGAGGATCCTGCGCATCGAGAAGAAAAGCTGGAAAGGACAGCAGCACGAGGGGATCGACGGCCCCTCGATGAGCGCCTTCTACAAATCGATGACCCATCGTCTGATCCCCAAGAATCGTCTCCGAGTTCTCTTCGCGCGCCAGGGAGATACCGACTGCGGCTATCTCTTTGGTGGACTTTTCGATCGGGAGTATCGAGGACTCCAGATGAGCTACCGAGAAGATTTCCACGAACTGGGGATCGGAAATGCTCTTCAATTACAGATGATCGAAACCCTCTCCGAAGAAGGAGTCACCCGATACGACCTGGGAATGGCAATCGATTACAAGCGACGATGGTCCGACGAGATCCAGGAGTCGGTCTGCCTCTCACTGCAGTGTCCGCAGTGACTCCTCTGGAGTTCCGCTTGTGGCGAAAGAGTCCAAGGGGTATCTTGACTTTACAAGGGGTCGAAAGAGATGGAGATTTCCATGACCGAGTGCCTGGGCAAGATGTCCCTGAGTCGAAATAAGGTAGAGGAGCTTTATCAGCAGCCTCTGCTCGAGTTGATCTACCGTGCCGCCCGAATCCATCGGCAGCACCACGACCCCGAAAAGATCCAGTGCTCGACCCTACTCTCGATCAAAACGGGCGCCTGTTCAGAAGATTGTGGCTACTGCCCTCAGTCCGCGCATCACTCCACCGACCTCGAAAGGGAAGACCTCCTCGACATCCCAACCGTTCTTGGAGCTGCTCAAGAGGCCCAGAAGAACGGAGCCGATCGCTTCTGCATGGGCGCGGCATGGCGAGATGTGCCCGACGGCCCAGAATTCGACTCCCTTCTCCAGATGGTCGAGGGGGTGAAGGGGTTAGGACTCGAAACCTGCATGACTCTAGGCATGCTGCGTCCCGATCAAGCGGAGCGACTCAAAAGGGCCGGTCTCGACTACTACAACCATAATCTCGACACTTCCCGAGAGTTCTATTCCCAGGTCGTTACCACCCGGACCTACGACGAACGCCTGAACACCTTGGCAGCCATCCGTGAATCCGGAATGCGTGTTTGCTGCGGAGGCATTCTCGGGATGGGCGAATCCGAAGACGACCGAATCAGCCTTCTCTGGGAACTCGCCCGCCAAGATCCGCCCCCCGAGAGTGTTCCGATCAATGCCCTGGTACCGGTCGCAGGCACCCCAATGGCAGAAGCTTCTCCCCTTCGTTGGGACGAACTCATCCGAGCCGTGGCCACAGCCCGCTGCCTGATGCCCGAATCGGTCATCCGTCTCAGCGCCGGCCGGGAATCCATGACCGAGGAAGCCCAAGCTTTCGCCTTTCTCGCCGGCGCCAATTCCATTTTTCTGGGCGATCGGCTCCTGACCACCTCCAACCCTGCCGCCGACGAAGATCGAACCCTGCTGACACGTCTTGGACTGCTGGCGGTCAGTGAAAGAACCGAATCGCGCTGAGCACGAAGATGCCCTCGATTTCCTCGTCGACGACTCTACAAGCCCAGTTGCTCGACGAACTGTCTCGCTGGGAATTGGCCGGACGTTCCCGAGCCCTTCATCTTCCCGCCGGGCTCGATTTCACGACCAACGACTACCTCGGTCTCTCCAACCATCCAACGATCGTCGAGTCCGCTCGTCGGGCCCTTTTGCAGTGGGGAGCGGGGTCACCCGCCTCACGCCTTCTACGAGGTCACCTGGAGATACACGATCGAGCCGAAAAAGCCATGGCCGAGTGGCTCGATGCGCAAGCCGCCCTTCTCTTTCCTTCCGGGTGGCAAGCCAACCAGGCGGCCCTGACCGCCCTGGCCAGTTCCGAAGACATCGTCTTCAGCGACGAACTCAATCACGCCTCCTTGATCGATGGATGTCGACTCACAAAAGCTGTGACGCGAATATTCTCTCACAACGACCCCTCGGACCTTCGCTCACTCCTGACCAAGGCCGGCCCCGCCCGTCGCCGGTTCATCGTAGTTGAATCGGCATACTCCATGGAAGGAGACCGAGCCCCACTCGAGACCTTCGCCGAACTCGCCCACGAATTCGATGCATACCTCATTGTCGATGAAGCCCATGCGATCGGAGTTTACGGATCCTCCGGTAGCGGGGGTTGCCAAGACATCGACTTCGGCGATCGCCTGGCCGCCCGCATCGTGACCGGCGGTAAAGCGCTAGGGGTTTGTGGAGGGTTCGTGGCCGGATCCCGCCCCCTGATCGACCTACTCCTCCATCGAGGACGCTCCTTTGTCTTCACCACCGCGACCTCACCCGCCACCGCGGCTGCGCTGACAGCGGCCATCCGCCTGGCACGAGCAGGCGACGAACGTCGAAGTCGACTTTTCGAACGCACCCAACAACTTCGCCATCTTCTTGCGGCAGCTCACCTGAAAATTCTCGGCTCGGGACCGATTATTCCGGTTTTGCTCGGCTCCGAAACACGAGCCCTGGAGGTCGCCTCGGCCATCTCTCGCCTCGGCTTCGATGTTCGGGCGATTCGCCCCCCAACGGTCCCTCCCGGAACCAGCCGAATACGCATTGTCTGTCATGCGGACCATACCCCCGAATCGATCGAAACTCTGGGACGAGCAGTGATCGAAGCCTGCCGCGGAGAATCTCCATCTTCTGGCGCCAGCCTTCAGGGTCTCCCTCCCCTCCCTCGAATCTTGACCGTGGCGGGAACCGATACCGAAATCGGAAAAACCGTGGTCTCCGCTCTTCTTGTGCGCGCAGCCCAAAAAGCCGGTCAACCCGTGAGGTATCTGAAACCGATCCAGACCGGGACCGACCTGGACACAGAAACCGTATGCCGTCTAGCTGAAATAGATTCAGCCCACTCCCCCAAACCGATCGTCGAACTCCCCCTTCCTGCCTCCATCGACCAGGCCGCGCGTTCCGCCAATACCCGGGTCGAAGTGGAGTCGGTCGCACGCCAAACAACCAACCTGATCCAGAAAGTTCCTGAAGCTCTCTGGATTCTGGAGTGCGCGGGAGGCTTGCTCGTACCCATCAACGAAAGCGAGGATCAAAGCCACCTTCTTCTCTCCCTCCAGACCCCGGTCATCCTGGTCGCCCGTAGCGGCCTGGGAACCCTCAATCACTCGTTCCTGAGTATCGAAGCTCTCCAACACCGAGGCCTCGATCTCCGAGCTTTGATTCTCGTCGGGGATGCCCATCCGGGCAATGTCCATTCACTACAAACCCGATTTCCCGATCTCCCTATTCTCGAACTCCCCCGGTGGCCGGAAGTTTCCCCCCAGGCCCTCGACCGGTGGCTCACGGATCACCCCCTGGAATTTCTTCTGCCGTGACTCGTTCACAAAACGACCTCTCCAAGCGGGACCAAGCGGTTTGTTGGCACCCCTATACCCAACACGGGCTGGAAGAAGACATTCTCCCCATCGTCCACGCCTCTGGATCCTGGCTCGAACTGGCCGACGGAAGCCGGATGCTCGACGCGATCAGCTCCTGGTGGACCTGCCTACACGGCCACGGCCACCCCCAACTCGTGGAAGCTCTGACCCAACAAGCTCGATCGCTGGACCATGTCCTCTTTGCCGGCTGCACCCATCCCGGCGCAGTGGACCTGGCCGAGCAACTCACCCAAGTGGCTCCAGAAGGCCTGACACGAGTTTTTTACAGCGACAACGGAAGCACCGCGGTCGAAGTCGCCCTCAAGGCCGCTATTCAGTACTGGATCCGTCGAGGCGAATCCCGTCGGACCCGCTTCCTTTCCCTGGAAGGCGCCTACCACGGAGACACCTTCGGCGCGATGGCCGCCGGTGACCCTGACCCCTTCTTCATCGACTTCAGTCCCTTCCTGTTTCGAGTCGAGCGCACCCCACCGGACCCTCAGGTCATCGAAGAAATCTTGAAACGACAACCGGGTCAATTCGCCGCGGTCATCCTGGAACCGCTCGTACAAGGAGCGGCAGGGATGCAGATGTACCCCCCATCCATTCTCTCCCAGATCCGAAAACTCTGTGACCAACACGACACGCTCCTGATCGCTGATGAAGTCATGACCGGATTCGGTCGTACCGGTACACTCTTCGCCTGCGAGCAAGCGTCCATCACGCCAGACCTTCTGTGCCTAGCCAAGGGACTGACCGGAGGCATCCTCCCCCTAGCAGCCACTTTAGTTCGCGAATCGATCTATGAGGCGTTCCTCAGCACCGACCGCTCCCGAGCTTTTTTTCACGGCCACTCCTTTACCGCCAACCCGATCGGATGCGCCGTAGCTCTCGCATCGCTAAAACTGTTGAAAGAGGAGGCGACCCCGGATCGACTCGACCAGATCGGCCGACAGATCGAATCCGGACTGAAAGATCTTCGCGGCCAACCCGGAATCCGAGATCTCCGGCGTTGCGGAGGCATCGTCGCTCTGGAGCTGCAGGACCCTTCCGGAGAGGAAGGATATCTTTCCGAACTCGGCCCCCGCCTTCGACGCGCCTGTCTCGATGGAGAGGTCTTGCTCCGGCCACTTGGCAATGTTCTGTATGCCATCCCGCCATCCTCCACAACTCCCGACGAATGTGACCGAATCGCCCACGCTCTTCGAACCGTCTCACAAACCGCCCTTTCCTGAATTCTCCTCTGGGATTTGTGGTTCCGAAAATGCTGCTCGACTCGGGATGTTTTCCTCGATCTTGACGCCTTTGGTGGCTTCCCCTACCTTGGCATTCTCTCGATTCCGTCCATCTGAGCTAAACCTCTGTCTTTCTTCACCATGAACATCCAGATCTTACTCCTTCAAGCTCGCCACGCAGAGGACCCCATGGCTCTCCACGAGCAGGAATGTTTTGCCGAGTCTTGCGGAATCGACCTGGAGCAGATCACTCCTTTCGACCTGCTCGATCGTCGCCCGACAATGGAAGAGATCCTACGATTCGACGCTTTGATGGTGGGGGGGAGCGGCGATTTCTATGTAACAAGAGGCAACTTGCCCGGTTTCGAGGAACTCCTGGCCATCTTCCGGGAAGTCGTGGAAGTCGGTCACCCCACCTTCGCTTCTTGCTTCGGTTATCAATGCTTGGTCGCCGCTCTCGGGGGGGTCCTCGTTCACGATACGGATGCAACCGAAGTGGGCACGTATTCTCTTTCCCTGACCGCCGCGGGTCGCGAAGACCCCCTCTTCGGTTTCTTGCCCTCGAATTTCAACGCACAGCTGGGACGAAAAGACCGGGCCACCGCGCACCCCGCCGGGATTCCCAACCTCGCCGAGAGCGAACGCAGCCCCTTCCAGGCTCTCCGGATCCCGGATAAACCGATCTGGGCCACACAGTTCCACCCGGAACTCGACCGAAAGACCAATCAGGATCGCTACCAGCACTATCTTGAAGGGTACGCTCGGTACATGACTTCAGAACTTCCCCAAGAAATGGAAAGTCGATTCGATACCAGCCGAGAAGCCTCACAACTCCTATTTCGTTTTCTGGAGTTGGTCTTTGATTGACCTGGCAACGGCTCGTGCCCGAGGAACCCAGTTTGGACGTGAACACGATCTCGACGAACTCCTCGAGCCCTACCGAGCCCACTTCTGGACTGGTGAAGAGAACAATCAGCCAGGACTCGTCTTGGATGATGTTTCCGAGATTCCGTTTCTCGTCGATATCGATGGGGTCGAGCAGTACCAGCTACGCGCTCGTCTCCGAGCCGAATCCGGAGATGTCTTCGCTGCCGTCACTCCGATTTCAGAGGCCTATGAAGACTACTGTCAGAAAACACTCCTGCTGGGAAATCCTCGGTTTCTTCTCGCGGAGCCTCTAGGAAATCCGCTCCGTGTCGCGGAAGCCATACTCGAAGGAAGCGGACTGGAAACCCTGATTTCCTTCGCTCGAGAAAGCGGCCAGATGGCCTTACACCCGTACATGAGCATCGATCCGGTGTGGAAACTCGCGAAACGACTCTCCCAGGAGACCTCCCTTCCGATCCCTGTCCTCGGCCCTCCACCCCCCGTAACCTGGATCGCAAATGACAAGTCCCACTTTCACGATCTGGTCCAACGTGTCGTAGGAGAAGAGTGGTTGGTCGAAACTCACCGATCCTCCGCCCCCTCCGAACTGGCCAGCGCACTCCACGACCTTTCCCTTGAACACCAACAAGTCGGACTGAAACGAACTCGCTGCGCCTCGGCGATGGGCAACCAGGTCTACTCCTCCAACGCCCCCGAAATGGCCAACCTGGAGGGGACCCGCAACATTGTCGAATCGTTCCTGCAACGAACTCAATGGCCCGGTGACGAAGAGGTTCTGGTCGTCGCCTGGGAAGAAACCGACCTCTCCCCTTCAACCCAGGTGTGGATCCCCGCAGATCCAACCGTTCCTCCCCGACTCGATGGCATCTACGAACAGATCTTACACGGGCCCGAAAAAGTCTTCCTGGGGAGCATTCCCTCTCGACTTTCCGAATCGATTCACACCCGACTGACCTGGGCTTCTATTCAGGTGGCCGCCGCTCTCCAGCAAATCGGGTATGTCGGCCGATGCTCCTTCGATTTTCTCGTCGTTGGCGATCCCCAGGACGAGAACTGCCGACTGCTCTTTACCGAATGCAACGGACGTTGGGGAGGGACCAGCATTCCGATGCGTCTTCTCGATCGCCTCATTCAGGGAGTTCGTCCCCCTTACATCTCCCGAGACATCCAGCACCCAGGACTGATCGGATGCACCTTCGAGAATCTTCTCGAACTGCTGGGGCCAAAGCTTTTCGATCCGAAAACCGGTGAGGGACGATTCATTCTCTACAACGTCGGACCTCTCGAAAAAGATGGAAAATTCGACGTCATCTCCCTCGGGCGTTCGACCGAGGACGCTCTCGAAGGTTTCAACCGGATCCTTCCCGAAGCGCTCGGGATCGCTTCCTGAAACCCGTCCCTGAAGGCATCTCCCAGAGCCTTTCTTCTCTGAATACCCAGCGGGTGAGATGAGGCCTGTCTCGGACGAACCGGACCCGACCGGGTTTCGTCACTACATCGTGCCTGTTACGAAGTGAAACAGGACTCGTTCGGATAGGAGTCGGGTATCCCGATCTTCCCGGAGGTAGAAATCTCCAAAAGTGGGCCCCCCATAGACATACAGATAATTTAGTTATTTTAAGATATTTAATCAATGAGGCCCGGTTTTTGCTCCCCCAAGAGCCACATGACTCTCCACAGGAAACCGATCATGCCAACTCCTTCTATATCCAAATCGATCCATTACTCTCTTCTTTTCCTCCTGGGCCTGCTCCTGAGCCTACCGAAAGCGGCCCCGGCAGATTCTCTCGGTTCGATTCCCGACCCCACCTATTCCCAACTCTCCTCTTCGGCGCTGTCCGGCCCGATTGCTGGGCCGATCGATCGGATCGTTTATCCCACCCTGGGATTTCCCTCGATCGTCACCCATCGCGATACAGTGACCGTTCTATACAGATTGCCGTCACAAACCCAACCCCATTTTAAGATCGTATTGACCCGAACCACGGGAGCCGTTCGCAATCAAGTCACCCTGCCGATCCAGTCCGTTCACTACGACCCTTCCTGGAAAGGTTACCGAATTCTCGCCCTCATTCCCCCCAACACTCCGGTCGACATGTATGACCTGAAGGTCAGCACCGGCATCTCCGGAATAACCGACCAACAACCCAACTCGGTTCGCGTTCTCTCTCACATCCCCTCGACTTTCCGATTCATCCACCTCGCCGACTCCCAGCACGGGGATCACCGCGGGACCGAAAGGCCGGGCAATCTCAACGATGGTGGCTACGGTCCAACGGAGATTTTCGACCAGGAACTCGAGGAAATCCGACTTCTCGATCCAGCATTCTGTGTCCTCTCCGGAGATCTGCTCTACGGATTTGATTACGAAGAGGAGTACAACGGAGCTCATGCACTGTGGAAGAAAGCGGGATTTCCCGTCTTCATGGTCCCGGGAAATCATGACGGGTACGCAACTCGACGAAACTACACCCTCGGTCGATTCAATATTCGAAAAGTCGATGGCCTCGAATACTGGCGTCGATATTTCGGTCCTCTCTACTACTCTTTCGATATCGGTAAATACCACTTTGTAGCTCTCAACAGTTACGACGGCACCACTTCTCGCCGAGAGTCGATCTACGCCTTCGCCATGAATTACGGGGGTCACCTGGGACCCGACCAACTTGCCTGGCTTCAAAGAGACCTCTCCGCCGCCACCGCGGCCGGCAAACAATCGATCCTCTTCATGCATCACAATCCGCAAGGAAATATCAGCGCCACCCGCAGCAAGCGGTATATTCCCAGCAAACCCTTCTCCCTATCCAACATCTCCCCTGTTGTCCTCAAGTATCTGAGAACCGGTAAAAACCCTCGAAGTGGACAGGTGTGGAACGAAGAGTCGAGTGCCCAGACATTCATGAATCTCATCGCCAAAAACTCGGTGAGCCATGTTCTCCTCGGACACGTACACCGGGATCGGATGTCGCGCGTCGGCAACGTCGAATTCATCGAAACCACCACGCTCTCCTCCAGCGCAGGCACCTACTGGGGCTACCGCCTCTTCGAAATCTCCAAGGGAAACGTTCGCCACATCGATTACGAGCCGACGAACAAACGCCAATCCATTCCCGCCGGGAATCTGAAGGTGACCTCGTTTTCCCCCAACGACGGGTCAAGACACCGAGTCAGCCAGAGCGTCAGCAATGCGCTCTCCACTCCGATCGAGGCCAAGCTTTCTTTTCACCTCCGCTGGAATTCAGCGGGCTACCAGACTTCGGCCGGTCGCATTATTCAGACCACCCGGGTTGGAAACCGGGCAATCGTCCACGTCCGAGTGACCTGCCCCCCCGGCCAATCCCTCAGCCTCCCCTCGCGAACAGAGGTCGAAGTTTCCACGAAAAAGAGTTCGAAACGACCGGGCTGCGCCGCCGCCCAGATCACCCCCTACCCCGGCCCGGGAAGTCGCGGAGGAAACGGCGCTCCCCTCTTTTTCTTCTGGTTCCTTGGGGTCCCCTTCCTGATCTGGACCCACGGACGACAAAAATTCGCGCCGATCCGTTTCCGTACCTGAGCCCAATACAAATCCCATCCCAACCGTGAAGGTCGAGCCCGGAAATCTCCGGCTCGACCTTCGCCTTTTTCCCCACCCCCCAAGAAATTCGCCCGTTAGGACCGAAACCAGAGCCCTAGATGACGCGAGGAGGCGCTCGAAAACCCAAGTTTTTCGAGCCGGAAAACACCAGTCTCTCGCCGAAATCTCCCGAAAACATATCGAAAAGACGAAATCCTCTGGATACTCATAACCCTTTTCAATTTCTCCCGGCAGCCTCCAGGAGAACCCACAAGTAACTATAAGTCAACATCTTACAGATACGCTCACCCCCAAAACAAAAAACGAGGAGTCAGTTACAGACAATACTGCAATGTACTAGACAAGATTTTTCTCCCCAATTTTGGATTTTCGTCATTCGGCGGTAATCCAACGGGTCTTTTATCCGTGAAAGAAATTTTCACCCGATCGCCACGCAATCGTGGAAAGAAGGGTGGAGTCAGACAGGAAAAAAGCAAGACAGGAGAAAAATGATGCAAGCTACAAAAGAAAAAAGGTTCAAAAGCCCAAGAGCCAAACAAATTGATCCTCGAAGGAATTTGAAGTACCGCGGTCGTCGTCCCCAAAGCCAGGTCGCCGGAAGAAATTCGGCCCTGACCCGGAGCCTCCTCGGTGCTGGGTTCTTGCTAGGTTCTAGCCTTTTCCTGGGATACGCCCTACAACAAGACGGCTCTTCTGTGAACGCCCAAACCCTTACGGCGGCCACAGAGAAGACTCAGTCGCCTGTAAAACAGAGTCAAACCGAACAGGTTCAGGATCGTAAGAGTTCTCCGACCGAAGACCTTGGGGTCACCGAAGGGCTCAAACGAATCGCTTCGCTGGTCGACACCAACGATTTCGCTGAAGCTCTCGTTCAACTCGAAGACATCAGCGAGAAAAAACATTCTCCGGCTCAGAGAGAACAGTTCCGGATGCTCGAGCAAAAAGCTCAGGACGGCTTCGCCATGCTCAACGAACTCCGTCGCCGTATCGTGGCCTCCCCGGGTCAGCTCGTTGAGATCTTTGAGGGTCGCTTTCGAAAAATCGTCCATGCCGGCAATCAGGGGATCAGCTTCAAGCGCCATGATCGCCCCGACGCTCGCAGCCGCTCCATGGCCTGGAATCAGTTATCACCCCGCGGACTGGTCGCGCTGGCCCTCGCCTACAAAGTCGACAGAAAGTATGACTCGGAACTGCGGGTTTACCTGGCCGATCACCACCTTGTTCTCAGCGGACAGACCGTCCGCACCGAAGAGGAAGATCGTAGTTACCGTGAAGCCCTGGCGAAAACCCAGACCGATAGCAAAGAAATGGTTACATCCATCCCCTCCCCCGAAACCCTTCCGCCCGCCTCGGTCCGTCCCACCAGGTACGACAACGGTATGGAACTGAAGCGTCCGGAAACGAGGTCAGAGGAAGTGGCAGTCCGGAATCGATCTGACGAAAAGTCTCCCCAACCGATCGTCCCTTCCAAAAAGGAAGAAAAGCCCGAGATCGCGGTCAAACCGCAAGAGAAGTCGAGCGACAAGCAAGCTTCCAACTCGAAGAAAAAGAATCTGGTCTTTTTTCGCGGGAAATGGATCTCCAAGAAGAAAATGCGTGTTCTCGAAGACACGGTGATCAGCGTCCGTTCCGAAAATTCACGCACCTTCTCGAGTCACCGCATCCAGATCAGCAAACCCGAAAGCGATAAGTGGGCCTTCCGTGACGGTCGCATGGATACTGAAATCTTCAGTCTTGAAAAGAAGGAAAAGGGAGAATTGCGGGTCAAGATCACCGCTCACTTTTACTACTTCAACACCTACTACACCTTTCCCGGCCAGGCAAAAACCGGTGGTGACAATCCCTCGGGCCTCCTGAAGCGACACGTTACCCAGATCCAGTACGCACTCCCCAACATGAAGATCCGCCAAAAGATGCGAAAGGACCTCTTCCACAAAGACATGCACCCCTTCCGCACGGTTCTGGCCGACAAAGCCGGACGAACGATCGAGATCTTCAGTGTTCCTTCCAACCAGAAAGATGCCGACCGGACCTTTGTCTTCATCGTGGAATACAGCCCCGGCGAGTTCAAATACTCCCGCTACGGAGTCGAGTCGATCATGAAGTCCTTCAAAGCGACGGACAAGGGGAAGAAAAGCTGGGCTCCGGGCAACAAACCCAAGAAATATATCAGCCGAAACGGCGTCCGGTACGAGCGAAGCGGGACCAAATACATTCCTGTCAAGTAATTGACCCCACGCTCACAATCGCATCCCTTCAAGAAGGCTCCCGCTTCGGGAGCCTTCTTCTTGTGATTTCTTCCTAAATTCGGCTCTAGAGAAGATAATGAATACGACATGAATGAACCGCTCTCACCGGATTCGCCCGAGGAGTCGACAGCCCAGCCTCGACGTACTCCCTCGACTCACGGACCCGCCTCGGATCGACCGGGCAGCCCCCACCCCGGCCTTTCCGGCCCCGGGGACCGCACCGTTGCGGATTCCTCGCTGGAATGCACTTACTTCGAAGTCGACACCCCCGACTCTTCATCCCCTCCGACCCTGGATTCCACCCAAAGCCCCTACGGACTCGACGAACTCGAACTCCTTGCCCAGGGAGGGATGGGACAGATTCTCCAGGGCATCGACCCCGATCTCGGTCGTCAGGTAGCCCTCAAGGTGATTCTCCCCGAGGTGCTTGGCAGCCAAAGAATCCGAGAAAAATTTCTCAACGAAGCCCGCATCACAAGCCAACTCGAACACCCCGGCATCATCCCGGTCCACAAACTCGGCCAGACCACCGACGGTCGCGACTACTTCACAATGAAACTCGTCCGTGGAGCCACTCTCGAACAGGTTCTGCACGAACTCCGGGACCGGGAAGATCCCAAGGCGGTTCTTCGCGCGCGCTCCCAACTCCTGCGTCACTTCCTCAAGATCTGTGATGCCCTGGCTCTCGCCCACTCACGACAGGTCATTCACCGCGATCTCAAACCCGAAAATATCATGATCGGGGAATTCGGCGAAGTTCTCGTGATGGACTGGGGACTGGCCAAGTTCCTGGATGAAACCGAATCTGCCTTCCAGACCGAACCGTCGACGGTGAACCTCCCCTCCACACCCACCGCGACCCTCGACGGTCAGGTTCAAGGAACCCCCTCCTACATGTCGCCCGAACAGGTCGAAGGAAAAATCGACGCCATCGACCAGAGAAGCGACATCTACGCGCTAGGCACCATCCTCTACGAGATCCTATGCTTAGAACGCGCTTTTGCCGGCCGAGAGATCACCCAGATCTTCGAACATATCCGGGCCGGTCAGCTCCCCTCTCCCTGCGAACGTTCTCCCCACCTCGGCATCCCCCACGAACTCGAAGCCGTCGCCCTGAAGGCGATGGCCTCCGACCCCGCCATGCGGTATGCGGGAGTCACTCAACTCCAGGAAGACATCCAAGCCTATCTCGATGGACGAGTTCTCGAGGCCGCTCGTTACACTCCGCTCCAGCGTGTGCGCAAATGGGTGGGGCGAAACAAGGTCACGAGCAGCACAATCGGCACCTTGATTCTTTCCACCACCCTCCTTTTCGGCTGGAATTTGTGGAATGGAAACCGACAGCGGCAAGCCGAAGCGGCCCGGCATATCGAAATCGCTCAGAACCTCATCGCCACTCACCCGGATGCTCAAGCGTTACTTCGAAAAGCGTCCCCCCGACTCACTCCCCACCACCTCCTCTCCAGCTATCTCCAGCTCAAAGAAACCCACGAACAAAGAGCAGAACGCGAAAAATCGTTGTCGGCCTATCTGGATGCTGCCGCCCACCTAGACCGAGCCCTCTCTCGAATTCCTGGCGACGAAAAAACCCGACAACTTCGACGAAAAGTCGGTGCCGCCCTCGGGACCCTGGCCATTCTTGGTAGGGACTACTCACTCGCTCGCCGCGCCTTCCTGGATCTGAAAAGCTTCGGCGACAATTCCGAGGCGATCCGGAATCACATGAGCAAGATCGAAAAAGCTCGTAACGCGATCATGGATCGACGCCGCGAGCGTCTTCTCGAAATCGTTGCCGATCTCGATGCCGATCTCCATCGGCCCGACCGATTGCCCGATGCGCCGATCTTCGAAGAACTCGTCGACGAAGCCGTTTCCTATCAGGACGAACAGACCGCGACCCTGCTCGGGAGTCGGTTGGACGAGATGACCCGTCGCGCTCAAAAGGTCAGAAAATCGCGGAAGGAACCGACCTGGTCTCGTATCGACCGAGAACGAGCCCGCTTTCTCTGTGCCGTTCTCTCTCGACTACGCTTTTCAGAGTCGATTCCACCGCTCGGTCGATGGATTCTCTCGCTTCGCGATCATCAACTACTCGTCGAGGCGGGAAAAGCTCTTTGCCGAACGAGAAATCCGGATGTAATTCCCTACCTTCAGCAAACACAAGTCAGGATAGGATCCGACTCGCCAAGCTGGAAACAACTGAAACATGACCTGAAACTCATCCCGGATCTCCCCTCTTCGACAGCCCCCACTTCCGCCGAAGACTATCTCAACCGCGGAATTCTTCGCCACGATCAAAAGAGGCTCAAAGAAGCCCTCGAAGATCTGAATCGAGCCGTCCAACTCAATCCCAACTCCTCAGAACCCTACCACGCCCGAGGTGTCGTACTCAGCGAACTTGGAAGACACGAGGAAGCCCTACGTGACCTCAACCAGGTCATTCAGATGGACCCCAAACGGAGCGCTGCTTACCTCAACCGGGCAATCATCTATTCCAGTTTTTCCGAAAAACGTTCTCATGCCCTCGCCGACTATAAAACATACATCCAACTGGAACCTCATTCAGCCACGGGGTACATGAACCTCGGCAACTGTCTTCGCAAAATGAAACGCTATCCCGAAGCCATCAAACAACTCGACCAGGCCCTCGCTCTTCGTCCCGAATACGCACTTGCCCACATGAGCCGAGGGCGTTGTCTCATTCAACTCAAACGATACAAAGAGGCGATCCAGAACCTCTCCATTGCCGTCCGAATCGACCCCGAACAGTCCTGGCCCTATTTTCATCGCGCCCAGGCTTACCACGCTCGAAAAGAGTTCGCTCAAGCGATCCTAGATTACGATAACTGCACACAACGGTTTCCCGGGAATTACCAAGCCTATTTCCACCGGGCAAAAGTTCATTTTGATCGAAAAGACTACAAAAACGCCCTCAACGATTGGAGACAAGCGCTCGAACTCGCCCCCAAATGGACTGCCATTCATCACAACATGGCAATCTGTTTGTCTCGACTCAATCGCACGGAAGAAGCCGTTACCGAATACGAAAAGCTTCTGCAAGCCGATCCAAAATCGACGCGAACGATCAAGTCGATCCTCCAACTCCTCCAGAAAACCGGGGGCTCGCAGCGCGCGGCAGCCTGGATCCGATCTTTCCTGGGGAAAAACCCCAACACTCCCCACCAGGCGCAACTTCAACAATTACTCGAGAAGCTCTCTCCGCGATCCAAGTGACAACTTCTCAGATCTTCAGTCCGTAAAGCTCCCAGGCTTCCGCTTCGAGATCCTCCGGCGAAGAAACCTGATCCCTCAGTTCTCGAAGGAAATGCGCTTTGAACTCTTTACGACTCCAGTGAAGACCGTTTTTTACCTGGGAGAGGCTCAAGGAATAGGTATCGCAAAGCTCCTGATAACTCGGTTTCTTCCCGTCCGGCGGATACAGGTCGTGCTCGACAAAAAGATCCACGTACACACTCTTAGCGGACCCCTGAGTCAGTTCCCGCAAGCGCTCCAGCACGATACCGATGACCGCGCACTTCCAGTCCGCGTCAAACTGCTTCTGTGGATCGAGTTCTCCGGTATCTTCCACATCGAAAACACTTTCATCGTTCCCCAACCCCTCGAGAGAAAGCAATGAACCCTGATCGGGGTACCGTTTTTTCGCCCGAGCCGCGCGCTTGCGTTTGCTAAGGAAGTGGCGCAAAGCGACGCAGACAAAGTTTCGAAATCGACCCCGGTCCGCGTCGACCGTCTTCAAAAAGTCCTTCTCCATGAAGGCGGTAAAAAACGCCTGGGTATGATCTTTGGCCTCCTCGATATTCTGCGTCCAGTTGCGATAAACGTAGGAATAAACAGGGGGCCAGTAGCGCCGAAAAAGGCTGTCCAGATGCGCCTGATGCGCACCCCCCGCAGGATCCTGACACTCATGAATAATCGTCCATGAAGTCTCGGGAAACGGCTTCAACGACTTCTGATGTAATGTTTCTTCCAACATAAACCTCAGGAATCATCATCAATCTCCAACCTTCTCCTGACAAGCTTCTTTTCGGTTTCCATCCCCGCCACTTCCCATGATCGCAAAGCGATCTCGATCCCCCCTTGGTCCCAGCCCCAGGGATCGCTACGATTCGGGACCCAAGTCCCACCGGAGTCACCCCATGCGCGCCCCCTTTTTCCTCCTCTTCTTCTTGCTCCTTTCACCTTCCCTGACCGCTCAAGAGGCGGTTCGACGCGAAGTCCTCCCGAACGGACTGACCGTGATCGTCCGCCCCTTCCGCGCCGCCCCGGTCGTCGCGGTACAAGCGTGGGTACGAGCCGGATCCGTTACCGAAGGTTCCTTGATGGGCTCAGGCCTCTCTCACTATTTCGAACACATGCTCTACAAGGGAACCCAGACCCTGGGGCCTGGCGACTTTTCGGCCAAAATTCGCGCCTGTGGTGGGGCCGACGAAAACGCGTACACCACCTACGAACGAACGGTTTACCACTTCACCATCTTGTCCAAACATCTCGAATCGGGATTTGGACTTCTCGCGGACATCTTCACTCACGCCACCTTCGACGAAGAGGAAGCCCGCAAAGAACAGGAAGTTATCCTGCGCGAATTCGCCATGGGAGAGGATGACCCGGACAGCCTCTTGTGGGACGACTTTTCCAGGACCCTTTATCGAGTCCACCCCTATCGCCATCCGGTCATCGGCTACCAGGAGCTTTTCAACCGCCTGAGCCGTCAGGACATCCTCGAATACTACGAACGGATGTATTCGGCGGACAACATCGTTCTGGTCGTAGTCGGCGATATCGATCCGGCCCAGACCCTTGCCCAAGCTCGCAAAGCCTTTTCCGAGCTTCGGCGACGTCCCCTGGCGCCTCTCTCACTCCCGAGCGAACCGGAACCCGTCCGAGCCCGTCACTCTCAAAGGTTTTTCGAACTGGAGCAGACCCGGATGACCATGGGAGTGCTCACCACCTCCGCCACCCACCCCGACACTCCCGCCCTCGACCTCCTGGCCACCTTGCTAGGAGATGGGCGCACGTCGCGATTGGTCCGGGATCTTCGCGAAGAACGCCAAATCGTTCACAACATTTCCGTCTCCAGCTGGACGCCCGCTTACCCGGGGGTGTTCGAGGTCTCGGCAACACTCGAAGATGCCCAACGCGAGGAGGTCGAAGCCCAGGTTCATGAACACTTCGAGAGACTACGCACCCAGCTCATCGAGCCCGAGGAGCTAGAGCGAGCCAGAGTAAAGATCCTCTCCTCGAGAATTCTCGACGTACAAACCGCCGATTCGATCGCCGGAGAGCTGGGCTGGAACGAAGTCGTAGCCGGCGATGTTTTTTTCGACACCCACTACCGAAACGCCGTCTCTCGAGTCACCCCTGAAGACTTGCAACGTGTCGCAAAACGCTATCTACAACCTCACCGTCTCGTGACCTCGTGGATTCGGCCCCACAGCGTCGCCAGAAAGTCCAAAACGTCCGCGGAGAAAAACAGACCCCGATCCTCTCCTGAGATCAGCCCACTCCCCGGAGGCGGACAGCTGATCCTCCACCACCTTCCCGACCGCCCTCTGGTCCATCTGCGAGCGGAATTCCCCGGCGGTGTGCGTCACGAATCGATTCCAGGCGCTTCTTCCCTCATGACGACACTCTTGACCGCAGGAACCACGACCCGAAACCGTGAGCAGATCGCCAGAGCGATCGAATCGCTGGGCGGCTCGATTTCCAGCAACTCCGGTCGAGATCTTCTTCACATGGAAATCGAGGTTCTCCGGAAAGACTTTCAGATTGCACTCGAAACCCTTTCCGAATGCGTCCGGAACGCCTCTTTTCCCGAGGCCGAAATCGAAAAGGAACGCAAAGCCGCCCTCGCTTCCCTTGCCCGCATTCGGGAAGACCCCTGGACGGTCGGACGATTACGGCTCCGCGAAATCCTGTACGGAGATCATCCCTACAGTCGAAACGGGATGGGAACTGAAAAGAGCCTGCAATCCATCACTCGTGGCGACCTCCTTCAAAATCATCAACGACTCTGTCGCCCCGAAAAACTCGTCCTGGCCATTTATGGAGATTTCGACCGAGAATCGGTTCGCGCTGCCACGACCGCCGCTTTTGATTCCTGGAGTCCCCGCCCACTTCCCATCCCCCAGACGAGCCCTCCTCCCGAAAAGCCCACATCGCGAACGGAAACGGTTTCCCTTCCCGGAATCGAACAGGCCATCATCCGGATCGCCTTTCCCGGCGTCCCCTCCGGTCATCCCGATGGCCCCGCACTGGCCGTTCTGGAGCAGATTCTGGACGGATTTGGAAGCCGACTGGTGAATGAAATCCGGGAAAAACGTGGCCTGGCCTATTCAGTCGGCGCGTACACCGAACACCTGGCCACCTCCGGAAGCTTCGGGTTTTACGCCGGGACTGAGCCCGACAAGATCGACCAAGTACGCGAACTGATGGAAACCGCGATCGAACAGATCCGAACCGTGGGCCCCACCGAGCAGGAGATCACCCGCGCTCAACTCTCCCTCCGCGGAGCCTGGGTCACCGCTCACCAGACCCCCGCCGACCTCGCTGCGGAGGCGACCTACCGCAAAGGACTTGGCCAACCCCTGGATGCCGCCCAGCAGCTCCTCGATCGCGCCGATACACTCACCGCCGAACAGATCCGGGAAGTAGCCGCCCGCTACTTTATCGACAGTCGTCGTGTTCTGGTGGTAGTCCGCCCGAAACGATAGACCTATTCCGCGCCATCCTCGGCCGGAGGCGCTCCTCCTCCCTCATCCACCGCGCCGTCCTTGCCGATCGGGTTGGCGGCCGCGGCCAGCATCCACGCTTCTCCGCTCAACTCCTCCCCTTCACCAGAATTCGACGGCGAAGAAATGATATGCAGATCCCGTTGAGGAAACGGTATCGCGACACCCGCCTTGTCCAGAGCGTTATAGATCTGATCCCGCAACTCACTGCAAGCGGTCAGTCCGTCGGAGATCTGCGCATAAAAACGGACTCGAAGATCGAGACTCGAATCCCCAAAACCCTCGAAAAGAACGTTCGGAGGAGGATCCTGAAGCACCATGGGGTGTGCCTTCACGATCCCTTCGAGCATTTCCAGGACCGGAACCACGTCGGTTCCGTACGCCACGCCAACCTGGATCTGCCTGCGCATGATCGGATTTTCATAGGTCCAGTTGGTGACACTCTCGCTGATCAGTTGACAGTTAGGAACGATGATCGAGAGACGATCGAAATTCTCCACCAAGGTCGCCCGGATATTGATTTTCTTGACGACACCCAGATGCTCTCCGACTTTGACGATATCTCCCACCCGGATGGGTCGTTCGATCAGCAAAATAAGACCACTGACAAAGTTCGCGATGATCTCCCGCAAACCGAAACCGATTCCCACCGAAAGAGCGGTCATCAACCAAGCCACACTCGTCAGTGGAACCCGAAGTGCCAGAAGCGCCGCCGTGTAGGACACAATCACAATGGCATAGCGCGACAAGGTGAGAATGACATACTGCATGGCACCATCCACCGCGCCCAGTCGAGTGAAAACGAAAAGTTCACAAAACGTCTTCAGGTGAAAGAGGAGGAAATGCCCTCCCAAAATCCAAGCCGCCGCCTGAACCACGCTCCAGAGTGTTACCCCATACTCCTGCGAAAGGGGAACTCCCACGCAGAACTCCCGAACAGCCGGAACAAGATCCAGACTCCAAGCGACCAACAGCACTCCGATAACAATGACCGCGGTGCCGACCATGTGTGACATCTGAGGCACCTGAGAACGAAACCGTTCCGCGCGAATCTTGGCCTGGGTTTCCGGATCCTCATGATCCTCTCCAGGCCCCGCATCCAGAAGAGGAAAGTGAGCGATCACCGCGAAAGCCGCCCTCGACACGACTCGTGTACAAAGAGCGCGAACATAAGCGAGCAAAACCAGCCCCACCACGAGCTGTAAAACCGTCTGAGTGAACACCCAAGCCCCCACCCGATACCCAAGCGAATCCATCCCTACGATGCCGAAAAACGAGAGAGAAACCGCGGGAAACACAAGACTCCAGGCCCGATACCAAAATCCTTTCCCCTCGGTCCACTCCTGAATCAACGCCCCCCCGGGCCGCACGATCCGAATCAGAATCAACGCCCCGAAAAAGAGCATGGCGGTGTAAAGAAGTCTTGGTACAGCTACCAGTTCCAGCGGCTCGGAACGCAAAACCACCCAGGGAAGCCAGAACCACATTCCCAAACGGGTCACTCTCTGAGAAGCCCTCTGGAGTTGATCGAGGACAGTCGCCTTCACTCTGAGCTGATTGGCGGCCACACCACCCGGCCGGAAAAAGAGAATCAGAAATCTCCGGGCGAATAAAACCGCGGCCAAGCCAAAAAGCAAAGTGAAAAGCGGTGTATCGATCTCCGGAGGAAGCGCAGCGAGCCGCAGAAGAAACGCTGCCCCCACGAAACAGGCTGGAGAAGCTCCGGAGATCGCGAGCAAAACCACCAGCCGCTGCAAAGCGGTCAGAAAGAGACCGCCTCGATACTTCCAGCGCGGCGGCTCCAACTGGGTCTTCCAGGAGAAAATCCCCGCCATCAGAAGAGAGAGTAGACCCAGAATACCGCCAGCAGCTCGCCACGGATGACCGGAAAATGACTTCCCGACCTGGGTCCACAGGGACTCTTTATCTCTGGATCCCTGCTCATCAGCTTTTCCCAGAACAAGTCGAAACCAGACTTCTCGCATCTCCGAAGGAATTCGGCTGAGCAGATCTTGTCCCAGAGGGGAATCCGTTCGCATCCAGTAAACCCGTCGCACAATGCGCTTGTAAATTTGTCCCAGTTTTCCGTGTTGATCCAGATACAAGGCTTCGAGCTTCGCCAGATCCTCGACCATCCCGTCGAGTTCGACTCGCAAGGTGTCCATCTCTTGCTCATGAGTACGCCGTTTGCCCAGCAAAGCCCCGGGAGGCAGCTGCCCAGAATCGGCTCGAAAGAAAACACCCGTCAGGATCTCACTGAGTGAGGTCTCCGTCTCATCCAGAGCGTTCCAGACCTGAGGTAAATCTCGATCTTCAATCTCCTCCTGTTCCGAACGAACCTGCTCCAGGCGAGTCCGCAAGTGCTTCACAGTCCGATTGCTGGTTGCTCCCCGACGCTTCAGATCGAGGTGCTTGGAGAGCTGACCGTGTTCGGTTTCCAGCGCCAGACCCTTCCCCTTCGCTTTTTCCAGAAGCTTGCGAATTCTCCGCCGTTGTGTCTGAGCCAGATTCAAGGCCAGACGGAAATAGGAGATCTGTCGATCCAGACGAACCTCGGGTTCGGCCAGAAGCAAAGCCTTCTCATAAGCCGCAAGAGCTTCACGAGCCAACGCCTCCATCTGAGGTTGAATTTGCTGATTCAGTCGGATGCGAGCTTTCTCCAGAAGCGCTTCCGCTTGCCCCAGTTGCAAGTTGGCCAACAACTGCTCCTGGCGCGAAATCTGTTGCCTCAACCCCTGCTCGGAAATGGCCTTGGATATATAAGATCCTCGTTGCTGTTGAGCCACGAGCTGAAGTACCTGCGTCACGGTCCGATAAGGCCCCAGCCCATCGGACGCGGATGCTCCGGAGGATTTCAGAGCTCCTCTGATTTCGGCCTCCAACTGAGGCAACGTCTTGCTCTCTGATTCCAGGGATTTTGCCCGCTCCTCTTTTTTAATCAGATCCGCTTCCAGCTCCAGACTCGCGGCACGAACCCTCTCTACCGCCTTTTCCTTCGCGACCAGATACTCCTCGAGCTTTTCCACCGAACCGAAATCGGCCGGTAGATCTGACGATTCGCTCTTTTGGCGGGAAACCCGATCCTGAGCTTCACTCAGCTGCTTCTGAAGAGCCTGCTGGCTGGAAAGGCCCGCGAACGCTCGTTGAGTTTCCAGCAATCGGGCCAGTTGATTTTCCCGCTCCTCGACCACCACTTTCCACGGCTCGAGATCTCCCTCCCGAAACCCCGAAGGTAGAAGATTCTCTCCCTTCCGATCCTTCTCAAGATTCAGGTCTCCAGAATGCAGTTTCCGGCTTCGCCGCTGCTCCCGGTCGAGGAGATCTTTCAGCCCAGCCAGATCCAATCGTTGAAATCGAGCGGTATTGAGTTCGATATACGCATCCCGGACACGCTCAAAGGCGAATTGAACCCGGGAGTGATCGGCCTGAAGCACTTCATCTTCAAGCGATAAGCGCTCATTCGCCAGCTTGAGTCGCCGCCCCCGCTCCAACTCCAACCGCCCCGTACTCCATGCCCATTGCTCGAGAATTGGGGCATCCTCCTTGGGAGCTTCAGCGGCGCTGAGTGTTTCCAAATTGCCGGCGATCTCTCCCAACTCCTTGGAAAGTTCGTTGCGTCGGCTAGTCAGTGCGCCAAGACGCTTCAATACATCGGCGAGTTCCTGGTGAGCCCGATCATACTGTTCTCGTTTCAACTCCAGGATTTCGTCGGTAATCTCGCCGGGGACCTCGGCAACCGGAGTCTTTTCCAGCGACTTCAGAGCCGCTTGCTGATTTCTCAGCTCGACGCGTAAATCGGCTTCACCGGGTAATTCGCCCCATTTCTCCAGCAACCCAAGCCCCGCCTCGAGTACACGAATCCGCTCACCAAGAGCCCGGTCCCAGTCTTTTGATTGAGCCTCTTCAAACCCAGGAAGAGAACTTTTCAACGCGTCGAAATTGCTGGCTTCGAGCAATTTCCTCCACTCCTGAGCCTTTTGAAGTTCCGCCTTCAAAGCCTTGGAGTCGAACGAAGGAGTCGTTTGCGCCCACCCAACTCCACCGAGAGTTGAGGTGACGCTCAAAATCCAGATCAAGAAAAACAGACGAAACAGATCGTGAATTCGGGATGACACGACAGAAATCATGATGACTCGTCTCCGGACGAAGAAATAGATTGAAGGCGCCATCTTTTCAGATGTCCTCCAGAGCGACAAGACGGACCTTCAACGGAATCGGCGAACAGGTCTCCCAACCCTATCGGCAATCGAAAGCGATCGAGCTATCTCAGGCGTTTGCAGCCATCTGCTTTCGACAGAGTTCCCCAACCCGAACAGCGAATTCCCGGTGCTCAGGATCTGCCAATTCGACCAACATCTCCACGAAATCCTTTTTTTTCTGAAAAAAAGATTTTCTCGAGCCGGAGGAGAGGTTATCCGCATCCCGCAGATTATCGTAAAGATCCACCAGTTTGAGCAACCGCACTTCAGGAGGAGCTTTTCGCAAGATGTCAAAATAGACCTTCTTCCGCTCCTTAACCGGCAGACGCTTATCGTCGGTGAGCGCGGTCACCCAATCGGCCGCTCGAACCGAAATCTCCGCTACGTCATCGTAATCCGTCGCCGTATCCTCGATCGTATCGTGCAAAAGACACGCTGTGATCAGATCTGGATCTTCGATGCGTAAATCGACGACAAGAGTCAAAAGCATCCGCAAAGGATGCAATATGTAAGGAGTTCGCCCATCTTTACGAAACTGCCCCTGATGTCGGTCCAGAGCCAAGGCCAGAGCTTTTTCTATCTGTTCCATGATGGAGGAGTATAGCAAAGCCATTTCCCATATGAACACGTACGGACTTCTCCAAACAATGACGCGCCCGGAACGAGTGTGCTAAGATTCTCGAATCATGGCTCGCATCCTCGTCCAGGACTCGATCGGCTCGAAAACGCTCCGGCTCAATTTGGCCGATGAACTCACCGTCTCGGCCACGATTGCACTGCTTCAGGATCGTTACGAACACCTAACAAATCGTTCCCTATCCCTTCTCTTCGGAGACATCGAACTCAACCCCGACTGGACACTCGGTCACCTCACCCACGACAAGGGGATCACGGACAAGGTTCCTCTCGACCTGACCGAAAAGTCCTCTCCTCCTCCAAAAAAGCCGAAAAAGGATCCCCCTTCGGATCCAGAGGAAACGCCGGATGAAGACTCCGACTCAACCCATTCCGAAGTCCTCGACAATACAGTCCTCGAAACTCTCGGATCGGGAGGAGAAGATGCGGACCAGACGGCTTACGATCTCCTGGTTGCGGCCGATATCGTCCCGGAATCCGAAAGAACTTCATGGATTGATCAGGCGGTAGATCAGGACCGGCAATTGATCGATCTTTTCATCGAGGAGGAAGTCGTTCACCCGGACACACTTCTCGCCATTCTCTCGACCGCCACCGGTGTCGACACCATCGATCTCGCGAACGAGAACCCTTCCCCCGAGGCTTCCGAGTGCTTGCGTCGTCAGTCGGCGCTTTCTCTCGAAGCTCTTCCTCTTCGTTTTCGGAAAAAACATCTGATAGTCGCCTCGCCCAACCCCTTTGGAGAAGCTCGACACAACGCCATCCGGGCCGCTTGTGGTCACCCTGTTCAACTGATTCTCTGCTCCCGCCCCGCACTTCTTTCTGCGATTGATGCTGTCTACGGGAATCCGAGTGAAATCGATTCCAAAAACAACCAATCGGCTGCGAGCGCTCTTGAAAATGAACTCGACGAACTCGAAGCTCTGGGATTCGATTCCGCGGAATTCGAAAGGGTTTCTCCAACTCCTTCTTTCGACCTGGAAAACGACACTTCACCCTCAAATACCCCTGCGCCGGAATCCGTCGAAATGGAAGAGGTATACGATGGAACCGGATACGAAGATGATATCCACGTGGATCTATCCGCTCCGAACGACGACTCCGGTGTCACCGAATTCGACGAAGATCTGCTAGGAGAACTCGAAGCGGAACTCGAACAGGAAGAAACGCCGACCCCCATACGCCCATCCCCCACCACATCCGTTCGGCGACCTCTCTCCTCGGAAAGTTCGAGCAGATCCAAGCCCACCCGGATCCGAAAAAAACAGAACACTCGGAAAAAAACATCGGAAGAACACCGTAAGCGGGTCGCTCAGAAAATCGCGGACCGAGACAATGAAACTCACCTGACCCGCCAAGCGACCGTTCGCCACAACGAACGTATGATTCCTCACAAAAACGTTCCACTTCTGGTCGTTCTTGCCCGCCGCCCTCTATCGACCACTCCTCCCCCCGGAACGCCCAGCGAAGATGGACTCAGAGCCGCGCAGCCCTCGAACTCTCGGGTTCGTGTCGTCCCTCACTTCCCTGGATGCCTGGTCGTCCCCCCCCAGACCGAACTCGACCTCAACAGTCCTCTTGCTCAAGCCCGCTTCTGGATCACCCCACTCGCCGAAGGCGACCTCACCGATGCTCGCGTCGAAATCTGGCAAGACCAGCAGCCGCTCCAGACCATCGCTTGCCCCACCGTGGTGAGCAGTCTGTTTCTTCCCAAACTTTTCATCGGACTCTCCATCGCCATCCCCTTGGCGCTTTCGATACTCACTGGGTTGGGAATCACTCTGGAAAGTCTTTTGCCCTGGATCTTGGGCTGGATCGCTGGTGGTATCGGAGAAACGATCCTGGGATGGATCAGCTTCTTCGGGTTTGCCGCCGCCGGCACTTTCCTCTATATCCAACGTCGCCCTCAGGAATCCGCCCCTCGAACGAGCTTCTTTGACCTCCCTCAGTCCTCATCGCACCCTTCTTGACCTGCCCCAAACGAAATGTCCACAACAACCTCCGGCCCTGACCTTCCTCTCTTACCGGTCGGAAAGATTCTTTGTGTCGGTCGTAACTACGCGGACCATGCCAAGGAGATGGGGGCTCCTCCTCCTGACGAACCCCTTCTTTTTCTCAAACCTCCGACCGCGCTTCGCGCTGAAGGCGGCTCCATCAAGTTACCCACTTGGTCTCAAGACATTCACCATGAAGTAGAACTCGTAGTCCGTATCGATAGTGAAGTGATTGACGGGACAATCCAAGAATGTCAAACCGCAGTCGATGCCTGCGCGGTTGGACTCGATCTGACAGCCCGGGATATCCAAACTCGAGCTAAAAAACGGGGACATCCCTGGTGTGTCGCCAAGGGGTGGGATAATTCCGCGCCGATCTCCGCGCTGGTCCCCATCCAAAACATCCAGGAGCTTGAAGGGCGTCACCTCGAACTCGAAATTGATGGAGAACGCCGACAATACGGCCGACTCGATCAGATGATCTGGAGTGTCCCGGAGTTGATCGCTTTCGCCTCACACCGATTTCGCCTAGAACCGGGGGATCTTCTCTTTACTGGAACTCCCTCCGGCGTAGGCCCGATCAAAAAAGGAGATCGAATTGTATCCCGACTCCAAGGCCTGGCTGAACTCGAAGTCGTAATCGAGAGTGACTGAACGGTTTACCAGCCCGAATTCAAACCCAGACCTGAAATCCCCCCACGATCTCTCACTCCGTAAAGTATTGAGAAACGGCTTTTTCGAGAGTTTCCTTGGGTGAATACCCCACGTGAGACGACTGAATCCGTCCATCTGGACCGATCACAATCGTGGTCGGTATCGATCGGATCGGACCGATGATTTTTCCGAACTCGGCAACCAAACTGGGGTCCGCCATGATGACCGGGTAGTTGATGCCCTCTTCCTTGACAAATTTCTTCACCACCTCGACACCCCCTCGATCCACCGAGGCTCCGACCACCACCAAACCTCGATCACCATAGGTCTTCTGAAGTTCGATAAATGCGGGAACCTCTTTCCGGCAGGGAGGACACCAGGTCGCCCAGAGCTCCATCAAGATCACTTTGCCAGATAGCGCCAAACTCCCGATCTCTTCTCCATCCAGAGTGACGGATTTCCAATTTGGAGCCAGTTCTCCAACCCCTTGCTCCGAGAGGACCAAGAAGGGGGATTGCCACCAAAGAACGGTCGCGATAACCAAAACTCCAGAAAGAACCCAACTTCCACGATCCATCCGCTTACGCCCCCACGCAACATTTTGTATCCAACGGTCCGCCGTCGACAGAATATCGACTCCGGAACTGGGGCATGATGATCTTCAGAAGCGAAGGACACAAGACCCTTCTCGTAAATTTTCACCCTTTGTCATTCACGAAAAGGGCCCTCAAATCCGCCATGTTGACGGGAACGGATTACGCCGGACGGACCTGGCCTGAAACGAAAAAGAGTTTGGCCGAAGAATACTCCGGCCAAACTCTTCATTTTCCTCCGAGATCGACTCGAATTAACGGACTCCACGCTCTTTGATCCGAATATCCAAGTCGTATTCGTTGATATGGTTTTGTGGCGCGACTCGAACGTAGAGGACACGAGCGACAACATCTGAAGTGGAGGTGTAGGTAATTCCCGATTCGCCCGACTTCCGAGTCACTTCGATCGGATTGCGCGCCCCATCGAGAATTTCGACGTCCAGTTCGCCAAGGCGCTGATTGTATCCCAAGGTGATCTCGATACTCTTCTTTCCGACTCCCAGACATCTCACGACATACCAGTCGTCATCCTTGGCCACAGCATCCTTGACCTGGTATCGCCTCGAACCTTTCAGCACCCCAAACGGTTTTGAGGTCAACCCGGTTGCTCTCGAGATCCGATCGTTTCCAAATCCCATATCGCAAACGTCATCCGCGAACAGCGAGGTATTCAGAAAAAGTTTCTGTGAAGGATCCCCCAGAAGAGTTAAGCCGTTCCAGGTCCTCAACAGATGGTTTCGGTACTCGGTGGTGTGAGCGGTCGTAGCGTCCGGATCACTCTGCACTTCTCGCTTCATGGCCCTGAAAACACGACCAAACGACCTCCCATCGGCCACCCCGATCAGAAACTCATTCTGATACCAGGCCGCCTTTCCGAAAACCGGATCCTCTCCCAAACCCATCCACTGCAAATCGGTCGATGCCACCACACAAACCGCTCCTCGATACTGAAGACTCACGGCCAGGTTCGACCACCGTTGCAACTGATTGACACGACTCGACGCGCCGAATCCAGTAGAGAGGTTGCTACAGGACGAGGAATAGACCACTGCCGGTTTCTCATCTTGGATCCCAAAACCGGCCGCCAAGCCGTCGGGATCGTAAATCCAGTCCCGATCCAGAGCGAGTCCATCCCGCGTGCTTCCGCCCCCAACAGTTACGGTACTCCAACTTCCGTGTCCAACCCACCCGACGATTCCATAAGGTCCGTTTTCCGTCCAGGAGACATACGCGGTACTCAGCGCGTCACCGGTCACCGAGAAGGTCCCGGTTCCGTAGAGAAAAGCGCTCGCTTCGGGATCCGAAACACCATCGAAAAAGATGTCCGAAACGCCCCAGGGAGTGGCATCCTGGTAAACAGAATAGTGATAGAAATCGGGGTGATCGGATTCGATCTCGCGAATCGCAGCGTCCAGCGACCAGGCTCCATTTTCTCGTCCTGAGCCGAACATCCAGGAGGCAAATCCGAGCATCTTGTACCGCCACGACTTATCCAGTTCCGTATCGTAACGGATCCACTTCTCGAAAACCGAACGCAGCTTCTCTTCCCGGGGAACGATCTCCGTACGGCTCGAGAAAGATTCGTAGATATCATCGATGTATCCCCCCACCGGAGCCAGACGCCCCACCATCAGATCGGGATACCCGGTTTCTGTCCACGACTCGGAAATTCGGCCGTCACCATCCAGATCCCAATCCTCATCCAGTTCAGCGTAGGGCATGTCGGAAAGCACCGTACCGGCTCCGGTCGAAGTGACCCACATCGGGACCACCGATTCATCCGAGAGGGTATCTCCGGAATCTCCAGCAGACGGATCGGGGTTCCCGACCAGAAGTACATACCGAATTCCATATACCCGGTACATGGTCTTGATATAGCTTCTGATCTTGCTAGCCCGGTCGCCGCTGACGTAAGAGGATTCAATATCCTCCACCGTCTCGACCCGAACCTGATAGCCCAGACGTTGCTTGTGATTCACAAAATCCTGGAGACCATTCTCTTCACGATCCTCGTCAATAGCATTCGCCGTGACGATTAAATAGTCGAGTCCATCCAGAGGGATCACTCGATCCGCGCGAACATTGAAATCTCTCACGAGATTCACTCCGACCTGCAACCCTTCTTCCTGAATAAGCGCCTCGATTTCTGAATCCTGCGCAAAGGGGACGTGAGCCTGGCCTTGCTGAACAAAATGAATCCGCAAAGAAAGTTGCTCAACAACGGCAAGCGTGCCCTTCGAATCGTTGTAACGAACAGGATGTACCGGAATGTGAAGAACGTTCCAGGAACGAAACTTCGAAAGCCCCAAGGACCCGACATTCGATTCCGGGAAAAACCGATCCACACCAAAAATCTCCGCATTTCTTCCCTGCACCATCTTTTTTCCATCCGCACGTTTCTGAACCCGAATGTCGCCCTTTTGATCTTTTTCCGAATGGGCCAAAACAGGTCGCAGTGGGTTTCGAAGTGATACCGACTTCTCCTTCATCGACTCGACTTCCACGTGAATCGAGGATCGTTCGACATTGGGGGGCAACACAAATCGATAGACACGACGAATCAATCCCGGATCTCCGAGATCTCCGACCGTTTCAAACCCCTTCATCTTCAATCGAGTTCCCTCTTCGGAAGCGAGTACCTCCAGCTCAGGAACATCGATCGTGAGCGCACGAGTCTGTTCCATTTTCCTGGGCTGACACCCCGCAAAGGATCCAACAAGAACCACCAAAATCGTGATGGCTTCAACCGGTTTTCTTAGAACCGGGGAGACTCTCCTCAAAATACTGACAACAGGAATCGGTCTTCGTTCGCTCATGATGTTCTCCTTGAAAAACGGGAATCGTTTCTTGGCGGATTCACTCCTCCACCATCCCGTAACACGCAAAGATCCCCAACATCCTTACGAGGAAAACATCCCCCCTCCCTACTCCCCCTCAAAATCTCCCCAAACAACTGTCCAGCAACAACCTGGAAAACTCTTCCAAAATCACGAATGAGAAGATTTTTCCCGCTCATGACCTCACTCTCCCCCTGGCAAGGAGCGCTCGTAAACGCTACCATCCCGCCATGCTTGGCGAGTCCCTGGCCCTCACCTGCGCCCTTACCTGGGCCATCAGCGTCATTCTTTTCCGACGATCTGAAGCGGTTTCGGCCCACTCCATCAACCTCTTCAAAAATATTCTGGCCACACTCCTTCTCGGGGTGACCCTATTTTTCTGGCACGGAACCGACGCCTGGCGGCCCGGTCCTGAAGATACCTGGCGCCTCATCGTCAGCGGCCTCGTCGCGCTGGCTCTCGGGGATACGCTCTCGCTCCTCGCTCTGCGTCGCCTCGGCGCCGCCCGACTGGCCATCGTGGAATGCCTCTATGCCCCTTTGATCGTGACCTTTTCGATCCTCTTCCTGGGAGAATCCCCATCCCTCTTTTTCTTCCTCGGCGCGGCAAGCATCGTTCTTGGAGTGATTCTCGCAACCACCGACCGGAATACGGGAAAAGATCGCAGCGGGATCGCCGAATCTCCAGCCACCCTGGGCGCGATCTCTCTAGGCGTTTTCGGTGTACTCGGCTGGGTCAGCGGAATCCTCCTCGTCAAATCCACTCTTGAACGCGGAGGACTCCTTGAAGTCACCTTCTACCGACTCCTGGCCGGCGTGTGCGGTCAACTCCTGATCACCGGACTCGTTCCCTCCCTGCGCCCATCTGTGAAGGTCTTTGTGCCTTCTCGCGTCTGGTGGACCCTCTTCCCGGGAGCCCTCCTGGGAACTTACATCTCGATGCTGCTATGGATGGGGGGATTCAAGTGGGCTGACGCTTCCACCGCAGCGATTCTGAATCAGACCTCGACCGTATTCATCGTCCTGCTCGCCTGGTTCTACCTCGGAGAAGCGATGACCCCCAGACGATGGATCGGATGTTTGGTCGCCCTGTTGGGAGTTCTCCTGGTTCTCACCACCTGAAGCTCCCTCTGCATCGAAAACCTTCAGACCAAAATTCAGTAGCGTCCTTCGCCCATGAATGTCGATCCGAACAAGTCGAGTCTACACTCAGGAGAATCGTAGACTCGAATGGATGTTTTTCTAGTTCAACCCAAAACCGTAGTCTCGATCCGAATAAGCTTGGACCTTCCCAGCGATTCGGACCGACTGAAGAGTCGGCGATAAAAACCGACTGCCGGCACCCCCCTTGGAGGTGCCGGACAGAGAAACCTACGTTCAGGTCGTCGTTTGGAGTTGAATCTTATAACCTCCGGTCATACTGGCCACGACATTGTAGAGTATCGCACCCAGCATTCCCTGGACGCCAACCATGACCGCGCAACCGATAGACATCATGAGCAGACCCACAATGCCCCCGGAAACCCCAGCGGTTCCACCAAGCAGGATCCCAATCATCCCCAGGAGAAGAAAAAGACCGCCGAGCATTCCCCCGGCAACCAGTCCAAAAAGCCCCGCATGAAGTACCCGGATATGGCGGACTTCCCAGTGGACCCCATTGGAGATGGAGGCACTTCTGGATCGTCGCTTACGTCGAAGCCCCTTACGTCCGGTGGAACTCAATCCAGCGGTGCTTGGAGCAAGAGGTTGCGTTTCCTGTTTGGGTAATTCAACCGGGTGAGAGCAACCCGGGCAACGGGCAATTCGTCCCGCGTACTGATTCTCAGCTCTGATTTCTCTACAACACTTCGGGCATTCGGTAACAATCATGATGTCATCCTCCTTGGGAATTCACGTGTCTCTATCGGGAGGCTGAAGTCGGTCACTGTTAACCGATTCAACCCCGCCACCCATAAGAGCCCCCCCAGGATCCACTTGGTTTTATTTTTATTGTTTTTTTAATAAATATAAGGAAACGCTGTTCGTGTACTCCAGTTCAAAACACCGCGCTATATTTCTATATACTATTCATAAATCAGGTACTTACAGGAGCGCCAGCCTACGATCCCAGTGTTCGCAGCAGCCCCAACTCACAAGATTCATCCGACCGGCGCTTCAGCGAATCATCCACCCCCGGAAAATTTGGGCCCCTAGGTCCCCCGTTCCCCTCAATCAGCAACCTACCGAAATCGATCTCCATTCCGGCCGAATAGGCCGAAGTCCCTCAACCGCGTGAACGCTCCAGGTGAGACAGGAGGGTCTGGAGCGGAAATCGTCGCAAAGCTCCCCGAGCAACCGAGACCTCGTCGTAACGCTCGACGACATCCGCCTCGATCCCCACACCCCAGATGAGTACCGGTAGCGGATCGGCGGCATGCTGCCCGCTCTCCGAAAGAGTCGCGTGATCAGAAGCCACCGCAATGCGTAGGGGTCTCTCAAAACGGTCCAGGAATTTTCCCAATTCCCGATCCAGTTTTTCGAGATAGGAAACCTTGAGCTCCGGACGCTGATCGTGGGCCGCGATATCAGCGCCTTTCATGTGGAGGACAACGAGATCGTGATCTTCGAGAGCATCGATAACTGTATCGAATTTCACATCGATCCGCGTATCGAGATTCGCAGTCATGCGTTCATCGGTAAAAATATCGGCCTGAAGACGGGACGCGATGCCCAGAACCGTTTGGTCTCCACTGATACAAGCGACCCGCAACGGAAAACCGGACTCCTCGAGAGGGAGTAATCGATGCATTTTTCCGGCCCCTCTCGTCAACAAAAGATTGGCCTCGGGAAGTCCCTCTTGGCGACGCTTTCTATTAATCGGATGATCGGCGAGAACCCGATTCGCCTCCTGCTCAAAAAGTGCGAGAACTCTGGCAGTATGAACGGCTGACTCGTCGGCAGAATCCTTGGGTCGAGGTGTGAGAGGCAAACAGGGTGAAGCGCCATCACCCGGATCGCTACCGTGGATATCGCTGGAAAGGCCCTCCCCCCGAATCACGATAGCCAATCGGTGCTCGGTCGCCGCTTTCACTCTCACCTCGACTTCTTCAGAGAGACTTCCAGGAAGCGAAATCCGGTCGATAGCCTCGGCCAGTTCAAAGGTTCCTTCTCGAATCCGCCCCGCCCGCCGGTCGATCACATTGCCATCTCCATCCAGAGTGGCCAGGTTACCGCGAAGAGCCACATCGGCCGGCCCTAGCTTGAGCCCCGCACCGAGCGCCTCAACCGGCCCCCTTTTCAATGCCGCGGGAGATTGACCGAAAAGAGCCAAGGTTCCCGCCGCTGTATCCGCCACCACCCCGGGTGAAATCGGATCGGCAAGCCCACATTGCCCCTCCGCCACCAGTCGATCCAGGTTGGGCGTCTCCGCGGCTTGAAGAGGGGTCCGTCCGCCAAAAGCCCGCACCGGGCGGTCCGCCAACCCATCGATGATCAAGAGCAAGGTGCCAACTCCCTCCAAATCCTCTCGAAGCGTTCGGTCCCGAGGCAACCGCTCCTCGAGAAAGCCGGTGATCAGACGCAAAACATCTTGTACCGGAGGTTCTCCATGAGAAGTATCCAGGAGAGGAACCTCCCACTGCTCCGACTGCTCCAGCAAAAAGTCCTGAATGGTACGAATCGAGCCGAAATTCTTCAGATACCGCTCCGCCCGCCGTCCGCCGAGGCGAGCCCGGGAGAGAAATCGAGAACGATGAACCTCTTTTTCTTGGGTACCCAGAAGAATCGGCACTTGATAGGCCGACCCCTCCAGATCGGAAAGAGGGACCAAGGGAGGAAAGAGGTGTACCCCTTCAACCACGATGTTCATGTTTTCGCTGATCGCACGATCCACCACCGCTCGGATACCGACGCAAACCCGTGTGCTCTGCTCGAGAAAAAGACTCGAGCTTCCTGAACCTACCGTCTCCTCAGAACTGAATCCCACCAGATCTAATGGATGAGAAGATTCGGCCTCGAAACTCGAATGGTAGAGGGCGGGAAGGATCGAGGGGCTGAAGACCATTCGCATAACCTGGCGAATGGTATCGGTCGCGATCACTCGATATGTACGTAAAAGAGGCGCCAATTCGAGAGCGAGAGTCGACTTCCCCGTTCCGGCGGCTCCTCCGATATAGACGATCAAAGGACGAGGAAGCTGGTGATGAATGTGGCGCATCAAACGATACCGGCGGGCAGCGCCTTTGCCCTCAGACCGCTCGATCAACTCCCCGATCCGACGCGCCAGATCCAGGCGAGGAGTCACCCAACTCCCTTCCCGGCGAAGATCGGACTCCAGTTCACCAGCGAGACGATACGCACGATCGAGATCGATACCCGCCGCGGCAATACTTCGAGCCAGAACTCCCCGCGAAAACGGAAGATTGCGGTCGTTGTCTTCCACCAGCAATTGAGAAGCCCCAGGAACATCCGAACGCGACTCGGGAGAAACCGAATCGTTCGGAATTTGATCGACCTCCGCCTCGATAAGATCCCGGATCTCGGCTGTCGTCACTTCGGTCCGGTCGGACAAGCGATCCCGAATCGAACGGGCAACCGAATAGGCCAGATCGAACTCGTACCCTCGCTTCACCAGATCATGGGTGATCATTCCCCGAAGAAAACGATATTTCCCACCTTGACCGGTACGCACGAACAAACTCTTATCGCGATCCTTCGCGGCCCCACCCGAACCCTGAGCATCTCCTGAAGCACTCATCACTTCATTGCAACAACTGATCCGCGGAGTAGCAAGCTTCCCCCGACTGGAGAAGATCAACCATAACGGCCCTCGATGTAATCCGCGGTTTCCTGGCAAGACGGATTCACGAACATCTCGCCGGTTTCGGAGTGCTCGATCACCTTGCCCAGCAGCATGAAAATACATTCATCGCTAGCTCGACGCGCTTGAGCCATATTGTGCGTCACCAGGACAATCGTAAATTGATCTCGCAGGTCCCAGACCAGTTCCTCGACCGCCTCTGTCGCACTGGGGTCCAGCGCCGAACAAGGTTCATCCATCAGGAGCACCTCCGGTTGAACCGGCAAGAGCCGAGCGATACAAAGCTTTTGCTGTTCCTCGAGAGAAAGTTGGGTCGCGGTATGATCCAAACGGTCTTTGACTGAATCCCAAAGAAGCACTTTGGAAAGAGCTTTCTCGACAATTCGGTCCCGCTCGCTCGATTTCAACCCCCTCTTTCCATGATGCAGTCGGTAACCAAAAAGGACATTATCTCGGATCGAAAGGGGCAGAGGATTCGGTCGCTGGAAAACCATCCCGACCTCTTTACGTACCTGAAGCAATTCCACTTCCGGCGCGAGAATATCGTGCCCGTGAATGAGGATCTGCCCGGTACTCCTCGCATTACCAATTCGTTCATTGATCCGGTTGATACTCCGTAAGAGTGTCGATTTACCACATCCGGAAGGACCGATGAGGGAAGTAATTCGCCCATGCTTGATCGATAAATTCACATCGAAAAGAGCCTGAAAATCTCCGTACCAGAAGCTCAAATCGTGAGTTTCGATTGCGATCTTCATCGTCACCCGAACCGCCCCTCGATGTATTCCTGGGTCCGCTTGTCAGCGACCTGCCCCTCGAACAGTTCGGAGGTCTTTCCGACTTCGACCATTTCACCGGTCAGGAAGAACGCTGTCCGATCGGCCAATCGGCGGGCTTGCTGCACCAGATTCGTCACCAGAACGATCGTCATCTCCTCTCGTAGCTCTTTGAGCACATCTTCGATCCGCATCGTTGTCACCGGATCGACCGCGATCGAGAATTCATCGAGAAGCAAAATCTCTGGATCCTGAGCCAGCGCTCGAGCGATCGTCAGCCTCTGCTGCTGCCCACCGGAGAGAAGACTCCCGAGGGCGTGAAGCCGATCTTTGACCTCGTCCCAGAGCGCGGCACGACGCAAACAGCGTTCAACGATCTCATCTAACTGGCTCTTTTTCCGAATCCCCCTCAGCTTGGGGGAGAAAGCCACGTTCTGATAAACCGAGAGAGGAAGTCCTACCGGGAGCGGGAAAACAACCCCGATCCGACGCCGGTAGGCGTAGAGGTTACGAAGTTTGGATGTGTCACGACCGTCAAAAAGGATCTCCCCCTCGATCCGCATATTTGGCGTGAACGGATCCATCCGACTGATCGCGCGCAAGAAAGAAGTCTTTCCGCTTCCGGCCGGCCCGATGATGCCGAAGATCTCATTTTCTGCGACCTCCAGATTCACATTGCGCAAAGCCACCTTGTCCCCGAACCGAATGGAAAGATCCCGTACTACCAGCTTCTCATTGATTTTCGGTGAGGTACTTACTTCGACTACCACTTCTTCTTCCCTCGCAGATACATCCGGAATGCGATCGAGATCGCATTCATCGAGAGGACCATTCCGATCAGGACCAGAGCAACTCCATAGGGCAGATGCTCGGGGACACCGGGAACCTGCGTGGAGATCACAAACAGGTGGAGGGACATGGCCATCGTCTGATCGAGTACGCCCTGCGGCAAGAAAGGCAGAAAGAAGGCCGCACCGGTAAACATGATCGGCGCGGTCTCGCCCGCCGTTCGGGAGACTTCCAAAATTACGCCGGTCAGGATACCGCTGATCGAGTTGGGCAAAACCACCTTGCGGATCGTCTGCCAGCGGGTTGCCCCCATGCTCCAGCACGCCTCCCGAAAAGCCTGAGGAACCGCTTGAAGCGACTCCCGGGTCGCAACGATCACGACCGGAAGAGTCATGACGGCCAGAGTGAGACTCGCGGCCAGAATACTGGTTCCGAAATTGAAAAACAGAACGAATGCGCCGACCCCAAAGAGAGCGTGCACAATCGACGGCACACCCGCCAGGTTGATAATAGCGAGATTAATGAATCGGGTCAGCCAGTTGTCCGAAGCGTATTCGCTCAGATAAATCGCCGCGGCCACCCCCAACGGCACCGAGGCCAGAAGAGCGACGACCACCAACCAGATCGTTCCGACCAAGGCGGGAAAAACGCCTCCGGCGGTCATACCCTGGGTCGGTTCGCTGAACAAAAATTCCCAGGAAATCGCGGGCCCCCCCTCGACGACCAACACCCCGAGAATAATCAGGACCGGAAGGATCAAGACAAAGGTCATGAACCCCAGGAGGGCTCCGATCAGGGACTGATTCCGGCGAGCCCAGCGGTTGCGATTGGTAGCTTCAAACACGACGCCTACTTCTTGCGAATCCCGCGAACGATAAGATCCGCGATCAGATTGATACAGAAAGTGATAAGAAACAGGAAAATCCCGATCGTGAAAAGAACACGATAATGCTCGGACCCGTGCGCGGTCTCTCCCAGTTCAGCAGCGATGGTTGCCGTCAAAGCCCGGACCGAGTCGAACGGACTCGTGGGCATGTTCACGGAGTGTCCACTAGCCATCAATACCGCCATTGTCTCGCCAAACGCTCTCCCCACTCCGAGAAGTACCGCCGCGACGAGTCCGTTCTTTGCCGTGGGCAATACGACTCGAAAAATCACCTGCCAACGAGTCGCGCCCATCGCCTCGGCCGCCTCCCGATAATGATCGGGAACCGCTTTGAGCGCATCTTCGGCAATCGTCGTCATGATCGGAGCGGCCATCAGCCCGAGAATCAAACCGGCATTGAGCACATTCAACCCCACCGGAACATCGAAGGCGTCGATGATGAAGGGGTTCATGATCGAAAGCCCGATGAAGCCCCACACAACCGAGGGAATGGCGGCTAGCATTTCTACCAATACCTTGAGAATCTCCCGAGTCTTTCCCTCCGAAAGTTCACCGATGAAAATCGCAGCACCCAGACTGAAAGGAATCGCAACCACCATCGCCAAACCGCTGACGGCCGCGGTCCCCGTGAGAAGCGCGAGAATCCCATACGTAGGCTTCGTATCCGACGTCGGACGCCACTCGATCGACCCAAAGAACTCCGAGGGGGAAAACGACGCGGTCAAATACCCCAGCCCCTCCCGGGTAATAAAGACAAAAATCCCCAGGATAAAAAGGATCGCCGAAACCCCACCGAGGAAAACCAAAAGATGAACCAGACGATCCACGTACCAGGCGGCGTCGCGACGATCGAAATCATCACCTCGATTGGATTGAGAGGCAGCCGGCACGGAGTCACTCATCTCAGCTCGCCGTTTCTCCGCGAAGAGTCTCCATCAAATCCTGAATCCGCCGAGCCAGTTCCTTACCGGCCTTTTCGATCGACGCGTCATCCAGGTGCTCCTCATCCAACTCCACCTCGATCGACCAGTCGAGCAAGACCGTCCGAAAAGGTAGATCCGAGATGGGAACCGCCACTTTCGGTTCAAGATTCACGATCACGTGAAATTCAGAGAGCTTCGCCAGATCAGCATCCAGAAGCTGAGGTTTCATCAACTCCTTGCCCACGCCGCGAGACGAAAGGACCTTGGACACCCGCAAATCGACCTCGGCCGCCGGCTCCCATCCCGCGCACTCGTAATGCCCACTTTCCGGATAGGCCTCTTCCGCCATCACTCGGGCCAGGACACTGCGAAATCGGTTTTTCTTGTCGAGGAACAGGACTCGATAGATCTTGGGTCTTTTGGTTTCACCCGTCGTGACGAAAACAGCCTCTTCGCAGATGTTCTTGGCGAGATCTGCGATCCGTTCCAGGCGATTGAAAACGATTTGAAGCGCGAACAGATCGGCCAGAGGGCAATTTCCTGCCTCCCCTTCGGAAAGGAGATTCCTGAACACACCGTGGAACGACTCACGTCCGGCTCGAGATCGCTTCATCGTTTCCCAGGCGAGTTCCTCATCCTCTTCGTTGAACGCTTTCATTGCCTGGTCGAGAGTCTCTCTCGCGAGTTCACTCATCGCGGAAAGATCCTGAACCACGGCATCGGACAACGTGGCAGTCAACTGAACCGACTCCCGCGCAATCGTAACCGCGTAATCTCCAATTCTTTCCAAAGCGATCATCATTCGGAGAGTCGAAGATATGATCCGAAGAAATCGAGAACTAGGAAGGTGCTGGGCCACAAACCGGTGGCAGAGATGATCGACCTCGCGAGTGGCTCGGTTGATCGGCAAGTCTCCCAGTATGGTCCGAGACGCAAGATCGCGATCTTGCTGAACCAGAGATCTCAGCGCCTCACCGACCGCGAAATCCACATTCCTGCCAATCGTAGCCACTCGATCTCGGATTTCCCCAAGATCTCGTTCGAGACGCTTCTCGTAATGGCTCATCGACAGTCTCCCATCTTGATAAAAAAACGATCAGTTCTGGATCTTACGAATCGGAGCATACCCTTTTTTGGAGATAATGCTCTGTCCCTCGTCACTCAAGATCCAGTCAAGATACTCTTTCACAGCCCCCTCCGGCTTTCCTCGGGTGTACATGAGAAGAGGCCTGGTAATCGGGTAGGACCCATCGACAGCCGCCGAAACCGACGGGATCACCGCAGGCTGACCCGCGCTCTTCCTGATCGGAACCAGCTTGACCTCGTCGGTCGTGTAAGCCAATCCGCTGTAGCCGATCGCTCCCCGAGTTTTCATGACAAAGTCGACCACGTCCTTGGACCCGTGCATATCGAGCGAACCCAACTTGTACTCCCCCCCTTTTCCAAGAACGGTTTTCTTGAAATAGGTAAAGGTACCCGAATTATTCTGACGACTGACCAGAATGATCTTTTCGCTCTTGGCTCCCGGAATACTCACACCGAGTTGATCCCAACTCACGACCTTGCCGTCCTTGCCATAGATGCTGGCAAGTTGCTCAAAGGTGAGACTCTCGATCGGGTTGTCTTTATGAACATAGACCGCGAGGGCATCGTAACCCACAACATGCTCGACCGGTTCGACCCCGTTCTTCTTGGCCTGCTCGATCTCCCTGTCCTTCATCTTGCGACTGGAGTTGGCAAGATCGACCGTACCGTTGATGAGAGAACTGATACCGGTTCCAGACCCTCCACCGCTCACCGCGATGGCCAGCTTCGGATTCTTATCTTTATACGCCTCCGCCCAGGCCTGGGCCACATTGACCAGCGTGTCCGACCCCTTGTTCTGAAGAACCGAGCGATCTGCGCGTGATCCACCGCATCCAATCAGGAAAACCGCCGATGCAATCGTACTGAAGAAAATCGTTTTCGAGTTCACCTTGTTCTCCTTATCCCCTATTCCTTAGACGATTCCTCATATCGTTTCTGGAAAAGTTTTCCAACCGGAAAGCTTTCCGGATAACCATGACCCGAGGATCGGCGATTATGAAAAGAAATGGTGGGCTGTAAACAGAGAAATCACAAAGGGCCGAAAGTGGAATTCCTGAGCTCCAAGGCCCAAACCAAACACATAGCGAACACGCTCGCCTACCTCGAAACAAAAAGCCTTCAAGCCCCCCGATCCGAAAACGTCGAGTTTTCAGCGATCCTCCGACCCAAACAGCCCTGAAAAACAAGACCTCCTACGCTTATTTGTGACGAACAATCTTTATTTGCAGATCTTTACGACAACCGTATGATCTCCTGCCCCACTAAAGAACGAATACTCCAATGACCCCTCCTCCCATTGCCGACATCCACGCCCATCCCTCGTTCCTACCCTGGAACGCTCAGGAGAACCCATCGCAACTGTGGACCCCCCACCCACCGCGCTGGAACCAGCATCGCTGGAAAATCACCACCTACGCGCAATCCGACTTCACCACGATGGCCCGTGGCAACGTTCGCCTTCTCTGGACCTCCCTCTATCCACTCGAGCGAGGATTCGTTCCCGACGCCCGACTCCTGGGAAGCAAACGGCTTCTCACCCGAGTAGGACAGACCCTGCTACGAACCTCCAAAGAGCGCCTTCGCTTTTTTCGCAGCGAAGACTATGACTACTTCGATTCCCTTCAAGGCGAATACGAATTTTTTGCCGCCGGAGAAAATCTTGCTCACGACATCTCCTCCAACCAAGGGGAAGAACCGTGGAGCTACACCATCGGCCGGGATATCCAACACGTGAACGAGACCCTCGAAAGTCCTCAACGTATCGCCGTGGTCCTCACCATCGAGGGGGCGCATGCGTTTGGATCCGTTCATCCAGCCCGTCCGCCGAAAACCGAAGACGTTCTCGACCGGGTCGATCGGGTCCTGGGCTCCTGGGACCACCCGGTTTTCTGTGTCACCTTCTGCCACCATTTCCAGAACGCTCTCTGCGGTCACGCCCGAAGCATCTACGCACCCATCCACCGGATCTTCGATCAGAGCGATGGCCTCGATACCGGTTTTACCGAAATGGGACGCGCCGTTCTCGATCGAATCCTAGACCTCGATCAAAAACATCGGCCCGACAGGATCCCAACCCGGATCGACCTGAAACATATGAGCCTGGCCGGTCGATGGGAACTCTACCAACGCATCGAAGATCACAACCGCGCCCACCCTGACAATCCGGTTCCCCTGCTGGTCAGCCACTTTGCCGCCAGCGGAAACCCGAAGACAATCCCCGACATCCTCGCCTCTCCACACGACAGCGACCAGGAATACGCTTCGACCCCCGGAGTGTTCAACCCCTGGACCATCAATTTCTGCGACGAAGAGATTCTGCGCATTCACCAGTCTGGAGGACTCCTAGGACTCATTTTGGAGCAGCGGATTCTCGCCTCGAAGCGAGAGCTTCGCCGTGTCCGTTCGGTACCCGAGAAAAAGTACGGACGCCCCAATCCTGAATTCAATCGAGCCTGGGGGGAGTTGCTCCTCAACCACATCCGTCAGGTAATCACCGTCTGCCGGGATGCCCGCAAATCGTGGTACACCAGAGACCCTCAAAGCGCGTGGGACCTACTGGCCCTGGGAACGGACTACGACGGGAAAATCAACGTGACCGACGCCTTCCCGACCAGTGAGCAGCTCCCTCAACTCGAACGCACCCTGGTGGAACTCCTCGATCAGGCCCCCGACCGAGACGACCTGCTACTGGGACTCGATCCGGACCGAGCCGCGCGCAAGATCGTCTTCGAAAACACCCGATCGTTTCTCGATCGGCACTTCCGAACCGTTCCCATCCGGTAGCCCGTTCTACTCCCTCACCGATCGCTGTCACCAATTTGCAATCCCGGTTCAAAAGCGAGAAAATGGCCTCTGTGTGGGACATCTGGTCCGGCACTCCCAAGATCGAAGTTCACCCCCCTCCCCCAAAATCGATGCATACCGCAAACCCCTCTCCTCTCTTGGCGCTGCTCTTGCTCTCTTTGGCCGGATGCGGATGGGCTCAAACCTCACCCATTTCGCAACGTTTCGAAACCCGCACCTTCGGCCACGACGAAATCGAACGTACCTATCACATCACGCACCCCTCGGGTTTTGATCGAAACCGTCTCTGGCCTCTGGTCCTCGCCTTTCACGGAGGCGGAGGCGCCGGTCGCCAGTTTGACCGAAACACCGGCGGCACACTCCTGCGTGCCGCCGATCAACTCGGATTCCTCGCCGTCTTTCCCGAAGGAGTCAACCGCGTCTGGAACGACGGTCGAACCGCACCGGGAATCCCCGATCGAACCGGAACCGACGACGTCCGTTTCATCTCTTTGCTGATCGACCACCTCATTGCACAGGAAGCGGTCGACCCCAAACGTGTCTTTGCAACCGGGATCTCCAACGGCGGTTTTTTTTCTTTTCGACTCGGCTGCGATCTCCCCGAGAAGATTGCTGCCATCGCTCCGGTCGCCGCCTGCATGCCTCTTCTCCTTGCGAACCGTCACCCCCGCCGAACTGTCTCGGTCCTGGTGATGAACGGGACGGAAGACCCGATGGTTCCCTACGAAGGAGGCGAGGTGCGACTCACCCGCCTGGGGCGCTCTCGGGGCCGAATCCTCTCGACCGACGATTCGATCCGCTTCTGGACCCAACAAAACAGCTGCGAATCACCGCCCATTCGCTCTTCCCTACCCGATCTCGACCCAGGCGACCAGACCCGTGTCTACCTCGAACGCTTTCCCGGTGGACGAAATAGCACCGAAGTTCTTCTCTACCGAATCGAGGGAGGCGGCCACACCTGGCCGGGAGGAGAGGGCAATCTGCCATCACGCTGGGTCGGCCGGATTTGCAGGGATATCAACGCCAGTCGAATCATTCTCAAATTTTTCCAAAATCATCCCCAAAGCGAGGAGTAACCGTCCCACATGTCCAAATCGATCCAGTGGTACTACCACCGCAAAGGCTGAACCAGTTGTGTCCGTGCCGATGAGTTCATCGGCGAACGCAACATCACCATCCGAGAAACCGTCCCCGCGAGCCGAAAACTCGGCCAGGATGTGGCCGGAGAGCTGGCCGAAAAGGCGAGCAAGGTCATCGTCTGCAAAGGGAAAAAAGTCCGTGAGTTTCGCCCCGCAAGCGATCCCTTAGAGGACATCGTCGCCGCCATGCTCGGTCCGACCGGAAACCTACGCGCCCCGACGATTCGGACCGGCAAGACGGTCCTGGTGGGGTTCGGAGGCGAGCCCTACGAAACGGTTTTTGGATAAATCTCAGGAGGAAACCGGTTCCATATCCCGGACGAGAAGAAGATCACTCCGAAAAGGGGCGTTCCGCCATCACGCGGTCAAACCGTGTTGACGCAGGAACGCCTCGGTCGTCGGCTTGCGACCTCGGAAATCCTGGAAAACGCTCATCGGATCCCGCCCCCCACCGCAAGCGAGAATGGTCTCTCGGTACCGTTTCCCCACCTCCCGGATCTTCGCCTCATCGTCGAGCCCAGCTTCTTCAAAGGCCCCGAAAACATCCGAAGCGAGCACCAAAGACCAGAGGTAACTGTAGTAGCCGGCCGCATATCCCCCGGCAAAGATGTGGGCAAAGCCACACAGAAAGCGCCCTTCGGGCAGAGGCGAAAGCACCGAGGTCTTCTCCGCGATTCGCGCGTGAACATCGTAGGGACTCTCCTCGCTGCCAGGATCGTACTTGTGATGCAACGCCAGGTCGGTCCAACCGAGTTCGAGCTGTCGGCAAAACTGAGTCGCGGACCGATAGGTCCGTGCGGCACAGATTTTCTCGAAAAGTTCTTCCGGGAGAGACTCCTCGGTATCGACATGAGAGGTCATCCCCATCAGCGTCGGCTTGTGATAGCACCAGTTCTCCATGAACTGACTGGCGATCTCGACCGCGTCCCACTCGACCCCCGCCACCCCGGCAGCCTCCGCATAGTTCACCCGGGTGAGCATGTGCTGTAACCCGTGGCCAAACTCGTGGAAAAGCGTCTCCACTTCGCTAAAAGTCATCAGGCTGGGGCGGTCTCCCACGGGAGGGGTCCCGTTACAGCAAAGATAAGCGATCGGCAACTGAACATTTTCTCCTCGCACTCGACGCTCGAGACAGACATTCATCCACGCCCCCCCTTGCTTTTCCTGGGGACGGGAGTACGCGTCCAGAAAAAAGGAAGCGATCGGCTCCCCATCCTCACCGAACATCCGGAAGTACCGAACATCCTCGTGCCAGATCGGAGCCTCACCATCCGCCTTGCTAATGGTGATTCCGAACAAGCGCTCACACAGCCCAAAAAGACCGTTCACTACGCGAGGCAAGGGGAAATAAGGACGCAACTGTTCATCGGTATATCCAAAGCGATCCTCTCGCAACCGCTCGGACCAAAACGCGAGATCCCACTGGACCAGTTCTCGGCTCTCACCGCTCTTGCGAGCAAAATCGCACAGTTCCTGATGGTCGACCTCCGATCGAGGACGCGCGGAGCGGAAAACCTCTTCACTCATGTCATCGACCGCCTGGACATCGGGGGCCATCTTGCGAGAGAGGCTAAGATCCGCGTAGTTATCGTACCCGAGAAGTCCGGCCTGCTCCTGACGAAGTTCGAGAGTCCGAACCAGTATCGGATTGTTGTCCACCTTTCCCTGGGAAGCCCGGGTGATAAAAGATCGATAGACCTGCTCACGCAGCTCCCGATTGCGACAGTGGCGCATGAACGGAATGAATATCGGCTGATCGAGAGTGATCCGCCAGGGTCCTGATTCCGGAGTCGCTTCGGCCGGTGTCGTTTCCTCCCCCTCAACCGCTTCACGAGAAACCGCCTGATTGTGCGACTGAGCCGTCAACTGAAGAAGACTTTCGGGGAATCCTTCCACGTCCGAAGATTCGGTCAAGGTCAGAGAAAAAGACTTCGTCGCGTCGAGGAGATGATTGGAAAAGTCGGTCGAATTTCGCGACAACTCCTGAGCGATTTCGTTGAACCGCTCCTTCGCCTCTCCTTCAAGTGCCACCCCCGCCTGCTCCATCGATCGGATCCGATCGTCCACAATGCGTTGCTGAGCCTCTTCCAGTTTCTCCCAATCCTCGCCATCACGTAGAGCCACGAGTCCATCGTAGATGACTCGACTCTGCCCGGCACGCAAACTGAAAGCCACCACTTCCGGCTGGACAGTACGGTGCGCCTCACGAAGAGCTTCGGAGTCCCGTACGCTCATCAGATGCCCGACCGGAGCCCAGAAGTGCATGAATGGACGTTCCAGTTCGGAAAGTAATTCCAGGAGGCCCTTCCAGGTCGGTTCGTGTTTCTTCTCGATCTCCTCGAAATGTTTCTCGAGTTTTGCGATCGATTCGCGCACTGCCGACACGACATGCTCGGGCCGAATCTTATCGAAAGGAGGAATGCCCTCGGTGAGGAGAAGTGGGTTAGTGGTTGAAGAAGTGGCGTTGCTCATGAACTCATCTCGAAGCGGGAAAAGTCGGTGAACGGATTCCTATCCGCTCAAAGGGAAGTGGAGCATTATGCCAAAAACCGCCACTCGGACCAATTCCCACCCAAAATGAGCCGAGGAGCGAAGGCAATGCCTCCGCTCTCGGAGCACACACGGAGATGATTCAGTACGCTAACGGCTGAGTCAAAGTCTGAAACTTTGGATCTCTCTTCCGCACCTTTTCGGCGTGTCCATCGAGGAAGAGAAATATCCGGTCGTCGCCGTGGTTGTCGTCGTCTTCATCCGCGACGATCGGAACCCGAGAGGACAGATTCAAAACCTTGCTGCCGCGGAGTTCATGTAGACCCCCCTTGGTGTTATCACGAGCTGAATAGGTGGTACCATCACTATCCCCATTCAAACCGCCCGACCCCTTTGCCGCCGCGGCCAACTTGGCTCCATTCTCGTCGTCCACAGGATCTCCGGGGCAGTGAAACAGGCGATTTTCCGCCAGTTCTCCACTCACGTAAAGTTTGCCGAGAAAGGCCGCCCCGGTTCCCTCGGGGAATCGACGATAATTCTCGTGGTAGGTCTGCACAGCCAGACCGATCTGCTTGAGATTAGCAGTACACTGCACCATCTGCGCATTTTTTCTCATGGTCTGGAAAGCCGGGAAAATCATCGACGCCAAGATGCCGATGATCGCGATGACCACCAGCAGTTCGATCAGGGTGAAGCCGTTCTGACGGCCTCGCACGGAAAACAGTCGGGTTGAGTAAGAGTGACGCATCGTATCGATCTCCTTCGAGAGAGGTATTCGGGGAAGCCGATCACCGACTCTACAGGGTCGATGCAGCAACCCCAGCCATAACAAATCCGATACCAATCTCAAAAAGCCCCAAAAATAAAGGACTTACGAAAACACCACCTCATACTTGTCAAGTCAAATTTGACAATACAGTCAGCGCAGTTTCCACCCAAAACATTCGCTACCTGACCGAACCCACCACCCCACCGACTACGGGTTCAGCCCAACATCGCCTCAGCCGCCCTCTCGGCAACGGCCGAGATCGTCAAGCTTGGCGGAACCCCCAACGAGGAGGGACATACCGTCGAGTCCACGATATAAAAACCGTCATAGACCCCTCCGTCGGGCCGAAAGACCCGACATTCAGGATCCACGACCCCCTCCGAGGGAGAGGACCCCATACGACATCCCCCCAGGGTGTGAACACTGAACCCCTTCATCGCTCGATGAAGTCCGGGCAAAAGAACAACCGTTCCCCCGACCCGGTCGGCCCATCGATTCAACCGACTCACCGCGGTGCGCAAGATCGGGTCCCGAGCATACCCCGGCCAATCGACCACCCCTCGACCCGAAGAGGTGAACCGAACCACACCGGCCGCGCTGTCCTGAGCATCGAGTTTGTACATGAACGAATGAGATAGCGCTCCACCTGCCCCCACAGACCAAAGATCCCGGATGCGCCGATAAAGACGTCGACTCCTCGACTCCACCCCGACCGGCCCACGCGTCTGGCCGAGAAGACCGGAAAAACACGACAGCAGAAATGCAGAGCCGTAAGCCATCGAACGGGGAATCCGGCCGCTCATCACGAGCAAACTTCTCAGCTTCTCTTCATGATCCCTGAACCGAAGCCGAACGGAAGTGGTGAGCGGTGCGCCGTGCTCACCCGAAATGGAGTGACTGGTGTTATACAGGAAAGCCAGCGCATCACCGTTCATACTCACCCGCTGCCCAAAAGATGAACTGAGCGGAAGCTTCGCACGCATCCGATGGAGTAGATCCATCGTCCCGAACGTTCCAGCCGAAAGAACGAGTCGCCGACACTCCAGCGTCTCGACACGGCCAGGATTCGCAGTCGATCGAACCTGAAGACGATACCCTTCCACCGGGAGGGGCTCGATTCCAACCACCTCGGTTTCGGTCCGGACCCGCAGCCCTTTCTCACGAGCCAGAGCCAGGTAGGTCCGGGTCAAATTGAGCTTGGCTCCTTCTCGGCAACCGGGAACACAGTGCCCACAATACGTGCAATCCTTCCAGTCGATGGTGTTTTCCAAGTCCACTCGACGGCCCGGCTCGATCCGGTCGAGAAATTTTTTATCCAGCAACTCCTCCCCAACCGGAGCCGAAGAGGGCGAAAGTACACCGAGCGCGCGGTCGTAGTAACGCTGCATCTCACCCCAAGAAACCGGCCAGGTATCGAAGATGTGGGGGTCCGGACGAGCGGTGATGCCGTAATTCACCAGGCTGGCCCCACCCAACGCCGACACGAAAACGGTACCCGTTCCACGCCCAAACCGAAACTCCCACAATCCCAGCGGCCGCCTTCTCCGAAGCAGATAGGAACGCATCAATTCACCGAGACTTCTGGGGAGCTCGGGTAAAGGCCAGTCCCGTCCGCGTTCGAGCAGCAAGACTTCGCACGTCCCTGCGAGGCGGGCAGCCACAACACTTCCGCCATAACCGGACCCGACAACGATCGTATCGATCAAGAATCATTCTCCAGCATGAATAGACCATCGTAACGACTTGATGAAATACAAACCAGACACCCTCAAATACACCCCAGAAAACTCACTTGAATTCGGTTCTCTCCACCGAATCGGGAAATCGATCCGAGCCTTGAAACAGAAGAGGAATCCTTCTCCAAATGACTCAGAACACTCCAGTTCCAGCTCGAAACAGCCGATGTAGAAGATGAAAAGAATTTCCCGACATGAGTCACCACGAAAGCCTCCAAACCCACTCTCCCCCCGTTCGCATGGGACCGGCGCCGCTTGGAACCTGGCGCGGACGATACACCCTCGAAAGCGAAATCGAGCAAGGGGGCATGGCGGTCATCTATGAGGGGTTCGACCGAGCATTCGATCGTCCGGTAGCCATCAAGACGCTCGGTCCGGATTCTCCACGGTGGATGCAACGCAGCCTCGAGCGAGAGGCCTGCCTCGGCTTTCGCCTTTCTCATCCCAACATCGTCCGCTACCTCGACTACTTCGAAGAGGACGGTTACCAGTTCCTGGTCATGGAGAAACTCGAAGGAAAAACCCTCGCCGACATTCTGGACGAACGGACCCTGAACCGAACCTCGCTGCTTCAACATCTCAGTCGAATTGCCCGAGCGGTTTCGGCCTGTCATGAATCGGGAATCGTCCACCTCGACCTCAAACCCAGCAACATCATGATTCTCCCTGACGGCCGCGCCAAACTGATGGACTTCGGCCTGTCTCGTTCATGCTTTCTGGGCGGACAGAGTCGACGATGGCTTCAAGGAGAACTCCGGGGCACCCCGCACTACATGTCTCCCGAGATGATCGAGGGAATCCCCGGCCGCCTCAGTCCAAAAGCCGACCTCTACGCACTGGGAGTCATGCTTTACCAGATCCTGACCGGCAATCTCCCGCATTCAGGTTCCGACTCCGGCGAAATTTTCCGGCAAACCCTCGAAGCTCCCGTCCTCGCTCCACGCTTTTTCGACCCCAAGATCTCGGCGACCACCGAAGCGATCTGCATGCGCGCTCTTGTCCGCAATCCGAGCCTTCGCACCCAGTGCGCTCTCGAGTTCGCTCAAGAGTTGGAAGTCTCTCTCGGATTGACCGAAACAAAGACGCCGTCGCAAGCTCTCCGTCACCGCATCCCCAGCCTCTTCATGATGTGGCGCTCGAACTCATCGAGTCCAGATTCCATGGGCGGAGGAAGCCTCTACTTCGGCTTCAAGCGCTGAAAAGTCCGGGGTTCGGCTCCTCGCGAGGCCCCAAAAATCGCCCTCGACCCGCCCTATCACGGCCCCAGGACGATTTTCAGAAGTTCCTACTTGACGAATGAGGCCTCGGTCCGTATAAATCCGAGCAATTACTCGGATTTATATCCTTTTGATCAGGATCCCATCATGACTCATCCACTCCCCGCCCAGGGAAGTTCCCCCGAACAGATTCTTGCCGAACTGAACGAACTCAAGCGAAATGACATCGACTGGCGTGACGGCAAGGCCCTGGCCTATGTTTTCCACGCCTCCGAAGAGACCGAAGCGTTGGCCGAGGAAGCGTTTCGCCAGTACATGTGGCAAAACGCACTCGATCCCACGGTCTTCCCTAGCACAATGAAACTCGAAACGGAGATCGTCGCCTGGGCAGCCAATCACCTGCGAGGAGACGAAAATGTCGTGGGCAACTTCACTAGCGGAGGAACGGAAAGTGTCCTGCTGGCCGTCAAAACCGCGAGAGATCACGCCCGCGTCAACCGCCCCCAGATCACGACCCCCAACATGGTGCTCCCGATCAGCGCTCACCCCTGCTTCCACAAAGCCGCCCACTACTTCGGAATCGAGACGAAGGTGACTCCGATCGATCCAAACACCTGCCAGGCAGACCCAAGCGCCATCCGTGAATCGATCGACCCCAACACGATCCTACTGGTCGCCTCCGCCCCCTCCTATGCCAATGGCGCCATCGACCCCGTTCCGACCATCGGAAAAATCGCCGCCGAAAAGGGCCTCCTTTTCCATGTCGACGGTTGTATCGGAGGGTTTCTTCTCCCCTTCTTTCGAGAACTGGGCGCCGATGTTCCCGACTTCGACTTCCAGGTCGAGGGGGTGACCTCGATGTCGATGGATTTCCATAAATATGCGTATTGCCCCAAAGGAGCTTCGGTCGTACTTCATCGCAACGCCGAAATCCGCAAGCACCAGATCTTCAGTTACTCCGGATGGCCCGGATACACGATCATCAATCCCACTGTTCAGAGCAGCAAGTCGGGTGGACCCCTTGCGGCTTGCTGGGCCGTACTTCGCCACCAAGGACGTGAGGGTTTTCTCAAGATCGCCTCGGAACTCTTGAGACTCAGCAATCGATTCCGATCAGGCATCGAAGCTCATCCCGAACTGAAACTCGTAGGGACTCCTGGGATGACACTATTTGCCATCGCCACGGAGACCATTGACGTCTTTGCTCTGTGCGACGAACTCAAAAAACGCGGCTGGACAACACATCCACAGATGCAGATCGAAGAGCTCCCGAGCAATTTTCACATCAACCTGATTCCCCTCCAAAAAGAGAGCGTCCTGGACGCTTTCTTCTCCGACCTGGACGCCTCGATCGAAGTCATCCAAGGCTCTACCCAGGAGCAAGGGCCGATGGTGGCCATGGTGCGTGAAGCCCTTCAGGGGTTTGACACTTCCACGGTTCCCGACGAAGTGCTGATGCAACTCCTTCAGATGGTCGGACTCGGTGAAGGCGGTCTGCCCGACAGCGAAATGGCCGAGATCAACCACATACTCGACGAGCTTCCGATCGGGTTGCGAGACCGAGTCCTCACGCTGTACTTCAACGAACTCTGTCAATTCCACCCCCAAACCGCCTGAACTCGAAATCTCTACGCAAACCTCCATGCCCCGAACCACGACCCCGAAACGCCGAACGCCGCGCCAAGCCCGGTCGAAAAAAACCGTCGAACGAATTCTGAACGCGGCAACGAAACTACTCGCTCATGAAGGGCTGGACGGCTTCAACACCAACCGCATCGCCCAGGAAGCGGGAGTCGGGGTCGGCTCGGTCTACGAATACTTTCCCGGTAAAGACGAAATTCTGGAACCGATCATCAATCGGCTAGCCAACCGAGAAGCCGAAACGATCCTCGACCTTCTCTCCCGAAACGAAAATCGTCCCCTCGAATCCATCGTCTGGTTGGTGGTCAAACGCCTATCGGAACTGTACCTCGAACACCACGATCTTTATGTCGCCTTACGCGGAGTCCCCGCGTTTCGATCCAGCATCGGAACTCGCCCCAGCGAGCAGCAAGTCCTCGGCAAAATCCGCGCATTACTACAAAAAAACGAATCAAAACTACACCCGATCGCTGACATCGAATTAACAGCGTTCACACTCTTTCATCTCGTCGAGTCACTCACCTACCAAACCATCGAACAGGGAGCAGATCGATGGCCGCTGGAGCGATCAGTGGAAGAGATCGTCCATGCAGCTCTTCGATATATCGGACTTACCCCCGGCCCCAGTTCCACCATTCTTTCCAACGAGGCCGACAAAGCGGCAAAGGATTGACCTCTCCGCCAAACACCCCTCTGGGAAAGAAACACACTTGCCAGACCTTTCGACTTCTGGGGAAATAGAGTCATGCGTTATGAAGGACGGATCTATCGCCCCCCCAGCGAAGCGCATTCGCTCATCCTCCAGGCCACCATCGGCTGCTCCTGGAACGCCTGCACCTACTGCGACATGTACCGAGAAAAATCCTTCCGAGTTCGGGATCTGGAGGAAACTCTCGCCGACATCCAGATGGCCCGAGAAGTCGATGGCGAGAAGGTTCAAAAGGTTTTTGTCGCCGATGGAGACGCCCTGATTCTCGACCTCGAAACCTGGTCAACCCTGCTCGAAGCCTGCCACGATGCGTTTCCAAACCTGCGTCGAGTCAGTTGCTACGCCACCGCGATGAACATCCTGGAAAAGGCCCCCGACGAGTTGGCCTCTCTAAGGGACCAGGGACTCGATCTCCTCTACATCGGCCCCGAATCGGGCGACGACCCGACCCTCAAACGAATCGCCAAAGGAGCCAGCTACGCGGATCACGTCGAAGCCGCGGAAAAAGCCAAGGCCGCCGGCATGAAGCTATCAGCCATCTTCCTCCTGGGAATCGGTGGCCTGGAACGCAACGAAATCCACGCTCTCGAATCGGCCCGCCTGGCCAGCGCCATGGACCCCCGGTTTCTCTCCCTGCTCACGCTCACGATCGTGCCTGAAACTCCGATCGCCAAGCTAGCCTCCACCAACCGCTTCCATCTACCCGACCCAGCCGACCTCCTGAAAGAGCTTCGCGCCTTCGTCGCCCATTGCAACCCGACCGACGCAATCTTTCGCACCAATCACGCCTCCAACTACCTCCCGATCTCCGGTCGTCTTCCGCGCGACCGGGACCGAATCCTCGAGCATCTCGACCGAGCGCTCGACGGCCAGGTTCCCCTGCGCCCCGAGTGGAACCGAGGCCTCTGAATCGATTCCAAATTTCTCCAGAACCGACACGCATTCAGTCCATAAGCGCCACGAATACCCTGACAAGGGACTCTCCAGCCAGGACACCTTCAGAACGGTTCGGTTCCTGACTGAAAAATCAATCCCAGTTGGAGCCGAAGAAGGAGGTGGGCTGAAAGGAGAGATCCTCGATCCCTAACAATTTTCCGATGTGGAGGCGAAGTTTCTCGTTCACGTTCGAAACCGACGCCTCCCCATCGATGATGAGAAAATCGTTACGCTCCGCCAACTGATCGAATTGCTTGCGAAGCAAACTCTGGTACTCGAGAAAAGACGCGAAAAGATCGTCCTTGAGGTGAAGATCCCGACCCGACTCCCAGAAGCTGATCTCGCCCTTGTCGGCAAATGTCCGATCGAACGCCACCCGAGGAGAGACATCGAGCCGAAAAGCCAAATCGGGTTTCCGAGCGATGCGATAGATCTCTTCCAGGTAGTCGCTGGGAATTCCCCGAACCACCGCGCGCACGACCAACGAGTAGAAATAACGATCCGCCAGAACCACGAATCCAGACCGTAAAGCGGGAAGAATCCGATTTTCGAGTTGGTCGAAAAAGTCGGTCGCATAGAGCAAGGACAAGGTCGTCCGGGTCACGACATTGCGCCCCATGACTTCATCAAGATTGCGAGCGACAAGATAGGAACGCCGTAACCCCATCGTCTCCACAGCGTGCCCGCAATGCTCCAACCATTCCGTGAGCAACTCGATCTGAGTGGTTCGCCCCGAACCGTCGGCGCCCTCTACCACAATCAAACTCCCAGAAAGTTCCTGATGCATCTCCCTGGTCGCTTCAGGCACCACCGGACGATGAGGCACGAGATCAGTTATGACCCACCCCCCCTCGATCTTCATGACGATAGCATTCGAGATCGATCCGCTTGCGAATAAGTGAACGGGTCCGGATCTGAAGATCGTGCACGCTCTGCGTACCGTCAAGCACCTCAAAGCCTTCAGGCTCTGCCATCGAATCGTACTGCTCCAGGATCATCCCCTGAAACAATCGAAAACTCTCCCGAGGGTCGAGCGAGAGTCCCAGATCCATCCCCGCTTCATGAAATTTCAACCGGGTTCGATTCTGAAGGATCCTCGAAAGCGAGATCTCTAACGGTGAACGGTAAAAGAGAGTGATGTCCGGCTTGACCGCGAAACGGTAGAGATTTCGCAACCACTCAGCAGAGCAACCCCGAGCTCCATCTCGAGCATAGGCTGTGTAGACATACCGATCAGCCAACACCAGATATCCCGCTTCCAACAGAGGCAAAATCTGACGCTCCCAACGATCCGCAAAGTCCGCCGCATGGATCAGCGAAAAAGTCGAAGGTGTCAAAAGCTGTTTTTTCTTACCACGCTTGGTCGCCGAACGAACCAGTGGAGAAGAGTTCCATTCGGTAAAATGTACCCGAAACCCGGAAATCTCCAACCAACGCTTGAGTAGATAGAGTTGAGTGCTTTTCCCTGAACCGTCGATCCCTTCGGCGACGATCAACGCCCCGGGGTAGGGCTTGGAAGTAGGCTTGGAAGTAGACATCGAAGAAGAAGGATACCCCTCTCCCGTATCCGTGACCAGAAAATGTCTACCCGATACGGAAAAGTGCCCTTTTCGAGACCAAACATTGCTGGCATGATTTGCTCAGCCCCTCATCCCGATACGGATTCGACTCCACAGAACCCCCAGAACATTCTTCCAAGATGCCCCGTTCCTCTTCTAACCACCACAGCAGGAACTCCTCCCCCCTCACAGGAGATCTGGCCGCCATCGATCTCGGATCCAACAGCTTCCACATGGTGGTAGCCAGAGTCCGAGAAGGTCATCCCCGCATCGTCGATCGGGTTCGAGACCGAGTTGCTCTGGCAGCCGGCCTCGACGAGAACAAGAACCTCACCGAGGAAGCCGAGGAGCGCGCCCTCCAGTGCTTACGAACCTTCGGTCAACGCATCCGAGATATCCCCCCCGAAAACATTCGCGCCGTAGGAACCAACACTCTCCGCCTCGCAGCCAACGCGGACGATTTTCTCGAGGAAGCTGAAGAGGCGCTCGGATTCCCGATCGAGATCATCTCCGGCCAGGAAGAGGCCCGTCTGGTCTACCTAGGAGTCGCGGGACAGATTCAAGCCGGAACCGGACGCCGACTGGTGATCGATATCGGTGGTGGCAGCACCGAATGCATTATCGGAAACGAACTGATCTCCGAACAGATCGAGAGTCTCTTCATGGGGTGCGTGAGCTACACTCTCCGATATTTTCCTCGGAACAAGATCTCCAAACGTCGGCTTCGCAAGGCAACCCTGGCCGCCGCGCTGGAGATTCAATCGATACGCAAACCGTTTCGGAAACTAGGATGGAACGCTTGTATCGGATCCTCCGGAACTATCCGAGCCGTCGACCGAGTCCTATCCGAAACCGGGTGGTCGCCAGGCGGAATTACAAAAAAAGGTCTCGACCTTCTTTCGGACAGCCTGGTCGAGGCTGAACACACCTCCCAGATCGACCTGCCCGGATTAGACGCGGACCGCGCCGAGGTTCTCCCCGGAGGACTGGCTATTCTTCAGGCCGCCTTCGATGAACTCGATATTGAACATATGGAGTCGACCCGAGCGACCCTCAGAGAGGGGATTCTCACCGACCTCCTCGGACGACTGGGTCACGATGATATCCGGGAACAAACCGTAAAAAATCTGTCCCGGACCTACCACGTCGATCCGGAGCAAGCTGCTCGGGTCGAAAACACCGCCCTCGACTTCTTCGAACAGGTGCGCGATGGCTGGAAGTTCGGGGAGTGGGAAAAGCCCTTCCTGAGCTGGGCCGCTCGACTGCACGAAATCGGGCTGGCCATCTCACACACCGGATACCACAAACACGGCGCTTACTTACTAGAATATTCCAGCCTCCCAGGCTTTTCGATGAACGATCAGATGCTGATCTCCCAGCTCGTCCGACATCACCGGAGAAAATGGACTCCGACTTCATTCGACGAGCTCCGTCCATCCAACCGCCAAGCCTCCCAACGACTCACGAGCCTCCTGCGCCTTGCCGTACTCTTCCACCGCAGCCGCAGCTCGCAACCTCTTCCGAAAATGAAGATCAAGGTTCGCAAAAAAGGCTTCAAACTCGAGGTCCCTCACGACTGGCTGGAGTCGAACCCCCTGACCGAAACCGATCTCCAGGAAGAAATCCAAGCGCTCAAGTCGATCGACATCGAACTCCAAGCGATCTGAAAACACCCTTAGGCCGCAATCGGGTTTCCCTTGTCAAGCGCGCGGCTTCACCCCGCCGAGATGTGCCGCTCCTCGTCGATACCGATTTCGAGGAATAAAGTAAATATTTCTATTATATATCGATAATTAACCTATATTCTCTTCTATTGGATAACTTAGTTATCCAATTTAGGCGCCGAGCACCCACTTCTCAATCGTCCCGATCACTCCCCTCACCCCGAATCGACCGGACCCCACCCTTTGACTTCTTCCCCCCCCTACACTGTGTTCACATCTCTCCCCAGAAAAACCGCGGCCGAGGGAGTCTTTGATCGGATGGCCGAATCGATTCTCTCGGGCGATCTCAAACCCGGGTCGACCGTCCCCCCAGAGCGAGAACTCTCCGAACAGTTCGGACTTTCCCGCCTCCTCGTTCGCCAGGCTATTCACCGTCTGGCCGACCTCGGCCTGGTCCGGGTCCGGCAGGGAGGCTCCACCACGGTGATGGATCCGGCCGAGTGCGATCACCCCCAGATCGGCGAACTCGCCCTGCGCTACAGTCCCGACCGCGACGCGCTCCTTGGGGCGCTGCGCGAACGCCAGATCGCGGGAAGCCTCGCTCTCCTCGTTCTCGCCTCCCGCCGAGCCACCCCCGACGACATCGAAGAACTCACCAATCTCCTCGACTGGCACGAGGAGACCCCTGAAGAGACCGAAAAACTCGGCGAACGGTTCTGGAAACGGATCGCCGAAGCCGCCGGCAATCCGTTCTTCCGACGCGAAACGCACTACTGGTTCCGGATCGCCCGGGAGCACCCCCGGATCGAATCCCGCCCCACGACCCCTCACACCGACAAGCTCCGGGCCTACCGAAAAGTGATCGGCGCCCTCGCCATCGGCGCCGACGTGATCGCCGCCTACCACCCGGTCATCCACACCCTGCTCGAGCTCAACGACCCGCCAATAAAAAAATAATCTGACGGCGCCAAACCGAATCCTGAATCGGGGAAGAATCAGACTCCAAAAAGAATCCGGAACTCATCCTCCAGATCCGCTGGACTCGAGACCTGGTCGAGAAGTTCTTCCTGCATCAACCGCACAAAAACTTTCTCCTCGTCGCGAAGAACCCTGCGAACCTGGTGCAACGT
>JASMLP010000132.1 GCA_030748635.1 Planctomycetota bacterium
CCTCTCCTTGATCGATCCTAAGGCAAGGCGAAATTCTACCCTTCTACGGATGGGAAGGGAAACGCGGTTTTCCGATCTTTCCCTTTCTCTGAACTCAGGTTACGTACGGATTGGGAGAGGGCTTGGGGTGGCTACGGAAACGCTTTTCCGCTGGTTTCTCCCATCTGTCTACCGCCCTGTGGGTTAGCGTCTCTGGCGGGCGGTGAGCAGCTGGGCGGCCAAGAAGGAGCTGAGGCTCCCGTAGGGATCCCGACCGGTTCCGTGGGTTTCGCGTTGGATCACCAGGACGTGTTCGATTCCCATGGAGTCGAGCTCTTCGGCCAGACGGACTCCGAAGAGCGGGCAGTGGATCAGGCCGCCCGGATAGTTGCGGCTACGGATTTCCTGGAGGGGGGCGCTGTGCTGAAGATAGACCGGCGGGTCGTCCGGACTCAGATGGGTGATCGGGGCGCACTCTCGGATTCGTCCCCGGAACTCTTTTCGATACGCGTCCCGGTAGGAGTCGAGACCGAAATCCTTCTCGATGATTCCTCGGAACCATTCGACCTGGGCCCCGGTGAGGTGGCGTTCGATCCAGGCGGGGTCGGTGGAGCAGGGGCCGTTGATCGATCCCACGCACTGCAGACGAGTGGATTCTCGTTCGATGGGGTCGGAACTCTGGGGGTCCGCTAGATCGTTATGAAAGGCCAACCACAGGGAGGCTTGCCCACCGGCCGAACTGCCGAAGGCGCCCACTCGCTGGGGGTCGATCTTCCAGTCGGCCGCTTTGTGGCGCAGAAACTGCACCGCGCGAGCGCAGTCGTGTAGTGGACCGGGAAGCGGTTTTGGGTCCGGACCGCCTCGCACGTAGCGGTAGCTGATCGAGGCGACGTGGATCCCCTGGCCGAGGAGTCGGGAGAGGGCGGGATTTCTGCCAAAGGAGTCCTTGCTCCCCTGGGCGAATCCGCCGCCGTGGATGTAGATGACCAGCGGGGCCGGGCGAGCGACTTCGGCCTGATAGAAGTCGAGAAGGTTGCGTGGATGGGTTCCGTAGGCCACGTCTCGGTGGGTTGGGCTGGGTTTCTGGTTGCGAGAGCGATGTTCCTGGGCTTCTCCGGAAGTGGGTCCGCAAGAGAGGGCGAGGAGAAGGGCGACGAGTATTCGTCGAGAGACGCGGGCTGGAAAGGACATCCGGCGAGTCATTCGGAGTCGTCGGGAACGAATCGTAACGAGAGTGAGTTGACGCAGTGACGGGTATTTTTCTCGGTCAACTGTTCGCCGAGGAAGACGTGTCCCAGGTGGCCGTCACAGCGCATGCAGAGGATCTCGGTGCGTCGTCCATCGGCGTCGGTGAGGCGCTTCACCGCTCCCTCGATCTCGTCGTCAAAACTGGGCCATCCGCAGCCGGAGGCGAACTTGTCGGTAGAGCGGTAGAGGGGAGCGTCGCAACGTCGGCAGACGTAGGTGCCCACGGCCTTGTGGTCGTTGTATTCGCCGCTGAAGGGGCGTTCGGTCCCCTTGTGGACGATCACATGTTCTTCTTCGGGAGTGAGTGGATTGAGTGTCATCGGTTGGGCGATCTGGGTAGGAGAGGAAGGGGGTGTTTTTTTCGGGGTTTCTGCGCGAGGGGGAGGCGAAACGTCCTGTCCCGGTTGGCAGGCGTTGCCACAGAGGAAGATCGCAAGGAGGAAGAGGCGTTGGATTCTCATCGACAGGATCTCGAGTTGAGGAAGGACGGTGTGTCGGATTCCGGGTTCAGATCGAAGAAAGTTCAGCATACGGTCTCCTCGGTCGATTCGCCAGATTCGTCCCCCCAGCGGTTTCCTCTTTCGTAAGGATCGAGGAAAATCGGTGGACAAACCTCTACAATGAAATACATGAATTCCCCCGAAATGGAACTCTTTCTGCTCGATTTCTACTCCCGGATGAAGCGGTACGCCCGCAATATCTTCGTGGTTTGTGTGTTCTGTATCGTGGCGGGGTCCGGCGTGGGTCTGTTTTTGATGATCCAGGAGGATGACCTCGAAATGCTCATCGGGGGATTGATCTTCGCCGCTCCGTTCGTGATCCCCGCGATCAGTTCGTTTCTCAGCCTCGTTCGCGATCGGACGATCCAGGACTGGAAGCCTTACCGGATGGCGGTGACCCATCGCCAGGATGTGGTCTGGGCTTATTTCATCACCACCCAGATCGTGATTTCTGGAGCGCCGGTCGGTAAGAAGCGCGGGATCGGGTTTGCGGACCGCCACGGTAAGCGGTGCAGTCTGGGGCTTTCGAAGTCCCGGATGGAAGCTCTCCAGTCGGTTCTCCCCATCTGGTTTCCCGAGGCCACGATCGGTTACAGCGAGGAACTCGAGGCGCGATTCGCGAAGGATCCGGCCTCGCTGTACATCGGGAGTTGAGGTCTGGAGCATGGAGAGTGAATCGAAGTGTTTCGTTTGACCGAGGACTTCCATTTCCGCAAAGAGGTAGAATGCACTCATGATCCGAGACTTTGACGGCCACTCTCCCCAGATTCACCCCTCGGTCTGGATCGAACCCTCCGCGGATGTCATCGGCGAAGTTACGCTTCACGAGGAGGTCAGTGTCTGGTGCCAGGCCACGATTCGAGGCGATGTCGGTCCGATGGTGATCGGCGCTCGCACGAACATCCAGGACTCCTGCGTCGTGCACCAGACCCACGACCTTTCCCGACTGGTTCTCGGTGAAGATATCACCGTGGGCCACGGCGCCATCCTTCACGGCTGCCAGATCGCGGACCGTGTCCTGATCGGCATGGGGGCGATCGTCATGGACAACGTCGAAATCGCTTCGGACTGTCTGGTGGCGGCGGGGAGCGTCTTGCCTCCGGGAAAGAAATATCTCCAGCCGGGATCGATGATTCTGGGCAGCCCCGGACGGATCGTTCGCGCTCTGAGCGAGGAGGAGATTGCCAGCATCCTCCAATCGGCGGGGAACTACCAGAACTATGTCGCGGCCCATCGCGGGAGTGGCGGGCAGGCGGAAGGCGCGGGCGATTCGTGGGTCCGGTAGAAATTGTCGGGACCGAGGCGGTGTCGTAATTCATGAAAGATCATCCCCAGACACAACCGGATCCCGTCGAACCGGAAAAGGGTCCGGAAAGCGCCTCCCAGATCGCCAGCGCTCGGACGATTGCTGACGATCCCGGTTCGGACTCCGAGATCACCTGCCGTGGAGAGGACATTGCTCGATTTCGGGATGCCCTGGAGATCGGTCGGGGGGGGATGGGGGCGATCTACGATGTCTACGATCCGGACCTCGATCGTCGTACCGCGTTGAAGATGCAACTCCGTCCGGCTTCGGGAGAAGACGACTCTCTGGGGCGGTTTGTTCGTGAGGCGCGAATCACGGGGTGGCTCGAACACCCGAATATCGTGCCGGTGCATGAGTTGGGGCGAACCGAGGAGGGGGGCTTCTTCTTCAGTATGAAGAAGGTGGGGGGGCAATCTCTGGCCCAGCACCTGTTCGAGTCGGCTTCTCTGGAGGGCGTCGACTGGAAGAGGGAGCAACGGAAACTGTTGCGAGATTTTCTCAAGATCTGTGACGCCGTTTCGTTTGCTCATTCGCGCGGAGTGGTTCATCGGGATCTCAAGCCGGAGAACGTGATGCTGGGCGACTTTGGCGAGGTCTTGGTGATGGACTGGGGGTTGGCCAAAATCGTGGGGAAGGAAGACCCGTTTTCGGACTCCCTCACGGAAAATGCCGACATCGAATTCGAGGAGATGGGAGCTGGCGGTGTCCGCACTCAGGAGGGGATAGTCGTGGGAACACCGATGTACATGGCCCCGGAGCAGGCGTGGGGTTGTCACGACGAGATCGACGGTCGCACCGACATCTATTCACTCGGGGCGATGCTCTACGAGATTGTGACCCGGTCCCGACCGTACCTGGAAAATTCAGCCCAGGAGATTTTGGTTCGCCTTCGCCGGGGGATTGTCGATCACCCCAGAAAACGATCGCCCGAACTTTCCGGAGAACTCGCGGCTATTGTTTCTCGGGCCATGGCCTTCGAGGCGGAAGATCGATACGCCACGGTCGACGGCTTGCGAGATGACATTCTTCACTACCTTGAAGGGGGGTGGGTCGAGGCGGCGCGTTATTCGGTGATCGAACGGCTGACGAAATGGATTCGGCGTCATCGGGTCGGGGTTGGGATCGGGGCGGCCGTGGTGCTTAGCGCCGCGACAGTTCTGGTCGGCACCCGGATGGTTCGGGGAGCTCATCGGAAGGCGCTTCTCGAAGGGCTGGTTTCTCAGGCCGTTCGTGGGGCCGCGGAACTTTCGGCGCGGGTGGAAGCCCACCAGGTTACGCTTGGGAAACGGAGTGCGGACGGAGAACTCGGGCTGGAGAATCGTGAGAAGTCGGAATCTCTTCTGGCTGAACTGCAGGAACGGGTCGAACTGTGGTCGAAGGCGTATCGTCTGGACCCACAGAACCAACGTCTGCGTCTCGAGGTGCACCGAAACTATCTCGACCTGGGCCGATTCGCCCAGCAAAGCGAGGCGTTTACCCTGGCCCGGTTCGCTTTTCGGGAAGCGGGGGCGCTGTCGGAAGACCCCCAGGAGTGGGAACGAAATCTCGCGGGCTTGCAACGAGCTCGAGGGGCTCGCCTGGGTCGACACCGGAAGCGGATTCTTTCGGTTCTGGATACGGTTCGGACCGGAAAAGGTGCATGGACACGAAAGGGGGACCAACCTCTGGTTCTCGAGTTGGCCAGTTTTCGAGAACGTCAGACGGTGGATCTCTTGCTGGGAGAAATGGAGGCTTTGACCACCCGACTTCGCAAGGTGACCGAAGAGTCTTTTCTCAACATCAATGAGCTATCGGAAAAGGAGATCGAGATCGGATGGAAGCCGATCGTCGGCCTCGAAGAGGTGGTTCGGAAATGGATGCGTGCGGAACGCCCGCTGGCCGATGAGAAGGCTCTCGCTCTGTTTG
>JASMLP010000133.1 GCA_030748635.1 Planctomycetota bacterium
GTTTTTCTCCCCTTCAACTCCTGGTCATAAACCTTTTCGATCTCTTCCACCATGACCTCGGAACGGAAGCGATTGGCAACTCGCAAGCGTACGGACTCGTCCACCCGTTCAATTTTCCCAGATGAATCGCGTCGCGCCAAATAAGACAATATCTTGGCCTCCATCTCTTCTCGATGACCGGGCGAAACCAAAGACCCCGAAATCTCCTCTTCGACGATCTCGCCGGCCCCATCCAGATCGTACGTGATGACAGGAACACCCGCCAGGATTGCCTGGGGCAAAACACGTGCCAAACCCTCACGATAACTGGGGTGAACGACCAGGTCACTCGCACCGAGGACCTCAGGGATTCGGGCCGCGGGAGTCAATCCAGCAAAAATAACATGATCACCTACCCCTAGCTCCGCGACCCGTTGCTCGAGATTTGCTTGGAGTTCTCCTGAACCCACAAAGAGAAACCGAACCTCCGGATACCTTCGAACGATTCGAGGCGCCATTTCGAGAAGATCCTCATGTCCCTTCAGTGGAGCCAAGCGCGCTACCGTGGTCACCAAGCGATGCTCAGGACCGATCCCCAGCGAGTTCCATTCCTCCGGTATATTTCGACACCGTCCAGCAGCAAGAAACCGATCCACCTCCATACCGGAATAAACGGTGGTATATCGATCAGGCGTTGAAATACCCACTCGACTGGCTTGGTCTGCCATGGCGTCAGCAACGGTAATCAACCGATCCGTCCAGCGCGCAGCCCGCCTTTCCAGTCCGATATAAAACATCCTCAGCAAAGCCGACTGATAGGGGTGAAAAGGAAGACCGTGAATCGTATGAATCACCACAGGGATCTTTAACCCGGCAGCAACCGCTCGCCCAATGATACCGGCCTTGGAACTGTGGGTATGAACGACCTGAGGTCGCTCTCGACGCAAGAGACGACGCAAGGCGATCGTCGCTTTCAGATCCCGAACGGGGTGGATTTCTCGACGCAAGGATTCCACGATCTCGACCCGAACTCCGGACCGACGACTCTCTTCGAGAAGTTCCCCTTCGGGGCCCAATGCAGGCCCTGTCACGAGCAGAACATCGTGTCCCCGCTCTTGCAACCCCTGAACGGTCAACAAGGTGTTTTCCTGGGCTCCTCCCAGAATCATTCGGGTAATGACGTGAACAATTCTCATACGTAGAAGACCCGATCCAGATAGAGACCGTGCGGGGGGGCGGTAGGACCAGCTAGGGTTCGATCACGAGCTGCCAGGATCTTCGCCACTTCTTCCGGAGTCATTTTGCCTCGCCCGACCTCCAGTAACGTACCCACGAGAGAACGCACCATTTTGTAGAGGAATCCATCACCAACGAGACTGAAAGTAATATAGTCATCATGGGCTAAAATGTCAAGTTGACGGAGCGTTCGCACGGTGGTTCCACGTGGACTTCCGGCGGCCTGAAAACTCAGAAAATCGTGTCGCCCGACAAACTGTGCGGCCGCTTCCTGCATCAAGTCCAAATCGAGAGCCCAACGAAACCAATAACTCCGATTCCGATGAAGGGCCGATGGAGCCGAAGACGATTGGACAAGATATTCGTAGAGCTTACCGGTAGCGCTTTTGCGCGCATGAAACGACAGGTCAACTTCTTCAACCTGTAAAATAGTGACATCTTTGGGAATGAGCGCATTCATTCCATTGAGCACATTTCCCACCGAAAGATTGTTTCGATCCGTCTGGAAATTCGCGACCTGCCCCCGAGCATGAACCCCCGCATCGGTCCGACCGGCCCCATGAACCGGTGTCGATTCTCCGGTTAACGATTCCAGAGCACGAAAAAGTTCACCCTGAACCGTCCGCTGCCCTTTCTGAATCTGCCAGCCCGAGAAATCGGTTCCATCGTATTCGATGGTGAGCTTAAAATTTCTCACCCCAAGGATCTTCCGAAATCCCTCGCCAAAAAAACGATTCTTACCGACAAAAACCCGCGATCTTTCTTCAATTCATCTTCATCCTGTCACAAGGAGATACCGCTTCCTGAAGCGATCGCGTTCGAGGAAATAAGTAAAAACCGATGCCGATAGCCACCCCGGCCAGAATCCCGGGCAACCAGGCCACCGAGGGGAGTTGGCCGACCAGTACTCCATAAAAAGCCGCACTCCCGAAGATAAAGACGAACGTGAGAAAATTCATCCCAGCGATCACCCGTCCTTTCTGCCCCTCCGGAGCACGAATCTGGATAAAGGTCTGGAGCGGCAAAGCGAAGAGTCCAGCACTCACCCCCAACAAGATCAGAGCGAAATGAACACTCATCAAGGAGTCGTACCACTGCGAAAGGCCTATCATACCCAACACCATCCCAACCGTCCCGAAATGACACAGTTCAAAACGAACTCGACCTTTCGATACGACTCCCCCCAGGAGAAATCCGGCTCCGATCCCCCCCGACAGGGACACCATCAGAAGGCTGGTATCGATATTGTCAAGTCGCATCAAGACTCGTCCATACTGATTAATCGTCGGCTGCAGAACCCCCCCCAAAAACCAGAAGAAAGAATAGGAAAGAGCAACAATCCTTAGCGGACGGTCCCGGAAGATATGCCGCAAAGTAGGGAACAGATCGCCCCAAAAAACGTTCCGACATGGAAGCTTAGGGTTCGCAGCCGGTAGACGTCGAATCCCCAAAGACGTGACCAAACCAAGACTTGCCAAAAACAGAAAAGCGACGGCTGGCGAACTCGTGGACCCCCCTCCCATTTCACGAAGAAACCCGCCGGAAGCCATCCCCAAAATGATCGATAAAAAAGTGGTCATCGCCACCACCCCGTTAGCCGGTGACAGATTCGACTCCGACAACATTTCCGGAAGAACTCCGTATTTAGCAGGACCAAAAAAAGCGCTCTGCGTACCCATCAAAAACAAAATCGCCAGCAAAAAAGGGATATTGCCGGTCATGAATGCCAAGACCCCGAATCCCATCACCACCACCTCGGCAACTTTCATCCAGACGATGATCTCTCGCTTTCCATGACGATCGGAAAGCCATCCCGCGACACCGGAGAAGAGGATAAACGGCAACGCGAAAAGACCGGACGCGAGGGCCTGAATTCCCCCGGACGAGGAAGCGTCCACTGCAACCAGCAGGATCATCTGCTTGAAC
>JASMLP010000134.1 GCA_030748635.1 Planctomycetota bacterium
GTGACCGTATTCTCGACATCGGCTCCGGCTCCGGACGGGACCTGGCGCACCTGGTCCGGGAAGGCCGACAAGCCTACGGCGTCGAACCCTCGAAAGTGTTCCGACAGCTCGCGGTCGAAACCCACCCCGAACTCCGCGACCGGATTCTCGACGGCTCTCTCCCCGACTCACTCCCCGACCCCGACCTCCTGGGCGGCCCCTTCGACGGCATCCTCTGCAGCGCCACCCTGCAGCACATACCGCGAGAACGACTCTTCGACGCCGCCTTCTCCCTGAAGAGCCTCCTGGGCCCGCGCGGTCGAATCCTCCTCTCCATCCCCTCCAGTCGCCCCGACCTCGACCCAGAAAACCGGGACTCCCAGGGTCGCCTCTTTACCCCGATCTCTCCGGGCGAACTGGAACTTCTCCTCGAACGAACCGGTTTCCGATCGATCGGACGCTGGACAGATTCGGACTCGCTCGAACGAGCGGGCATCGAATGGACCACCCTGCTCTTCGAGATCCGCACGACCGGAGTGATCCGTCCCCTGGACGCAATCCAGTCGGTCCTCAGTCAGGACAGGAAAGTGGCGACCTACAAGTTTGCCCTCGTCCGCGCCCTGTGCGAGATCGCCGAAACCCGTCCTCGAATCGCGTCCTGGCGCCCCGACGGTCGTGTCGCCGTTCCCATCGAAGCGGTAGCCGATCTCTGGATCCTCTACTACTGGCCGATCTTCACCTCGTCCCGGTTCCTGCCGCAGATGAACGGGGAGTGGAGCTCCCAGAAACGCGGACTCGGGTTCGCCCGGGAACTCACGGCCCTCATCGACGCCTACGAGAAAGGACGAGGCGGCCTGACCGCGTTTGCCATCGACCATCGCAACGGCGCCTTCCCCGAATCGATCTCCCCCCTGTACGGAACGCTTCTGAAGAAGCTCAAGGTCACGATTCACACGGGACCGGTGACCCACGCCGGAGGGTCGCTGGAAACCGGCCCCCTCTTCGGCTACCAGCGGGGGAAGATCCTGGTGGACGGCCCTCTATGGCATGAACTGACCCTCATGAGCCACTGGATCCGGGATGCGCTCGTCCTCCGGTGGGCCGAGAAGACCTCGGACCTCTCCAGCGGTGAGATCCTGCCAGACCAGGCCGTGAACCCCCTCCTCACCCGGGCCGACCCCGATCGTGAAACGAGAGATGCCCGCAACGTCTACGAAGAGCTACCCGACCTCCAGTGCACCTGGACAGGCCGACCGATCACCCGGTTCGAGGTCGACCACCTCATCCCCTTCTCTCTCTGGCGCAACAACGACCTCTGGAACCTCGTGCCAGCGAGCCCAGACGCCAACCAGAAGAAAAGGGACAAACTTCCTTCCCGCCAGCTCCTGCAAACCCGCCAGGACACGATCTTCCATTACTGGGAAACCACCCGGAACGAACTCCCCACCCGATTCCTGCGCGAGAGCACGGTCTTCTCCGGCACCGAGAACCCCTCCCTCGAAACCCTCTTCCTCGCCCTCCAGGAATCGGTCGAGTTCACCGCCTTGCAGAGAAACTGCGCCCGGTGGGAGCTGGTGTGAAGCAAGCGAGAGAAAACAGACCCCGAGACGTGAATCCCGACCCTCCGTGGAGACCCGGCCCCGTTCCCGCTACTCTGGGGGAAGTAAAAGGTGATGGATGAGGGCGAAACTCTGATGCAACAACTCGACCCCAAAGACGAATCCAAGCTCTTCCTCTGGCGGGACTTTGTCTCACACCACCGGATCAAAGATGACTGTGTGCCTTTATTCCAATTAGAGGGTCGCCGGGTCGAGACGACCCCGTTCGGTCGCGACAATCGACCGGTTCTAAAGCGTTCAGGTCCAATGGAAGATTTGATGCGAAAACTGGGGCGCGACCTGATCGAGGAACATCGTCAGTCAAACATTCAGCACGACGGCATTCTGTACATGATGCTCACTCAGCGATCCACAGGCGTCATTCCACTCTACATCGGCAAGGCCGAGCTCTTCGGTAAAGGCGATCGCAATCTCTCAGTCAACATCAGCGATCTTGACAGAGGAAAAGGGAAGTTTGGACGCTGGGGCTATAACTACGCCTATCACCTCGGCGACCTCAGCGCGGTCACGTGTCCCGGTCATTCCACTTCCAAAAAAACCAAGAAGTACGAGTCTTGGCGCAACAAGCTTTTTTCTGTCGATGGCCAATGCGTTACTTCAAAGATCGACATCTTGTTTTGGGCCACGAATTGGGGAGAAGGCTCCCAAAGTATCTGGAGACAATATGGACACACCAAACTAGCCTTCGAAGAGTACCTCTTGATCGGAGTCGCTAGCGACGTATTTCCAGACGATCTCCTAAATCACGAGGGGCGCAATAGATAGGTACGCAAAACTCCAGAAGGCTCTGCCGCGCGGACTCTTGATCAGGTGGGCACCTCTTTCGAGGCAGCCTCCTTCGCCATTGCCCCTACGACCTGCTAATCAAATCAAGTATCAACTTCTCATAGTTCTCCTGCACATGTTTATCTCGGTGAACAATTCGATGACAATTTGCGCAAAGGAGCGCCAGATCGTCCGTAGTTGTATGGACGGTTTCTTTCAATTCAGATAGGGGAACTTTGTGATGAACCTCAAATATCCGAGTTGACTCCTCATCCGACAGCAGGGGATATAAATCTTGAGAACTTCGATGGCAAACTTCGCAGATCAACACGCCTTGGGCCTGGAGAACCTCCAGCTTTTTATCCTCTCTCAATTGTGGTTTGCGATCTCGAATACGATGAGTTCTTAGCAGAATAGCTCCCTCATTAGCCCCTTTTTTGCTTCCACCGAACTCCGGAAATACTGCTCCAGACCAAAGGTCCTTGAGCCGAGACACCTGACCCGGATCCAGAGTAAAGACCGTTCCTTGGCCAGCTTTAATAATAGGCGAAGAACAAAATTGAGGATCCGTAGCCAGATAAGAACGGGGCACCATCAGATCCTCGAGAGTGAACCGCCGTTCCCCGACGAGCTGGACGCCGACCTTCATCGTCGCGGAATCTCTCAGCATTTTGATTTTCATTTTTTTCGCCAGCGATTCGGGGTGTTGAACATCGGATGGCTTACAGGGCAACTCTGCAATAACCCCCATTGCGATAACCCCAGCATCTTTGCCGGATCGCAAAAAGAAAACGGTATCTCCTATCTGCATTTCCTCCACATAACGGTTTGCGTTCCAATACACATATTCGTACTGATCTAAGTAACGATCCATATCAAAACGAGACGGATTGCCCTGTAAGAGAAAACCGCCTATCAACCGTTTTGCAGAGAAGATATCTACCAAACGCGTTTTGCCCTTTTCGCGTTGATAGGAATCTCGATCCCCAGAATGGGTCGAAGCGGAAAAAACTTTCTGTGAAGCCCGAGCAAAAGACTTCCAAATGCTTTCTACCCCCAATACGACACGAGTCGATTCCAATGACGATGAATGCACCCAGATCAGGGGATCTTTGGGATCCCGAGAAGATCGAACCGGATGGTAGGAGATCCCTTTGAGAGAGGGTCCTTTACGATCCGCCAACAACCAGAACCCTTTGTTTTTCCCCGATCGAATAAGTGCGGCAAGGAAAATCCTGCCGACAACAAGACTGATGTGATTTTTGTGAACCCCAAACCAAGCCCTGTCTGGACAGAGAGTATTCTCGAAAGCTGTTTCAAAAAACGATATCGCATCCTCAGAAAATTCGTTGCTTCCGGACCTACGAGACGCGATCCATCCGCGCACAGCCTGTTGCCATGAATTTGATGTCATAGTGCTAATCTCTAATTCAGAACATTTGTTAATCGAACGATAGAATCTCTCGATTATCCATGGTGCAGCAAGTTGTTACATCGGGATGCAATAAAAAGGTGCCAATCTGATCAGCAAAGAATGCCCCCCTGGTCTCTACAAATCAGACTGGCACTCTTTTA
>JASMLP010000135.1 GCA_030748635.1 Planctomycetota bacterium
CTTGGGCTTCGGCTTGGGCTTCGGTTGTGGCTTTGGCTTTGGCTTTGGCTTGGGCTTCGGCTTCGGTTGTGGCTTCGGCTTGGGCTTCGGCTTGGGCTTCGGCTTCGGTTGTGGCTTGGGCTTCGGCTTCGGCTTGGGCTTCGGTTGTGGCTTGGGCTTCGGTTTGGGCTTCGGCTTCGGCTTCGGCATCGGCTTCGTCTTGGGCTTCGGCTTCGGCATCGGCTTGGGCTTCGGCTTCGGCTTCGGCATCGGCTTCGGCTTCGGCATCGGCTTCGGTATCGGCTTCGGTTTCGGAACCGGTTTCGGGGCCGGTTTCGGGGCCGGTTTCGGGGCCGGTTTCGGGGCCGGTTTCGGAACCGGTTTCGGAGCCGGTTTGTCCTTCACCCCCACCGCACCTTGCAGCGCCAACGGTTGGATACTATCAGAATGAATCTCTGCAGCCAGATAGGCCTGAGGACAAACCCAGGCCAGAACCAGCATGTAAGTAACAGCACGATAGACTCTAGTCACACCGTCCTCCTTTCGGACTCCCATCCACATTCCATCACATCCCGCACGATACCTTATGTATTTGCGATGGGCCTAATGTAAGCTAGTGCGCTGGCTCTCCGCAAGGGCTCAACGGCCCGATTACGGGGAAATCTGGGATTGAAACAGCAAAAACCCCGAAGAATCCGAGTTTTCGGAACGGCCCCTCGCTACCGATAGGGGCGATTACGCACCCAACTCCCTGGAGCGGGTGAAGGGATTCGAACCCTCGACATCTGCCTTGGCAAGGCAGTGCTCTACCACTGAGCTACACCCGCACAACCGATCCAATCGGTCAGAAGGGGGCAGAGAGTACTGATGGCCAGAGGTCCTGTCAACGAGAAAGGGGAGGCTTTACCTCCCCTTACCGCCCCTCTTCACTCGACCCCACTCTGGAATCGAATTCCGTTTACTGCCAAACGATTTTCTCGATCTCAGTCAGCCTCTTTTCAATCTTCTCGAGAAGATCACGAAATGAAGAATCCCCCTTTTCGGTCCGTTGTCCTCCAACCGCTTTGAGATTCTGAATTTGCTTCGTGAGTGTCTCCAATCGATCTTGACCCTTTCGGCCATCGGCTTCTACATCCATCCCGAGCGTAGCCACGGTTTCCTCGAGTTTTTCCAGACGGCCTTTTTTAACTCGCTCCTTGGTGTCAAAGATCTTGCGGAGTCCCTGAAAGTCCTCCTTTAAGCGCGCTCCCTGATCCTCCGCGATTCGCAACTGCTCGGATACCGAATTCCCCAGAGCGGCGAGGCGGTTTTCTAATTTTTTCATCTGGCTCGAGTATCGTTTGTCTCGGTCCCTGATCGAATCCCCAAGCTGTTTCAACTCTTGATTCAATTCACCGGTGCGAGCGGTCACAGACTGTTCATTGGAGAAAATTGCTTGCTGAAGATTGGACATCTGCCGCGCCAAACGAGATTGGACCTCCACACTCGCTTCGACAATCTGTTCGAGTTCCCCAGAGCGAACCAGAGGTCCACCCTCGTTCAGGTTTTTTTCCACCTGCCCCATACGCTTTTCAAATTTTCCGAAACGAGACTGCAAATCTTCGAAATTAGAGTGGGTGGAGTGTAGGTCCGACTTCATTCGATCTCGCAAAGAGCGTATCACAGGCATGGAATCGATCTGCCCCCAGCGCTTATCCACATCCACCACCGAATCCGCGATCATCGACATCTGGCTCTGAATCTCTTTCCTGTCCTCGAGGTATTCGACTCGCTGGGAATTTACCCCCTCGATCGACCGCTGCTGCAATTGATCCAACCGCTGAATCGCTTCCATTGTCGCATGATCACGGGCCTGAAATTTCACTTCCTGAGCGCGTAGCTCGAGAAACATCCAGGCGACCATTGCGGCCAGAACCAACGTCAGTGTGGCATGAAATAGAGAAAATCGTTTATTGCGTTGAACCGGCACAGCCCACGAAGCTCCCGATTCCCCGTTATTTGCCGGCTGCTCATCCCAGACCGAAAGTTGACGCTTTTCTCCCTCCTCGCGCGGCTCTTCCAGCATGGAAAGTGCTTTGGGAGGAGCGGGCCAATGAGATCCGACGGTTTCTGTCGATGAGGGATGGTTACCAAAAATTCCCGACTCTTTTCTGCTCACTGGTTCCGATGGCCTAGGATCGGCCTCTTCATGGGCCGATGGACCTTCTCCGTAAGCCGTTGTTTTCAAATCGGTTCCATTCATCGATACGAACTCCTCATTGTCCAATTCTTGGGGTACGAATTCCCGAAATCCGATCCAACGGTTCCTTCATCGAGCCCTGAATGCCCGCAATTTCCTCGAACCGTGTGATCCTTATCGTCATGAACACTTCCAGATCAACTAATAGAAGGAATCTACCACACAACCCGGGTTCAGGAGTTCGAACCTGAATTTTGTCGCCAGAATTTCTACCAAAGTCACATTCACAGCGTGATCCTCCAGTTAGAGAATGTCTTCCTTGACCCTCAGACTGGAACGTGTTAGCGTGCGCCGCTTGAAACGATAATTCTATTTAGATAATAATTTTAATATGTTTAAGAAGATCTTCTTCGCTGTCTTGGTCGTCAGCTGTTTTCCCGGTTGCAGCATGAAGAGCCTCATGGTCAAAACCTTCGAGGTCGCCCTTCCTGACATTCGGCTCGCTTTTTACGGTGAGAAAAGTCCCCGACAAGCGATGCTTGCCGGCCCGGCCCTTCTCAAGATTCTCGATAGCCTGATCATCTCCGCTCCGCAAAATGAAACCCTCCTCTTCGAGGGGGTCCAGATGTACGGATCGTACGGGCTTTCCTTCGCGGATCATCACCCGGAATGGGCGGCACGCATCCATGAACGTGGATTTGAGTACGGTGTTCGTCTGTTGGAACTTTCTTCGGGTAACTGGAGTGACGCGTTCAACCAAGGACTCCCCGCACTGGAAAAGCGTCTCGCAACGGCCACGCTCAACGATCTTCCCGCCCTCTTCTGGACCGCCGCCAACTGGGCCGGGAAAATCAACGTCTCGAAGCGAGATATTACCGCGGTTGCCGATCTCCCCCTTCCCAGCGCTATCATGCAATGGGTCTACAAAAAGGATCCTACCTACTTTCACGCCAGCCCGGCCATGTTCCTCGCTCGATACCACAGCAGTCGCCCTGCTCATCTGGGGGGCGACCCGGAAAAAGCCAAAGCCTACTTCGAAGAAGCGCTGAGAATTGGCCAGGGGCGATTTCTGCTGACCAAAGTCTATTACGCTCGTGATTATGCGACCATGAACCAGGATCTGGCTCTCTTCGATCGTCTTCTACAAGAGGTGACCGAGGCCGATGACAACATCATGCCAGAGTTTTTGCTCGGAACTGCGGTCGCCAAGGAAATGGCACGAGACCTTCAAAAAAACAAAAACAGATGGTTCAACATTTCCCAAGACTCCGAAGGTGCTCATTCAGGGACTCCTGGCGATTCACTCCCTGATTTCGACGGGGGAGATCTTCCCAACCTGGACGATTGACCGAAAACGAACCGCCCAAAGTCAGTAACAACCGATTCATCACCTAAAACCCACGGCCTCTCCAATCCCTCCAAGGAAATTTCACATGATCCGTTCCACTTTTCTTTCACTCCTTGGCGTTCTCCTCACGCTCACTGTGTCCGCCGAGGAATCCAAGACCACCATCATCAAGGTCGCAACCATTGCTCCCGATGGAACCGCCTGGACGGACACACTGGAAGAAGCTCAACGTGAAATTAGAGAAAAAACTCAGGGCGAAGTCGAACTGAAGCTATTTACCGGCGGGAGCCAAGGCGACGAACAGCAAGTCCTGGACAAGTTGCGTAACGGAACGATAGACGCCGCCGGACTGACCGGAGCCGGATTCGGAGAAATTCTCTCGGAGGTCCGAATCCTGGAAGTCCCACTCCTGTTTCGGAACTACGAGGAATATGATTTCGTCCGCCAAAAGCTCACACCCTATTTCTTCAAGCGCTTCAAGGAAAAAGGCTTTGTCCTCTTGTCCTGGGCAGAGGGTGGATTCGCTTATTTCATGAGCCAAAAAGATATCAGCAGCATGGACAAACTCCGCGCATCGAAAGTGTGGCTGAGACAGGGCGATGCATTCAATAAGCTCTGCCTCGATGCGATCGATATCCATCCCATCCCCCTGTCCCTTTCAGATGTCATCCTGGGGATTCAACGAGGAACGATCGAGACCATTTATGTGAGCCCACTGGGGCTGATCGCTTTTCAGTGGCACCCGCATATCAAATATCGAGTGGATCTCCCCCTTTGCAACATCATGGCCGGATTTGTTATCAGCGACAAAGCCTTCGAAACCATTCCAGAAAGACATCGCCGAACCGTGCGCCAAATTTTCTGGACCAAGACCAAGGCGCTCGTTCAGCAAGTCCGTCGTGACAACGAGATCGCGACTAGCACCCTGAAGAAACAGGGGATCATCACCCTCACGGTCCCTGACAAGCTTCGCGAAGAATACGAGCAGAAAGGGCAAGAAACCGCTCAATCTCTTGTAGGCGAAGTCTATCCGCGAAGGCTTTATGACGTTGTGAGCAAATTACTCGCTCAGCACCGCGCAAAACAGGCCTCTCCGGAATAGAGATCGAACTCTTCACATGTCAGTCACCGAGGACTCAATTCCCAACACCGATTCGCCCACGGCCTCTATGCTGGGAATCATTCTCGCACTCATCGGATGGTTCTGCCCGTTTGTCATTCTCATCCCCCACGAGAACTCGATCCCATCACTTTCCCTGAGCGGCCTCCAACTCGTAACCCAAGATGCAATGCTCCTTGGTGTACTTCTCGCCGCCGTTTTCGCTCTGCTTCTTTCTCTCTCGGATTTCGAATATCGCCAACGAAACCGAAACAGAGTTCTGGCATTGCTTTCACTGATTGCCATGTCCTTGCTGATGACCTCTTACCTGGGTGGGATTTCCCGAGGCGAGCAGCAAAATCGAGGGATCTCTACCCCCTTTTCCGTTTCCCGGATATTCCCGGATCTGCGTTCTCGAAATGCCGAAATAACCCCCTCTACCGATCTCCTCGACGGCCTTCTCGAGGATTCCTCGACTCCGACCGAAGGGATGCCCGAACTGGACGAATTGCCCGGTCTGGACGACCTCCCGGAAGATGGGAACCCAGTCCCCGACAACAAGGTCAACCCAGACCCTTCCGATAAACCCAAGGCGTCTGCAGGAACGACTTCCCCCAATCACGTGTATTCGAACGTCAAAATATCATTCGGATTTATTCTCTGTCTGATGGGGTTTCTTCTTCTGTTGTTTGGCTCAACTCCATCGATGGAACGCTCTCTATACGGCCTTGAACTGTCTGCGGTTGTCGCCTTACTCCTGGGAATGCTTTTCCTGGGCATCTACCAGGTATTCCAACGCAACATCTATCACACGGCTCGTGATGAGATCGATCTACTTCTCCGCTTCGCCCTTCTCTGGTTAGGACTTCTTTCCGCGAGTCTGGCCACCCGCGCCCGCTCGCACATCTCAATCGAGATCGTTTCCAGATTCGCGCCGAAATCCATCAGCCGATGGGTGGACGTCATTGCTCAAACGGTCGCCTGCGCAGGATGCGTCTGGTTAGCCACACTGGGACTTCAATTCGTCCACGCCAAACGAGAACAGTGGATCGGAAAGCTCCAAGAAGATCTGCACCCACAATACTTTCTTCCAGAATCGTTGTGGGGATTTCAACTCGCCAAATGGGTACTTCTCGTGGTCGTCCCCGTCTCCCTCCTCCTGATGGCCAGTCGGTTCGCTCTCTGGGCCTCGCTCGGGATTGCTCATCCCGGCACGCACGTCGACCCCCCATCCTCGGAGGAAAATCTATGACTCCAGGAATCCTCGGCGGACTGATCGGAGTGCTCGCGATTCTGGGAGTTCCACTTTTCATCCTCATCGCGATCACCACGTTACTAGGCGCCCTGGCCACCGACCCGGGACTGGTCTCCAACTTCTTTATCGACGGTGTCCTAGAATTAGAGAAAGAAGCGCTTTTTGTCGCCCTTCCGTTTTTCACCTTCGCCGGATACCTCATGTCGGAGTCGAATGCCCCCGACCGCATGGTTCGAGTAACCCGAGCCCTTCTGGGCTGGCTGCCCGGCGGTCTGGCCATCGTGGCAGTAGGAACCTGCGCATTTTTCACCGCCTTTACCGGCGCCAGTGGAGTGACAATCGTCGCGCTAGGCGGTTTTCTCTACCCCGCTCTCGCCAGCCAGAACTACGACGAGCGCTTTCGCCTAGGCCTCATAACCACCGGCGGCAGCCTCGGCCTGCTCTTTCCCCCCTCCCTTCCCCTGCTGATGTTCGGAATCACCTCAGGCATCTACCTCCAAGGCATCCCTTCCGCCCCCAAAGTAGAAATCCAAAACCTTTTCCTGGCTGCTCTACTCCCCGGGATTCTTCTCGTCCTGGTTCTCTCTCTATACAGTTACTGGGTCGGACGCCGAGTCGAAACCGAACGACAACCTTTTCGGTGGAATGAAACCCTTCGCGCTCTCGGCGCAGCCAGCCTGGAAATTCCCATTCCATTTCTGATCGTATTTCTTTTTTTTCGAGGGATCATTACCCTCTCGGAGATCGCCGTGGTCACGGCTGTCTATCTTCTGGTCATCGAGGTCTTCATCTATCGCGATATTCCCCTCCGCCAGATTCCGAAAATCATCCGCCAGTCGATGACGCTTTTCGGAGGAATCTTGATCATCTTGGTGGTAGCGATCGCGTTTGCTCGCTTCCTCGATGCCCGCAAGATTCCGGATGAAATCTTCGCGTTTTTAAAGTCACGAATCGACAATCGGCTCACGTTCCTGCTTGTTCTCAACTGCTTTCTTTTGATCGTTGGCTGCCTGATGGACATATATAGCGCCATCTTGGTCGTGGTTCCCCTGATTCTACCGGTAGCCCTGGAATATCATGTCCACCCACTCCACCTCGGTGTCATTTTTCTCACCAATCTCGAACTCGGATATTCAACTCCTCCGGTAGGGATCAATCTTTTCATCAGCTCCCTTCGATTCAATAAACCGGTCCTCACCCTCTATCGAGCCAGCATCCCCTTTCTGCTCTTACTCCTGGTATGCCTGGCCATCATCACCTATTGTCCCCTCTTGAGTGAAATCCTGGTCCCTGCCGAAGCCTTGCAGTGGCCTCTAGAAAAACATTAAACTGACCCCTCTAACAACCGATGGAGGTTTCCGTGACCAACGAATCGCCGAATGAGGACCGCCCCAACGAAGATGAATTGATCGAATTCGATTTCGGGTTCGGCAAAATTCGTATCGGAGGCTCATTCCCAGGAATGGACCAACTCAAAGAATTTGCCCGCCGGATCGAAGAAGAGGGAATCGATGGACTCGAGGGAAGCTTCGAGGAACTCGAAGCGAATGAAGGCCAAGGGAAGATCTTCGGCATTCACTTCGGCCCACTACAAGCGGACCCCGAAACCATGCAAAAGTTTCAGGATTTCCTCAGTAACCAGATGGGAGATTCCATGGACATGGGCGAGATGTTTGATTGTGATCAATCCGCGCCCAGTCCTTCTCGGCCGAAACCCGACGACTTACATACGACACTCACCGTGGCAGAATGCGGCACCCTTCATGTCGAAGCAGACCTTCCAGGAATTCGCCAGCAAGACCTGTTGATCGCACTAGAAGGTGACCGATTGTACATCCGCGCCCAAACCGGACATCGTTCGTACCGCAAAACTCTCGAACTTCCCGGCGGTCCCTGGGGAGAATTCGAACAGACCTTCGAAAACGGCGTACTCGGCCTTCAGATCACCCCAGCCGACTGATCGTCACTCTTCCGCTTTTCCTAACGAACGCGCGCTTTGGGTTGCGGTCGCGACCGCTTGGATCAAGGCATTTTTCAGCCCTAACTGCTCGAGCACCGAAAGGGCCGCAACCGTGCACCCCCCCGGGGTGGTCACTTGATCTCTCAGGACCGCGGGGTGAACACCGCTTTCCAAAACCAATTCTGCCGCACCCCGCAAGGTTTGAGCGGCCATGATCAGAGCCTCCTCGCGTGGCAATCCGACCTGAACGCCACCATGAGCCAGCCCTTCCAGAATCTGGAAGACATAGGCCGGACCGCATCCAGCCAGCCCAGTAGCCGCATCCATGTGTTTTTCATCAAGACGTAAAACTCGACCGATCGAACAAAACACCTGTTCCGCCATCTCTTCATGCTCACGCTGAGCATGCTGTCCACGACAGACCACGGTCACTCCCGCCCTGATCCGAGCGGGTAAGTTGGGCATGGCGCGAACGACCGGAATCCCATCGGGCACTTCGGATTCTATCTGATCGGTGCGAATACCCGTTGCCACGGAAACGAGCAAAGGACATTCCCGGAACCTTTTGCTCTCAGCGAGTTGCGCAAGAGTTTCCGTAACTTCATCGGGATGCACACAGAGAACAACCACCGGAGTTCCTAGCGAGTCGAACAACTCTCCATTAACCGTTCCGCATGCGATGCCCTCACCGGATAACCCCTCGACGGAACGAAGATGTCGAGCACTCACCGCGAGTTTCTTCTTGTCGAGATTCCCCGACTCCAACAACCCCCGCAAAAGGGCTGTCCCCATCTTTCCCGCGCCACCAACCAATAAAATTGAATGTCCTTCTATCATGCGCGGATTCTACAAACTCTCCGGAATTCAAGCATCTTCAATCCTGGATCGAATTCCTGATACGATACAGATCTTCGAACATTCAAAATTTACGCTTTCCGAGGAACTACGCCATGACGGCGGAACCGATCGTTGCCACCTGCCCAGAATGCGGTAAAAAATATCGCCTAAAAAAGCCCAAAGCGTTTCAATGTAAATCCTGTGACGCCAAAGTGCCCGCACCGGTTATCGAGGAAGCCCAAGAAGCTCCCGACCACAACCCGGAGGCACCATCGAGCAGTCCTGCCAAGGAGAAGATCCGCCCCAAGCGATCCCGAAAGGGTACCCGGCGAACCACTTCGAAAGCCCGGCGAAAATCGTCCAAAGGCGATGACGCCAAGGATTCCCCGAAACCCAAAAGCGACAAACCTCCGAAAACTCGTCGCCACACGAAAAGTACATCTCGACGGGAAGGTGGACGACAGCCCCGTAACCCAGAAGCCGAAGGGAAAACAACGGGAAGATCTTCCCGCCGCGATCGAACCCCCTCCAAGTCATCCCCCCTCATTCCGGTTCTCATAGGGGCGGTTCTCCTGATCGGCGCGGGACTTGCCTTTGTCTTTATCCCAAAAGGAGGCAACGTCCAGGACACGTCTCAATCCTCCCAGCCCAAAAAGTCTCGCCCCGAAAAAGAGGGGTGGGGAGAGGCGGTATCCGGCTTGCGTGCACGACTCCTTCCCTCAGTGGATCAACTTTCCTTCTCCGACGAAGTGGACTATAGCTGGGAGATCTTCAACGAGACCGATCAACCGATCAGCATCTCTGGCATGACACTCGAGCTCCTTTCCGAGGTGCGTTCCAGCCAGATCCGGACTTCAGATCCCAATTCCGAGCCCATACCCAACTGGCCGACAAATCGCCCCCCCCAGGACACCACAATCCCCCCTCAAACAAAATTTTCATTTTCATTTTTGAAAATCAGCGCCATGCAATTCAACATTCCGATCGGTAAATATCAGGAAGTCGTAGTGCAAATCCGTGCTGTCTTTCAGTGTAGTCAGGGCTCCTGGACCGGACGTCTCGAAACGCCCCCCCTGAAAGTCCGTTTCAGCCGACCGGAGGAGGCCCGCCTGGACGCTTTCATCAAACAGGGCATCGTAGACAATCGATCGAAATCAAAAAAACTGTTGAACCTGGAGGTTTTCGATCGATTGGCGAGCGACACCAAAGCCAAGGCACTCCTCATCGACCGGATGAAGAACGCGAAAAAGAGCATCCGACTCAAAGCGGCCGAGATCGCGACCCGTCGCGGCTTCGAGGAGGCACTTCCGATCTTGCGGACATGGGCTGAAAAGGCCAAACTGACAGAAGAAGAAGTCGACAAAGTAAACGGTATGATCAAAGAATTCGAGTAATCAAATACCCCGACATCCCCATTACCTCAAAGACACCTCACGCGGGTCACTCCTCCAGGAAAAGGCCCGATACCAGGAGTTTTCCTCTTGTCCGATCCTTCCCGAAAACACGACACACGCACGATTCCCAGGGAGGAAACGCAGACCCATGTGCGCCGTCAACCCCCGTACAATGTCGTGCTTTTAGATGATGACGACCACAGCTACGAATATGTAATACACATGCTACAGGTTCTTTTCGGCTTTCCTCGCGGCCAGGGATATCAACACGCAGAGGAGGTCGATCGCGACGGTCGCACTATCCTCCTCACCACCACGCGGGAACATGCGGAACTCAAGCAAGATCAGATTCACGCCTTTGGACCTGACAACCGCATTTCAGGATGCGCGGGTTCTATGAGCGCGATCATCGAGCCCGTCGAGGGATAAAACTTGAAACGTCTCCCCATGCGCCTTTGGAACCTCTTTGCTTACCCTTCCCAGGAGTACTCTTCGATGCTTCGCTTGCTTCCCTACTGCCTGACACTGCCCCTTCTTTTCTCTCTCCTGGTGTCGGGACAATCTTCGAATTTGCCCGCTCCGGTAGAAGACGCTTTCCTCCAGCAATTCAACGGGATTTTCACAGCAGCCAACAAAAAGAAAGTAGCCCACGAAAATCGAATCCGTATGGAGTGGGCGCTCGGCGAACAATTCCTCAAGCTGGACCTCAAAGTCAATTTCTTCGAAGCGACCGCTTACATCCGCAAGATGCCCAAGGGCCTCTACAAAATGCACTGGTTCGATTCGTTCGGCACCCCGACCCTGTTCACAGCCCATAAAGACCCTCAAGGTGGTCAGAAGCAGACCCTCTCCTTCACGCCGGAAACTCCCGAATCGTCTTTTCTGTCCCGACTCACCCTTCGCTCCACCACGAAGACCCTCGAGGTGGTATTCGAGACGACCTCCCAGGGAGTGACTCGCCGATCCGTCTATCACCGCCCCGCCCCATCAGGTCCCAACAAAATCTGTCCGGTGATGCAGGGCATGGACAGCGACCCACATATTTTCATCGATTACAAAGGACAACGCATCTTCTTCTGCTGCGAAGAGTGCCTCGACCTTTTCAATTCCCAACCGAAAATGTACCTCCCAAACCTTCCCACGAAACGCTGAGAAGAAACAGATCCCCCTATGCCACGAATCCACCTTTCGACAATACAACTACTCCTCCTCGTCCTCCTCCTCGCCCCAAACCTCTTCGCCCAGTCTCAACCCCCTTTCCCGGGGCCTGACCTCGGGCTATCGATGGGCTATTCCGAAAACCTCATTCAATCGAGTCCTCCGAAATCGGCACGAATTCTTGCTCGCGAAATCGTACAAGTCGGCCGTGACACAGCGAAATTCAGGGTGGTCCGGTATCTGCTTTCCATACCTACCGGCAAGCTGCGAATCGAATTCTACGGAGGCAAACTTCAGCACGCCCGCTACCACCCCACTTCCCCGCAAGAAACTTCTGCTTGGATACAGACCCTTGGGAAAGCTTCTCGAACTACCGCAACCTCCATGTACTGGATTCGAGGGCATCAGGTCTGGCGAGCGGCCCGGGATGGACAGATGTTTGAATCGGGAACTCTCGAGTTCTTAGAGAAAAACGGAGCCCTCTCCCCCCTGGAGTCCATTCGACTGAGAGAACTATTTGGTGAAAATTTCTCGGTCCCACCCACCCCCACCAAGCCGGAATCCCCTCCCCAATAGGAAGGGTCAAGAGTCCGGTCGAAATGTACCGGCCACAGCACGAGTCAATCGAAGCGGCTTCCCCACCACCAGGTCTATATAGGTTCCCAGCACCGCCCACAATTCGCGCAACTGGGTACCCGTGGCCCTCACCCTTTGAGGATGCAGCACCTCGCCATCGGCCAGAACACTCAACAAGGCGACAGAACCCGCAGTGACCACAGGCCCATCGACGGGGTGTCGACAATTTCCACAACGAAATCCTCCCTCCCGGGCGGCAAGAGCGATCGGGCGGTTTCCGGTCAATGCCCCCCCACAATCGACACAATTCGTCGTACGAAGGCCGGTTCCCATATCGACAAGAACTCGGGCCAGAAAAACGAGGAACACCAGGGACCCTCGTTCTCGGCTCAACTCCTTCCGCCCCAACGCTTCGAGCACCTGACTCGACAACCGATAGAGTCCTGGTGAAGGAAGATTTTCCGGTCCAACCTCCCCGATCAACTCGACGACATAATAAGCTCGCCACAATCTCTTCAAGTCGTCGCGGACCCCGGAATGGATGACCAGCGGTTCCCAGTGGGAAAGAGTGCAAAGCCCCCCCTTCCCCTTGGAATACCAGATCGCTTCGATCAACCAGAACAGGTCGATTCCACCTGGGCCCCGAGATTTCGTCCTTCGTTTCGCCCCCTTCAGTATGGTCCGAACCATTCCGTACCTCGGGGTGATCATCCAGACAATCTGACTCGTTTCAGAGTAATCAAATCGCCTCAAGACGATCGCTTCAGATCGAAAAATCACTGAGGAGCAGTCGCCTCATGAGCGTGCTTCTCGACCCGAATCTTGTGGATGCGGCGCTCATCCGCCTCGACCACCGTGAATTCGATGTTCTCCTGGATCACCGTCTCGCCAACGACAGGGACTCTCCCCAGACAGAAGAAGATAAAACCTCCCACCGTATCGAATCCCTGATCCTCCGGGAGAGTGACTCCAAGAGCCTCATTGAATTCATCCACATGCATTCGGGGATCCACATCGATGCACCCATCTTCATTCACCCGAAATGGAAGTTCTTCGTCGGGGTCGTACTCATCAACAATCTCGCCCACGACCTCCTCTAAAATATCCTCGATCGTGATTAGTCCTGAAGTACCACCGTATTCATCCAGAACAATCGCGATATGAATTTTGTCTCCCTGAAATTCCTTCAAAAGAGGTCCCACTCGCTTCGTCTCGGGCACATAAAACGGCTTTCTCATGATCGACTCGACCGAAATGGTCTTCCGATCGGGACTATCCCAATACTTCAGCAAATCCTTGACGTACAAAATGCCAACGATGTCATCCCGATTCTCACCTGACACGGGCAATCGTGAATAGCCCCCATCCAGAGTCATGCCGATCGCTTCTTCGATCGACTGTCCAGAACGAAGAGAAACCATTTCGGTCCGAGGAGTCATGACCTCGGAAACGTCCGCATCTCCGAGTTCAATGATCCCTTCGATCATCTTTTTTTCACCTAACTCGATAATTCCCTCACGCCCCGCGTCAGCCACCGCGGTTCTCAATTCATCTTCGATTTCACTGGAAGTGAGCGGTTTCTTTCCCGCCCCCAACAGGCGAAGAATCAGATCTCCAACGACGCGAATCGGCTGAAGAAACCAGAAGGTGGTCCAGTCGATGAAAAGAATGGTCGGCATCCAGAACGCCATGATCTGCTCGCTCCGTCGTTCACCCCACTCCCGCACCACCACCCTTTTGGTGAGCAGCATCGCCAGCAAAGCCACAAACACCCCAGCGATGCGAGCCCCATAGCTTTCACCATTCCAGCTTTTCAACAGTTCCCAGACAAGAACAACAAAAGCAAAATCCGCGATCATCGAGAAGAAGGCCGTCGTAACCTGTAGGCGATCCTCCTGGGAGAGGTAGACATCCAGGTAGTCCTGCCCCCCATTGGCATCTAACCGCTCTTCCAGTCGAGTTGGTGAAAAAGCTCGCTGCGCCTCTTCAAGCAAAGCTAGACCGCAGGAGGTAGCCCACGCAGCCGCAACACCCAACACCAGAGATAAGGACGGTTCGTCCAAGTGCACTATCTCGAAAAGTTCGCCTGAAGAGAGACCAAAACACAATCGTTTGCGTAATTCGTCATCTCAAAATCAATTCTGCCCAAAAGGGACAACTCCCACTCCGAGCGCCAGATCAAAAAGCCGACGATGCGCCAACGGATCCTTCTCGTAGGAGAGCTTACATTTTCGGCAAAGATCAAACCGGAAATTCTTGTACATATCCTCGACGATTTCGTCAGATCCAACGCTATCAATCATTTGTATCAGTTGATGTAGTTCTTCGTCCAACTCTTCTGCCGTTATGATCTCTGCATGCTCCACCGGATTACAAGCCGCTTTGATCTCAATCGTAACCTCATAGCGGACATCGTCAACAGATCGCATGGCCTTGCCACAACAATCACACGTGTAATGGATCATCGCTCCTCACCTAACCGTGGCCGAATTTCCCCCGTCAAAACAGTCAGAACGGTTATCACCCCTCCGAATAACGTAAAAAAAGTATAACATCCTCCAGGAATGACGACAAACTTACCTGCAACCGAAAACGTCTTTCCGCCCCGAACTCAAACCCTTTTTCTGGCCCTCATCTTGTTGCTGGCCATCGGTCCCCGTCTTCTCCATCTCGATCACGCGAGTTTGTGGCTTGACGAGGTGATGAGTGTCCTGCGCGCCCGCCCCACCCCCAAAGCCGGAGCCGGCGATGTCATCCAGGCGGTCGCCAAACACGACGCTCATCCCCCCCTCTACTACTTGCTTCTGCATCCGTTCATCCAAAAGGATGAGCATGCCCGCTCCCCTTTCATGATCCGACTCCCCTCCGCTTTAGTGGGTATCCTGTCGGTCTCGATCTTCTTTGCGATCGCACGCATCGGATTGCCTCCCCCGTGGGCCTTTTGGGCTACTTTACTTTTCGCCAGCAACGCATTTCAGATCTATTTTTCTCGTGAAGCGCGCCACTATGTCCTGGCAACTTTCCTGATTCTCCTGGCACAGTTCGCCTTCCTGATGGCCATGCAAAAACCCAGAGCCCGTGGATTTTGGATTCTGTACGGACTCAGCATCACTCTTGCAGGGTATACCTTCTACTACACCCTGTTCTTACCCTTTTGCCACCTCCTCACCTGCATCCAAAAACCGGAATGGCGTTCCCGGCTACGGCCGCTGATCTCCACCTGGACCAGTTCGGCATTCCTCCTCCTTCCGTGGATAGGAACCGTAACCTTGAATCGCCTGGAACTGGCCAAGGAATCTGCCGTTGGCTGGTCATTTCCTTACCACACCTGGTCTCTTCCAGAGGCCTTTCTTCAGTTTTTCACCTCACCAACGTGGGAAGTTCAAAACCACGTGGGACTTCAATGCATGGCCCTCGCTCTCTCTCTTCTTCTCTTGAGTAGCGCGATCACCGCTCTGAGGCTTCGTCCAATATTCGGAGTATCAACCGTTTTGTGGGCATTCCTCCCGCTCGCGCTGATTGTCCTCATCCCTGTGCAAGGACATCAGTTCGACTCCAAACATCTCGCATTCACAGCTCCCGCCCACATCCTTCTGGTCTGCGCCCTCCTGTCAAAATCCCCCTCACGACTCTTCGCATCATTTCTTTTTGTCACCCTTCTTCTCCTCAATGTAATCAGTAGCTCTGAACTCCTCTCCCCTTCGTTCGAGAAAGAAGACTGGAATCGAGTCGCGGAATACATTTATGAGGAAGAAAAATCGAGTTTTGCCATCACCACAGCTCCGGATTATCTGCTCCACCCACTAGGCCACGCACTTCGCCGAAACATCCACCTCCAGGATTCCAGACCCGAGACTCGGATTCCGCTCTTGCTCCGTCCAGACGATCCGAGACTTTCTCAGCGTCCCCAGATTCTGGTCCTGGCCACCCCATTCAGCCCAGTCGCTCCCCTCTCACCCTGGATCGATGAACTTCACTCTCGACTGTCCGCCTCCCACCGACTGGTTCAGCGTCAGGAGATCCCAGCCAATCGAAAAGAAGGCTTCATCCACCTTTTCACCTGGACCAAGAAACCGTGACAGGCCGATCCCAAAAACGTGAAAAGATGATTCACTACCTGGGGATCTTGATATCCGCTCTGACCGTGCGTGTCTTCACAGCGCATGCCCGTCTTGTTGTCCCGGAAGATTCGGTTCATTACATCGACCTGGCACGGGATGTCACTGAAAACGGTTTGGGCCCCCTTCTCTCCCACTCCTCTCACCCTCTCTATCCGTTGCTTCTGGCGGGTACCCAGTGGGTCACTGGCGACTTTCTACTTGCGGGCCGAATCCTGGGAATCGTTCTCGGAGTTCTCGTGGTTCTATCCATAACAGCCAGCACACGTCTGCTCTTTGGAAGTACCGCCAGCTTCTTTGTCGGTATGTTTGCCGCCCTTTCTCCTTATCTCGCCAGGCAAGCTGGCGAGATACTTCCGGAACAACTCTCCGTCGCGTCGGCGTCCCTGGCCCTATATTTCGTTCTTCGAGCAGAGCGGAAACACTCCCTCATCTTCGCAGGACTAGCCGGCATCTTCTCGGGCCTATTCTTTCTCACCCGTCCGGAAGGTCTGATTTTCCCATTCGGACTTGCTCTGGGACTCTCCATCCCCTTCATTCGAACTCGATCTTGTCAACAGAATCTGCTGCCGCCGCTGTCCCTTCTTCTTGGATTCACCTTGGTCGCCAGCCCTTACTGGATCGCTCTCAGTCTCGACAATGGATACCCCACACTCTCTCGTCGAAAGATCGAACGCATTTTCAGCACCTATCGGTTTCAAGATCAGATGAGTCCCCCGGTACGAGCTTTCCCCGAACCCCGCCCCGCCCCACCACCGTGGTATCAACGAGAGCAACACCTTCTCTCCAGGTTGAGACATCTCCTCAAGCCTTCGACTCCCGGTTCCGCCCGAAGTGATCCCTCGGTTTGGCTCCTATCGACCCCCACTGGTCCGCTCATTCATTACCCAGGAAAACAGGTCAAACAAACCATCCACTCCACTCTTTTACAGAGTCGCCATCAGAGGAAAAAGACTTTCGAATTACCCAAAACGATTTTTGAAGCCTGTCACCCCATTCTTTTCCTGCTAGGCTTATGGGGCCTTTGGGGGGCGCTTCGAGGAAATTGGCCAGCTGGGCGGTCCGTCCTGATCACCTCGATTGGCCTCCAGATCCTCCTCCTGTCCATGGTCAATTTTCAGCAAGGTTATCTATCCCGACGACACGCTCTGGTCTTTGCCGTCATCTTCTTGCCTTGGTCCGGGATCGCTTTCCAGAAAGGTGTTCGAAGGATCTTTTCTTCTCTGAATTTCCCACGTCCTCGAAAAGCGCTCTGGATCTCCTTCGCGCTCGTCCTGGCCATCCTCAGCGGAAAAACCCTGAAGGTAAAGGGAACGAGTAACCTCTCGGAACGCCGGGTGGGTGAATGGATCGCGACCCACTCCCCGAACCAGAAGCTGTTAACCAATGTCACACGAGTTGCCCTCTATGCCAAATGCCCCTACGAACGACTCCCCACGCAAGGGGGGTATGCTCAACTTCTCCGGATCTGTCTGGAAAAGGAGATCGACCTGATTGCGGTGGCGGGAGAAGGGTATTTCCTCATTGAAAGACTCGTATCATTCCAGTGGTTGATTCCGATCGATACCGAATCTTCCCCTCCCGGCGAGAGAGGAAAGCCGGTACACCTCTATCGGGTTCGTTTCCCAACCCAAACCGACAGAGGATCCTAAAAGACACGAAACCTCTGGAGAAAAGAAGTTGAATTCACCCTTGCGCAGGGGATAAATAACAATCGATGTCACCCCACCCCTCACCACTTCCCCGCCATGTTGCGGTCATCATGGACGGAAACGGCCGCTGGGCACAAAACCGCGGCCTCCCCCGACTCGCTGGCCACGAACGAGGAGCTCGTAGTGTACGCAAAGCGGTGGAACTGCACCGAGAGTTGGAGATTCCTTACCTGACACTCTATGCCTTCAGCACCGAAAACTGGAAACGCCCGGACCAAGAAGTCCTTGGGCTGATGGATCTGTTAGCTCACTGGGCCGAGTCCGAACGCCAGGAACTCATCGACCAGCAGATTTCGATGCACCTTATCGGTGAACCTCACCGCCTCTCTCCTCACGCCCTCTGTTCTCTCAACGAAACCGTGCGAGCCACAAAACGCCCGGATCCCATCACCACCTTGACGCTGGCTCTCAGTTACGGAGGACGCTCCGAAATCACCCGCGCAGCCGCTTCGATCTCTGAACAGGTTCAGTCCGGAAACCTCCGTCCCGAAGATCTTCAGGGTCCTGAAGGCGAACAGTTGTTCTCGTCCTTTCTGGACACCGCGCCTCTGCCCGACCCTGATCTGGTCATCCGTACCGGTGGAGATATCCGGATTTCCAACTTCTTGCTCTTTCAATCCGCTTACAGTGAGTGGTTCTTCCGACCAGAACCCTGGCCATCATTCGGCAAACACCACTTCCTGGAGTGTTTCGAGGAGATGGCTCAAAGAGTCCGGAGATTCGGCCAGACAGACGACCAGCTACTCCTCTCCACCGAACCTGAAACTCCTCCCAGTCCGTAGCGATACGTCCGGCTACAAGATTATTCCCACATTTCAGGATCGCGACTTCAGGAGACAGAAGATCCGTTGGCCAACGGTTTGTCAGGCGCCAGCAAAGCGATGGTCCCTTCAGGATCGGAAGCGGCCAGGAGCATACCCTGCGACTCGACCCCTCGAATCACCGCCGGTTCCAAATTCACCACGACCACGATCTGCCTACCCAGGAGGGAATCGGGCTCATATTGCCCCCCAATACCGGCAACTAGCTGACGAGAAGACTCTCCCAGATCTATTTCCAGCCGTAACAATCGGTCTGTTCCCGGCACCCTCTCCGCAGCCTGAATCGTGGCAACCCGAAGAGAAACTTTTCCGAATTCTTCAAAACTAATCGCTGTGGACACGAGATCCTCCTGTATCAATGATTCCACCGGACAAGAGAATACGAATCGACCCACCTCGATACAACACACGACTCGGCAGGAGTATTGGACAAACCGATTTTCGAACGCATTTCCTTCGTACCAGACATTCTCATCAAAACAGCCCTTCGGTGGGAAATTCGACTCCTCCTCGAATTTTGACAGCCATAGACGCCACCGATACACTGACCCTTCACATTCCACCCGAAACATGACGGTGGTAGTCATCGATTTCACTCGTCCCAAGGGTCTCCTCGACTCCAGGCAATACGATGTCCGACCCTTCGAAAACCGAATCATCCAGCACTCGATCGACGGTCCCTCCTCACCAGGATCAGCGATTTGAAAAAATTGTTTTACGGAACGATCTCCTGAGTCCGGAAACACTAGGTGAAGCTCGCACTCGGTGGAACAAGCAGTGCCGTAACGGCTCGACCCAGTCCTTTCCTGAGATGCTTGTCGCCGAGGGACATATAACCACCAAGCAAGCCGCAGCCATTTCAAAGCGCCTGGTACGCCAGATCGCTGGTTACGTCCTGCTCGACAAGATCGGTGTTGGAGGCATGGGAGCCGTCTATCGAGCGGAACAAAAAAGCCTGGACAAGGTTGTGGCTCTCAAAATCCTTCCTGCCAAACTCGCCGCTGATGAGGATTTCATCAAACGGTTCGAGCGGGAAGCTCAATCCCTGGCGAAACTCAACCATCCTCATATCGTCCAGGCAATCGACTTTGGCAAAGACAAGGGCCTCTACTACATTTCGATGGAATATGTTCCCGGCCAGAGCCTTCTCGACCTGATGAAGAGAGAGAACAAACTTTCCGAAATTCGTGCACTCGAGATCGCGCTTCAAATCGCGATGGCCCTCGAACATGCATGCGAACACGGCGTGATACATCGGGACATCAAACCGGAGAATATTCTGCTGACCGAGGAGGGAGATGCAAAAATCACCGACTTCGGACTCGCCAAGGAACCGGAAGCGGGAAACAACGCATTCCGAACAACCGCAGGCCTGACCTTCGGCACCCCCCACTACATGTCACCGGAGCAGGCGGAAGGCCTACCCGACCTAGACACCCGATCAGACATCTATTCTCTCGGCGCAACTCTCTACCACATGTTGACCGGCAAAACCCCTTTTCGCGGGGATAGCGACGCCGAAATCATGACCATGCACCTCGACGCCGAACCCGATGACCCGAGACTGTACTGCCCGGATCTATCCAGCCCGACCGCTACGATGCTCCGCAAAATGATGGCCAAACGTCCACGATCTCGTTACCAGCATCCTCATGAAGTATCGCAAAGCATTTTGAAAATTCTTAGCGATGAATTCTCCAGCAGTCAACTCGATCTTCTTACTCGGCTTCCTTCAGCCACCGGAAAATCTTCCAAGCGCATCCTCCCCACGACCCTCTCCGATTCCAGAAAACCGATTCCCCCTCAACTCACTCTGGCCCTCGCAGGCGTCATCCTGGCAGGTGTACTTGCAATCGTAATTTTCTCCAACCGATCAACCCCTCCCCCCCCCTCCCCGACTCCTCCTCCCCCCCTCCCATCTGCTCCCTTGATCGGCATCAATCCGGAATCTCAGGATTTAACTCCTCAAGAACTTCAGGAACGAAATGCCCAAGATCTGTGGAAGCAATACCAAGCCGAGATCAAAAACTCGCGAGATCACCCTCAACATTCGCTCGAGATCTTGGACCAGATCGTAAAGCTCCATCCAGGACGCTGGGCCGACCAAGCACTTCAAGAAAAGAAGAGCCTCCTGAGTCAGATAAAATCGGACCAGGCGTTACAACCCCTTACCGCCCGGACGAACACCCTGATCAAGCAACACCAATACGCGAAAGCGATTCACTTGCTTGGCAGTTTCCAGAAGCAATACCCAGGAACTCCGGCGTCCGAAACTGCCAGCCAACGTATTCTGGAAATCAGATCCTTCTGGAACCGAAGTATCGATGAATGGCTCGAGAAAGCCCGCGAATCAGAAAGCAAGGGGGATCTGCAGAATGCGCTGTCGCTCTATGCGCTCCTCGAAATACACGGAAATGCCGAAGGCCAATCCCTCGGCAAGGCCAACCGTTTGCGGATTCAAACGCTTCGAAATACGCCCAAAAAGAATCCCCTCCAGAAGGAACCTCCAAAACCTTCACGCGGCCAACCCGACCCCGGCCCCCTCTACGCCAAACTCGTCAACGCTCTCCTCGAGCCCGTTCGATCCCGGAAATACAACGGTGCCCTCCAATTCCTTCAAAGTATCGAGGCCGACAGCAACCGAACGCCAGAACACCCGGCCGCCTCCCAACTCCACCAGGACCTCACCAGCATCCAGTCCGTTCTGGAAAAAGCCTCCGAAGCGTTAAAAAACAACGCCCCCCCTTCTCGAGCTTTTTACATCGATGGTTCTCGCCGCATCCTGGATTCCTTCCGAGACAACCGACTTCACTGGCAACGAAAATCACTACCTACCCCCTTATCCGAGCTTCCCACCCGCTACCTCGCGGAACTCGCCGAAACCGGAGGAGCGTCTCCGAAAAGCCTTGGACTCTTCTTGATAGCCGAAGGCGTTTCGGAAGTCGGACAAGAGATGCTCGAGAAGGCTCAGGTCCCCCAAGCGGAAAAGTCCTGGCGGATTCGTGACTGGTGCGCCCTTCGAGACCGCAATCATCCTCGTGAAACCGAAGCGGCCGAGATCGTCCGCTCTCTGCGCAAATCTATCCAGAAGAATTCGTGGAAAGCTTCTCGCCCTCCGATGAGGCTGATCCGAACCCAATATGCCGACACTTATACAGCGACCCGAGAAGGCGCAGAACTCTGGGATCTTTATCTCGAAATGGGCGCGAAATTATATCCGGTAAAAAAATTCTTCTCCGGCTCGACCACACAAACGAATCAATCCGTCAAGATCCAGTACCTCTTCACCAAGGAGAACCACCGCCAGGACTGGCGATCAATAGGAGGAAAAACCTGGACTCCGAGCCCCAAAGGCTGGCACGGAAAAGGAAAGATCCTGCTGCAAAGAGGACACTGGAAAGAAGTTCTGGTCAGTGCGCGCTGGGAAGCTCACCCCAACCGTGGAGCCGCAAGCATTCTCTTTGGATGGCAAGATCCGGAAAACTACTACTTTTTCGGTCCCCAGTACGATAACCAGAAACTGAACACATCACATTTCCACTACGATGAGAACGTTGACAAGTCCATCCCGAAACCTCTGAAAGGCCGCACAACCCAGAAACCTTTCCGAGGATTATTCCCCAGCAAAAGCACGCGTCACATCGCGAGAGTCCGCACTCGGCCCAAAGAGATCACAACCTACATCGGCCAAGCCATCGTCAACAAGATTAACGAGCCGAATCCAACGGAAGGGAAAATCGGCTTTACCTCCACGAGTTTTCGCATTCTGGAACGGGTAGAAATTGTCGGGACCCTGAACTCCGAATGGAAAATTCAGAAGTCGAAAACCCTTGTCCTCGCTGAAGAACTGATGGAAGAGTTTGGCTTTTCCAGCGGCAACTATCGATCCGGCTTCCAGGCGACCCTCTACAATTCCACGACCCTCGATTCCATGAAAGAAGTGCGTCTTGATCCCAGGATCGAATTCAACTGGAATGAAGATCGCCCCTCTCCCAAGCTTCCCGCCGACCGATTTTCTATTCGTTGGAATGGACACCTCCTGATCCCGAAATCGGGCACCTATGAATTTCAAACCCGCAGTGACGACGGAGTCCGCCTGTACCTGAACAACAAGCGGGTCATCGACCACTGGGACCAACATGGGCCAGAAAAGGACTCTTACCGAATCCACCTCGAGCAAGGCCTGGTCCCCATCCAACTGGAATATTTTGAACAGGGGGGAGGAGCGACGATTTCTCTACAATGGAAATGGGCAGAACAGTCCGAGTGGATTCCCGTTTCCTGGCCCTATATCTTCGTACTCCAGCCATCCAAGACCCGACGATGACTGAGCAATGTATTGAAATTCGCGACCACCAGATAGTCATACTGGATCTCAACCCGGATCGACTGGACGCCGCTCTTCGAGAACACGAGACCGACTGGCTGCCACGCGCCACCCCAAACGCCACTCTTATCGTCTCGGAGATTGACGACCCACTGCTCCCCCAAACACTTGGAGTGATCGCTGAGTGCTGCCGTCGAGCAGTCATCGCCGGATTCCGAATCCACGTTCAGGTCACTCCAGAGCAGCAGCAAGCTTTCGAGCGGGCGGGAGCTCGAGATCTGACCTTTCGGGTCGTCTCCAGTCCGAAAAAGTCGACTGAAAAGTCACCTTCCACCGTCCTCCCCGCCGTTCGTGCCCAGAAGCCAGAAGCTTCCTCTCCGGCGAGTCCAAATCCACTGACATTTCTCAAGGCCGCAGCCTCCATCGACGATCTCGCTCCTGACGAAAAGGGCAATATCACTCTTTTTTTGACCAACATGCCCGATCTGGATGACCGTGAATCCCAGATCCTCTCCCCCTTGGTCGTCTCTCGCGAGCGATCTAAATATTTCGGTCGCCAAGAGAAGGAACCGGAGCGTAGAGACACCATGCGTCGAAATATCGGAGACGCAATAGTCCTTTTTCGTGCCGGGCCAGAAGGAAAAGATTGGCGCGGCCCCGTACTCGATCTCTCCGCGAAGGGGATCCAGTTCATCACCGACCAGAATCTCGAATTGGGGGATAAGGTTCAGGTCGCCCTCGATCTTCCCAGCATGATCGAAAAGCTCACTTCAGAGGGGAAGGTTATCTGGAAACGCATCATCGAAAAAAAAGGGAAAACCTTTTACCGGATTGGCGCCAGTTTCGTATCTCCCTCTCGATCCTTTGTGGAAAAGCTACTCGAGAAAATCGGAGACTCCGAGCCTCAATCCTCCTGAATCGAGTCGAGACACAAGGCGTGGAAGAAGTTCACCGGCCGCTCCACAAAGTGTGATATCAGCTACCGAGTCGCTGAGACCCGTTCGCTCCAAATTGATTTCCACGACCGGGATTCCGCGGGAAGAAGCGATACGTGGCAGTTCCGCAAACGGCCACACTTCGGCTCGGGTCCCGATGACCAGAACCAGATCGGCTGTATCGACCGCCTCCCGTCCCTGCTGGAGCGCCCTTTGAGGAATCAATTCCCCGAAAAGGATCACATCCGGTTTGAGTATCGCCCCACAAGAAGGACAGGGAGGCGGAATCTGATGCCCTCTCTGTGCATGTTCCACCCGATGCGAGCAATCCAGACAGACCAGCGTTCGCCCATTCCCGTGATATTCGATTACATTACGTGAACCGGCCGCCTGATGCAGGCCGTCGATGTTCTGGGTCAGGATCCAGCGAACGATCTCCTTCTCCTGAAGTTCGACCAGGGCGCGGTGAGCCGGATTCGGGCGAGCACCCAAAACAACCTCTTCGAGTTCCGCCAGCATGCGCCAGACCTTAGGCGGATCCCGCCGAAAGGCCTCTATCGTCGCATACTCCTGAGGATCAAACCGCTCCCACAGCCCGCCGCGACCGCGAAAATCGGGAATACCGCTCTCCACGGAGATACCTGCACCAGTCAGAGCCAGAGCGTTCCTGGCCCCTGCCAGAAGCTCGACCGTTCGACGAAGCGCTTCCTGCGGATCGGAGGCGTCCATTCAGATGTCAAATCAGGCGGTAGCTGCGGATCGTGCCTTCTCGAGAAGCTGAGTAAAACCCTCGGGATCGTGCACCGCCATTTCGGCGAGCATCTTCCGGTTGACCGGAATATTCGCGTCTTGTAGCGCGTGAATAAACGCGGAATAGGTCATCCCTCGCTCGCGTGCGGCCGCTCCAATCCGCTCGATCCAGAGTGTCCGAAAATCCCGCTTACGAGTCTTCCGGTCACGATAAGCAAACGCTTCGGCACGAACAACGGTCTCTTTAACGGTGCGCCAGAGCTTACTCCGACCGCCTCGATATCCCTTCGCTGCACGAAACCACTTCTTTTTTTGTTGCCGGCGTACCCGACCCTTTGTCGCTCTCATAGCTCAATTACACCTCAGGACGGAGAAAGTAAACGTTTGACCCGCTTGGCCTGGAGGCCTACGACCAGGGCTCCCTGTCGAAGCCGGCGACGGCGCTTTGCATTCTTCGTCGTCATCAGATGTCCTGCCCCAGACTTAAATCGCCGGACCTTGCCGGTACCGGTCAATCTCATGCGCTTGGCAGAACTTTTGTGAGTTTTCATTTTCGGCATGATTACTGAAATTCCATGTTAGCTGTTTGCTGATGTCTAGTGCTTGGCGAGTGGAGCCAGCGTCATACTCATCCGATTTCCTTGATGACGGGCCGGGCTTTCGATTTTGGCAAGATCTTCGAGTTGTTCCATCATATGGTTCAGTACGAGTTCACCCCGCTCAGGATGAATGTTTTCACGTCCACGAAAAAAACAGGTCAAAATGACCTTGTCGCCCGATTCGAGAAAACGACGAGTCTTCCTGACCTTCACATCAATATCATGCTTATCGGTCTTGGGTCGAAGACGGATCTCCTTGACCTCGACAGTATGTTGCTTATCTCGAGATTGACGTTCTTTCTTTTTCTGGTCGTACTTGAATTTACCGTAATCCATCAATCGGCATACCGGCGGATTGGCATTGGGAGCAACTTCAACGAGATCCAACCCTTTTTCATCGGCGATGTTGAGCGCTTCGGGCGTTTTGATTGCCCCAAGCTTGACTCCCTCATCGTCTATAACAAGCACCTCTCGCGCCCGAATCCGATCATTAACCCGAAAATCTTTCAAACCGACTAGACACCTCATTATTGAATTTTTGATGTTACTGAAAGCAGAGATCCCTCTTCTTTTTATCGAAGATGAATTCTGTGGCGGTTGTTTATATCAAAACTGAGCTTGAGCGTCGGAAATTTTTTTCAAAATCGGCACATTTCCATTTACCCGAAAATCCACCTGACTTCAGGATGCGCCCCTTGACACCCTCCCAGACTCCCGAATAATACCCAACCACGTCCTAAATAGGCTCGACTTCCCTCCATACTGGAGATAACGACCGTGAGACTGCCCATCCTCGCCTTGATTTTCTTCTCCCTGTCCTTCCCCTCGGTTCTTGCGCAGGATGAAACTCCTCCCTCGGCCGAAGCCAAAAAAGCTTCCAAGGGGTGGGGATCCTCCAAATCCATCCGCGAATGGAAGGCCCACCAGACTTTCTCCCTTTCGATCAGTCCTGACGGGAAGCATCTCGTCACCGGCAGTGAAGACAAGAATGCGAAGGTGTGGAATACCGAAAGCGGGAAAACCCTGACCGACCTCACCGGCCATGATGACTGGGTGCGATCGGTACGATTCAGCCCAGACGGGAAACACATCGTCACCGGAGGCGAAGACCAAAAAATCATGGTGTTCGGTCTCGACGGGAAGCAAAGATCTTCCGCCAGCACGGAGGGGGGTGTCCTGGACATTCAATTTTCCAATGACGGAAAATCGATCGCCGTCGCCACCAAAGATAAGTTGGTGCAGATTTTTTCGTTCCCCGAACTCAAACTAGTCCGTGATCTCCGCGGCCATACCGACTGGATCTGGTCGGTCGCCTTCAATGCCGATGGGACCTGGCTGGCCACCGCATCGGAAGACGACTCCGTTCGCCTCTGGGATGTGAAGACCGGGAAGGAAATCATCGAACTCCGTAAAAGCCACGACAAGAATATCAATGCCGTCTACACCGTTTCCTTCCACCCGACCTTGAGCAAAGTGCTCCTTTCGGGGAATCTCGACAACACCGTCGACATATGGGATCTCGACAAAGCGGGCGAAAAATCCAAAGATGAAGAAGGCAATGAAAAACCGATGTGGAAAGAGACCCCTGTCCACACCATCGACGCCTTCGATGATAGCGTGCGATCGATCTCCTTTACCGACGACGGAACTTATTTTGCTACCGGCTCGAGTGACAATCGAGTTCGCATCTGGGAATGGAAAGGCCTCACGGAAGTCCCTTCCCTTCTCAAAACACACGATGCGGGAAAAGGGATGCTCTGGTCGGTCGAATTTGCGTCAGACGGCGCCTATCTCGCGACCGGAGGCGAGGACAAACACATCCGTCTCTGGAAGTAATCGCCAGGATTTCATCTTCCTCGCCTTTCCTGGCTGACACGATCAAAGTTCCAATCCCAGAACGCAAATCGAATCCCTCATGAATCTCATCGAAACAGTCGACGTAATCGTCGTCGGGGGAGGACATGCCGGGACCGAAGCTGCCCTGGCCTCGAGTCGGAGGGGAGCCCGAACTCTTCTGGTTACGATGAACCTGGACACCATCGGCCAGATGTCATGCAATCCGGCGATCGGCGGACTGGCCAAGGGACAAATAGCCCGGGAAGTCGATGCTCTGGGCGGACTGATGGGGCGAGCGATCGACGCCACCGGAATCCAGTTCCGCATGCTCGGCACGGGCAAGGGACCTGCCGTCCGCGCTCCACGGGCTCAGGCGGACAAGCGGGCCTATCAGCACTACGTTCGGTTCGCCTGCGAAGAAGCCGACAATCTCCTGCTACGACAAGATGAAGTTCACGCCCTGATACTGGAAGGTGGTCAGGCCGTCGGGTTGACAACCCGTTCGGGCTCGATCTATCGAGCCCGATCCATCGTGCTCACGACCGGAACATTCCTGGGAGGTCAACTTCATGTGGGAGAAGAACAGAGTCCGGGTGGACGGGCCGGTGAGCAGTCCGCCCTCTCCCTTTCGAACTCCCTGGCCGACCTGGGTTTTGAAATGAGTCGCCTGAAAACAGGAACCCCTCCCCGACTGCACGCCCAATCGATCGATTTCAGCTCTTTCGAGGTCCAGCCCGGGGACGATGTCCCTTGTCCCTTCTCCTTTCAGACCTCTGACCTGCAAGTCGATCAACTCCCCTGCCACATCGCCTGGACCAACTCCAGAACCCACGACATCATCCGCGCCAACATCGAAAGAAGCCCGATCTTTTCCGGCCAGATCCAAAGTGCCGGCCCCCGCTACTGTCCCTCCATCGAAGACAAAATCGTCCGATTCGCCGACAAGAATCGTCACCAGATTTTCCTCGAGCCCGAAGGGCGATCGACTCATGAAATCTATGTAAATGGAATATCGACATCCCTACCTCCGGATGTCCAGACAGAACTCATCCATTCGATCCAGGGACTCGAAAAGGCGCAGATTCTGCGTTTCGGTTATGCCGTTGAATACGACTACGTTATCCCTACCGAACTCTCATCCACCTTAGAAGCCCACCGCGTTCCTGGACTTTTCCTGGCCGGCCAGATCAACGGAACCACCGGCTACGAAGAAGCCGCCGCCCAGGGGCTCCTCGCCGGCGCCAACGCAGCCGGTCGAGTTCTGGACACCCCCCCACTAACACTGGGCCGGAGTGAGGCCTATATCGGCGTCCTGATCGACGACCTCATCACCAAGGGCACCAATGAGCCGTACCGGATGTTCACCAGTCGGGCAGAATTCCGCCTTCTCCTCCGCCACGACAACGCCGATCGTCGACTCGTTCCCCGAGCCGCGGACCTAGGGCTCGTCTCGGAAGAAGAACGTCAACGAGTCCAAAACAACGAGGAGGAGATCGTTCGGGGCCTGGAACTGCTTCGCACGCTCCGAAACGGAGGGGTTCCGCTCTCCCGAATTCTTCGCCGCCCCGAAGTAGACTGGAACAAGATTCTCGATCTCGACCCCTCCGGGGAGTTGAGGCAGTTCTCTCCTCCCCTCGCTCGTCAGATCGAAATCGAAGCCAAATATGCTGGCTATATCGAGCGCCAGCAGCGAGATGTCGATAAACTCCTCGCGGCCGAAACCGAAATTATCCCCAGCGACCTCGATTTCGACTCGATACACGGCCTCTCCAACGAGGCCCGAGAAAAACTCGGGCAAGCCCGCCCGGGTTCGATCGGTCAGGCCTCTCGAATCTCGGGCATTACTCCGGCTGATCTGGGCGTTTTATCCATCGTCCTCTCCGCTCGTAAACGATCTCGGGACTCCTAACACGCTCTCTTGGGAGGGCTTGGCCTTGCTCGATCGGCTCGAGAAAACTCCACCTATAGTGGTTTCCTCTGCCAAACCGCGAAATATCGTAGCACAGGGTTGCCCCCGTCGCACCGGAAGCGTATCCTCGTGTTTCTACCAGACAACAAGGCGCGAAACATCGAGCGCCGAGGGAATTTTGAGGAGATAATGAGATGGCAAATCTGAATAAAGTGCTTCTGATGGGCAACCTGACTCGCGACCCGGAACTGAGGACCATTCCCTCGGGACAGACGGTATGCGAATTGGGCCTGGCCACCAACCGTTCCTGGACCACCCCACAGGGTGAAAAAAGGGAAGAGGTCACCTTCGTGGACATCACCGTATGGGGACGGCAGGGAGAAAACTGTAGCAAGTACCTTTCCAAGGGGCGCCCGGTCTACGTCGAAGGCCGCCTGCAATTAAGCCAGTGGGAGACCCCGGAAGGCCAGAAACGCAGCAAACTCCGCGTGGTTGCCGAACGGGTTCAGTTCCTGGGCAGTCCTCGCGACGGCGCCGGATCCCAAACCGGATCCTATCAGACGGCTTCCGCCCCCAGCGCTCCCTCGCAGGGGTACTCCAATTCCAACCAGTTTTCGAACGATTTTTCGGACGAAAACCTACCGTTCTGATCCTTCGACTCTTCCTATCCTCCCCCGTGTTCGGGGGAGGATATTTCTTTTTCAGGCAGCGTTTGCCAGGCTCTTAGCCCATGTTTACCGGACTCATCGTCGAGATCGGCCTCGTAACTCAGAAAGTCGATACGGGCCGTGTCACTCGCCTCGAAGTCGAGGCCCCATCGATCGCCCCCAAAGTGGAGATCGGCGCCAGCGTGGCCGTATCCGGCGTCTGCCTGACCGTGGTCGAGATCAACGACTCCAGGTTAGCCTTTGAAATGATTCCCGAGACCCTCGATCGAACCCATCTCGGTTCGATTTCCCAGGGAGACGGAGTCAATCTCGAAGGGGCCCTTTGCGCGGGTGATCCCCTCGGCGGCCATTTCGTTCAGGGCCATGTCGACGGAGTCGGAACAACCGTTCGTAACCAGTTGGAAGGTGAAGAGCACATCCTCGAAGTCGCCTTGCCCGCAGACCAGCTACGTTTTCTGGTCGAAAAGGGTTCTGTCGCCATTGATGGCGTGAGCCTCACCGTGACTGAAGTCGGCCCCGAGTCGTTCGCGGTCGCCCTGATTCCTCACACACTGGATGTCACCACCCTCAGTCGACTACGTCCGGGCGACCCGGTTCACATCGAGGTCGATATCCTGGCCAAATACGTCCAAAACCTCCTCCCGCCAGCAGGATAGTCTTGACGACCGACTCCTCGGTTCAGCCCGGATCGATACAACCGGCGTAAATCCACGGATCAGACCCCGCCGAGTACAGAGCGAAGCGAACTTCCGATCAGAACGCGTTGAACAAAACGCTTGTGAATAGGGAGATCGGAGCCTGTTCACGAGCATCCTCGACCGAGTGCAAAATCGATCGGACAGCCCGCCGGAGATCGACATAGAGAGCGTCGTCCCGCATCACCTTGCCCAGCGTTCCTTTCCCCGAACGCATATCTCGGGTCATCACCTGGATATCGTCCACGGTTCCCAGCAACTTGGAGTAGAGTTCCCCGTCCACGAGAAGTTTTCCCAGGGTGCCTTCACCCCGCCTCAACCCTCCGGTGACTTCACGTACATTCTCGACACTTTCCTTGAGAGCCAGACGTACTTCATCATCCTTGAACAACATCCCGATCGTCCCCTCTCCCGCCTGCACTCCCGCAACCAGAGAGTCGACGCGTTCGAGAGCCTTCGACCCCTTGGCAAGCGACTCGCTCAAGTCTTCGTACAGAGAAGGGTCTTTCAACAGTTTCCCTAGCGTTCCCTTGCCTTCGCGTAAGTCGGAGGTGATCTCCTTCAGATCGGCGACCACCGTTTCGAGGTCCTCATGAAGTTGATCCTCGGTCATGATCTTGCCCAGAGTCCCCTTCCCGGAACGCATCTCGGAAACCATCTGCCGCAAATCGTCAATCGTGCCGTGCAAGGAGTCGTAGAGAGCTTGATCTTTCATCAACTTCCCGATCGTACCCTCCCCGGTGTTGAGTCGCTCGATCACTTGCCGAAGTTGGTCGATCGCCTCCCGTACGTTGAGACGGTTTTCGGCAATCAGGGTGCTCACCGATGTGGACATGTTGGGTTCAGATCTTCCTACGAGAAAGTCCGGTTCTACGACCGGAAGTTTGGAATCTCCCACATCGATTTCGACATGACGCCCCCCCATGATCTCGGTGGTCCTTACCACCACGGAGTAATCCTCATGGAAGGTGAGCTTCTTCTTCACCTTGATCGCCGCCTCCACTTCGCCCGTATCCAGAAGCGCCAGGGAGGCGACCCTCCCGACATCGAGACCACTTACGAAAACTTTCGCACCGCTATCAATGCCACCCGCATCCTGAAATCGGACGGTGTATTTGGAATACACGACTTTCGAATCGGAAAAAACATCGATCCCAAAATCGTCCACAATGACGGTGAAGTAAAAGAGGACGCCCAGAGCGGCAAAAAAGATAAATCCAACAATAATTTCCTGCTTCACCCGATGCTCCTTGTTACGAGTCTTTGACTCGCGCCGTTTTTTTCGATCCCGTAAACGGATCGGTCGAACTTTCCGCTGTCAGGGGCCCCTTGGTATCGCCCTGAATGAATTGGCGAACGAAGGGATTGGTAGTGGAACGGATCTCATCGGGAGTTCCCTCCTCGATGATCTGTCCTTCGTAAAGCATACCGATCCGATCGGCAACCCGGTAGGCACTGGCCATATCGTGGGTCACGACAATCGAAGTCACCCCCAATTCCGTTTGCAAATCCCGAATCACCTCGTCGATCTGACTGGACATCACCGGATCCAACCCCGAAGTCGGTTCGTCATAAAGGACCAGTTCAGGGTCCCGGATGATGGCACGAGCAAGCCCCGCCCGTTTTTTCATACCGCCAGATAAATTTTCCGGCAACTTGTCTTCCGCGTCTTGCAACCCAACGAGAGCCAATTTTTCCCGAACCCGACGCAAGACCTCCGACCGCGAGAGTTGTCGTTCGTGTTCGATGAGGGGAAGAGCCACGTTCTCGCCCACAGTCATCCAGTTGAGCAGTGCACCGGATTGGAATAGATACCCCATCCGTTTGCGTAAACCTCTCAACTGTCGGTCCTGAAACCCGACCATATTGATCCCATCGATAAGGATCTTTCCCCTATCGGCTTTCAACAGGCCGACCAGATGCTTGAGAGTCACGCTTTTTCCGGTACCACTCCGCCCGATGATGCAGTAGGTCTGACCCTGCGGAATCTCTAGACTCAAGGAGTTCAGAATCTGGCGACCACCCAGTTCTTTGAAAACGTTTTCGAGAAGAATATGCATTTGCGATTCGCCTTTGTCCCCTACTCGATCCGGCTCAGTAAAAGAACCGGTTGATCACGCTCGACATGAAGTAGTTGAGCATAAGAATGAACAGAAAACTATCGACCACCGCTTTCCGGGAGGCTTTTCCGACTCCAACAGCTCCCTGACTCGTACGCAATCCGTTTGAACATCCGATCACCGCAATCGTGCAACCAAAAACGGCGCTCTTGAAAAGACCTCCATAGAAGATCTCCAGCGTAGTCTTGGGGTCTTCGAGATATTCAAAAATTTTGCCGAAATAGACCGAATATTCCACCCCGATCTGAAGGTTGGCCACGATCGAACCGCCCAGGACCCCCACGAAATTCGTGAACACGGTCAACACGGGCGCAAAGATCACCAACGAAATGATTCGAGGCATCACCAGAAACCGAACCGGATCGATCGACATGACCCGAAGAGCGTCCACCTCTTCGCTCACATTCATGGTGCCGATCTCCGCGGCCATCGCACTCCCCACTCGACCCGCCAAGATGAAAGCGCACATAAACGGCCCCATCTCCCGACACAGGGTCACCAGAATCACGGTCCCGAGAAATCCCTCGATGTTATAGCGCTGCAACACGAGTCCGGTCTGGAGCGCCAAGATCATTCCGGTGAAAAGAGCCACCACCAGAGTGATTCCCACACTCTGAACTCCGCAAATGTACAGTTGCGATGCAATCGACTTTCGCTTCTCGAAGATCCCTCCCAGACAAGCGACCGATCGCAAAAAGAGGGTGAGTGAATACCCGGCCTTGAACGCCGTATCGAGGATCTGACTGCCGATGGCTTCAAAAGGGCGCAGGAGAATCATTTTTCCCCTCCCAGAGGGATCGATGGCAAGTAGAACAACCGGACAGCCTTCCCCTTGGGACCGTGTGAAAACTCGAACAGCCCCTCCAAAAAGGAAAAACGTCGAGCGTTCCAGGACTCTTCGCCCGGAGTTCGGCTTCTATCGTAGCGAAACCCAAGAATTCGGTCGCTAGCCGAATCGGCTTCTCGCCGGTGTTCAATCGTCGGTCCGAGGACATTCCAGCGCACCTCTCCGGTCGGACGAGACTCGTATTGAAAAATCCGGACCAGATCTCCGTACGACCAGTCCAGCCCCTCCGGACGATAGTCCTCGAAGAATAGCGGCTCGATCGCCCGAATGCGAACGCTACCGTCCCGCTCCCGCTTCCGGTGGAACAGTGGCCAGATCCTCGTCGTAGCGTCGGTCTCTCCGTTATCCAGATATTGACTTTTTTCCAGCGCCACAAACGGAACGAATAAATGCTTTTGCCGATGATATCGCCCGGTCTCATAACGCCACCGCCATAAAAACGGAAAAAGCAGTTGATCCCTCCTGAATCCTTCCTCGACTCTCCGCCCCCAGAAGGGCCAGATGCGAGTTTCCTGAACATCCGGGCCTTTGACGTAACGGAAAAACGGATAAGGGGCATCCACATGCCGATAACCTCGCCGATGATCCACCGTCACGTTGACCAGAGGATAGAGAACGCTATGAGTACTGGCGCCGGTTGAAACCCGCCTCCCATAAAAGGGGAAGAGGAAAAACACCTTCTCGGGAGTCTCGCTCTGAATCGCGTTGGTTTGCGTGTGTATGAAAGGCCACAGGTACCATCGACGATCGTAAAGACCTTCTCGTTGGCTCATTCCATAAAATGGCCAATAGGTCCGGACCTTCCGGGTCGGCCCATCGCCAACGGAATAAAACGGCCAAAAAATATTCTTTGTCTCGTACTTTCCCACCCGGGTATCGAAGTAAAAGGGAAACAGACCAAAACGCATCCGATCCTTGGCAAAAAGCCCCTTCAACGTGCCAAAAAACGGGAAAAAAGCGGTATACGAACCCTGCCTCGGATCGTCTCCCCAGAACAAAAAAGGGAAGATAAAACGATCTCGATCCCAGGTGCCGTCGATTCCCCGAAAATCTCGGGAGTAGTAAAAAGGGAGGTATTGATGAACCACATCGTCCGATCGGCGGTTAGAGCGGCCAAATGGCCACAGGATCAGCAGTTCGTCAGAATCTTCCTCTTCCCCTCCACGGGTATACCGAAACAGAGGTCGGACACCGAAAACCGTCTTGTCTTCATCTGACCAGGACATCCCTAGTGGCCAGAAAGCCTCCGTGTTTCGAATCTCTCGGCCATCTTGAGTTTGAATCTCTGTCCGGAAAAAAGGGCCAAACGAAAGCCCACGAGTCACTCCTCCAGTCGGCCCCCGACCTTCCATGGGAGCAGAGGTACACCCTGAGAGCATGACAGAGATTGCCATGACCAGCCTGAGCAGGCACCTGGAGATTTTCATCTCCTCGAATCCATCTCCCTGTCTCTCCTCGAACAATCCGTGTTCCCCAGAGGGTCGTGACGACTATCTAAAACGCATGTCCTCGATTTCGAGGACTTCCAAGGACGCTTATTTTAGGTATCTCAGACAAACTCCCCAAGCGGAAAAAGTTTTCCTTCGGAGAATTCACCCCTCGGTTCTTCTTCCATCGGCTTGACATCACGGTTTCATCAATCGTACATTTCTATTAATTAAGACTTTGATCCCTACCTTCCGACTGGGTTTTGGATAGGTGATGCCCCGCTCGAAATCGATGGTGTCCGCTCTACTCTTTCTCTGCATCCTGTTGCCGTCATCTGTAGGCACCGGACAGGAAGACTCCACCGATTTCCAAAACATACTGACGCGAGCAAAAGACCTGCTTCGGCGTGGAAGTCATGAAACCGCGTTAAGAACTCTCCGGAAAATTCCCGACGAGTCCGAACTTTCCCGTCCGAAAACGCTTCTTCAGTTCCGGATTCTCAGAACCCTAGGCCGAATCGATGACCTCGAGTCGATGCTCCGAAAGAGGCTGACAAAACACCCAAAAGAACCACTCTCCTGGGCGCTTCTGGGCGAAGTTCTTGCTCATCGTGGCCGACGAGGCCCCGCGCGACAAGCCTTCGAAAAAGCCCTCACGAACGACCCCAAAAACATCCCAGCCCTCTTTGGACGCGCCCACCTCGATTTCCAGTCTGGAAAACGGACTCAAGCCCTATCCACATTCCTTGAACTAAAAAAACGCTATTTCAGAGAGTCGATCCAGAATCCCAGGGACCTCCTTTTCATAGGGAAAGGGGCCCGTATCCTGGGCATGCGGACCGAGACCGAACCTCGCACCAGCGCCCTGGAATTCGTAACCATCGAGATCATGCCCGAGATTATCGATCGAGACTCGACCTATGCGGAAGCCTACGAAGAGATGGGGCGTGTTTGGTTAGATGCATACGACACCCCGGCCGCCAAAGAAAATTACCAGGATGCGAGCAAAGCCATCGTAGATAACCCTCTTCTCCTGACCGGTCTGGCTCACGCCTACCTCCAGCGTTTCTCCATGCGACCACGAGCCGTTCCCATCTTGAACCGCGCCCTGGCCATCAATCCGAACTTCTTGCCGGCACACGCCACCCTCGCCGCCATTCATGCCGGTGATGAAGAGTACGCCAAAGCCCGCAAACATATCGACCACATCCTGCGCATCAATCCGGACCACCTCGAAGGATTATCCTTGCTAGCAGGATTCCATCTTCTACGTGGAGAAGACAAACCCTACGCGGAGATCGAAAGGAAAGTCTTAGGTCTCAACCCGAAATACGGTCAGTTCTATTTCACGGTCGCTGAACTCGTTCTCTCAAAACGCCAGTTTCAACAGGCGGTATCTCTGCTGCATCGCTCCATCGAGTTAGACCCGAAACTCTGGCACGCTCAGATCGAATTAGGGCAAAACTATCTGCGAACAGGTGACGAGGAAAAAGCCCGAAAGGTCCTCGAAGAGGTATTTCGAGAATTCCCTTATCACACCCAAACCAAAAACGTCCTTCGCCTCCTCGAAACTTACGACGATTACGTTGTAGAGCGTCATGGCCCCTTTCGCGTCCGCCTACACAATTCCGAAGACAAGGTCATCCGGCCCTATCTGAACGACCTGCTCGACCGAAGCTACCGTGACCTTCAGAAGCGCTACCAATTCACGCCCGAAGGCCCTTTGCTGATCGAAATGTTTCATGATCACCAAGATTTTGCGGTCCGAAGCGTGGGCATCATGGGTCTTGGCGCACTGGGAGTTTGTTTCGGCAAAGTCGTCACTCTCGACAGCCCCAAGGCCCGCAACGGGAAATTCAACTGGGCCTCCACGACATGGCACGAATTAGCCCATGTATTTACACTTCAAATGTCTGATTATCGTGTTCCAAGATGGTTCACTGAAGGACTCTCAGGACTCGAAGAGAAACACACCCACCCATCGTGGCTCCGAGAAAAATATATCCCTCTACATCGGGCCTGGAGCAGCGGTCGCCTGCGTGGCATCGAAACCCTGAATGCCGGCTTCACTCGCCCCCGATTCGGAGGAGAGGTCATCCTCTGCTATTTTCAGGCAGCGCTGGTGTGTGAATTCATCGAAAACACCTTTGGCTGGGACAAGATTCTCGACATGCTCCGTGGCTACGCCGACCGGAAGAATACCACCGAAATTTTACGAGAAGTCCTCAAGGTAAACCCCAAGGAGTTCGACTCGAGATTCATCGCTTACCTGAAACAGAACTACTTTGATCGAATCCGAATCCTTCCCTCATTCTCCGAGGAGACCAAGGAAGACCTCAAGGATCTACTCGAAGATTCGCCAGAAGATGACACGAACCGCCTACGACTGGCCATCGCCTATTACGAACGCGGCAACCTCATCGATGCCAGCGCGCAAGCCGGAAGAATCCGAAAACGTGACGCGAAAACCCATCTCTTACTAGGTCAAATCGCTTATCGCCAAAAAGCCTACGGACGATCTCGAGAACTCCTCCAAAAAGCGTTCGACATGGGATTCCACACCTATCAAGCCCACCTCATGATGGGTTCGATGTACAGCAACACTTCTCCAGACCCCAAACGGGCCATCCACCATTTTCGCGAGGCCAAAAAGGCCTTTCCCTGGGCTGTCGGGCCTCAGAGCCCCCATCTACGACTATGGATGATGTACCAAAAGACAGGAAACATTCCGGCGGCCTTGCAGGAACTCGTGGAATACGTCGAGATCACAGGGGAAGACTTCAAGCATCGAGTAATACTTGCCAAAGGTCTCCTCGAGCAGGGCCAGACTCGCCAAGCTCTTCGGTATTTGCAGGAATCGATCGAAACCAATTTCTACAACCTTGAAGTGCACCGACTCCTTGCCGACACCCTACGATCAACCCACGATCTGGATCTCGCGTTGCGGGAAGCTCGCACCTGTGTCGAACTCTCTACCGATAAAGATCGGCATCTAGATCAAACACGATTGGCAGCCATTCACATCGACCGAAAGGAGTGGAAAGCTGCCCGATTCATCCTCGAAGACATCCTTGAATCTCACCCCGATTACGATCCGGCACAAGCCCTGTTCAAGAATATCCAAGAAAACAGTTCGGCTGAGCCCAAGGATCGTGAGAAAGATAAATAGGGGAAATTCCCTTAAAATTTCACTTCTGAAACGTACTGTCTCTTGACAGAGAACCGCCAGAAACGTACCATTCTTTTCAACACTGTGGAGTTCACACCTGAGCATTCGTAAGCGCTTCGACAGCAAGGGTTTAAACTAAGAATAATCGTCGTTCCATTCGAGGGGACCGCCAAACTGGCGTTCGTATGGTTCTACATTTGATACCAGCATTAGCAGGGGGAAGAGGGAGACACGATGAGTCCTGATGTAGGATCCATCGCTTCAGCGAATCAGACCGTTCCTGATGGAACGACTGATCGCGTCGCTGAAGATCAAGCCACGCAACGTTACGCGTTGCTGGAAGATCTTCGTGTTCTCACCCGAAGCCAGCTTTCCCAAGCCCTCGACGCCACCGGCGAAGTCGTTAGTGATCTCGAACGAGTGGGCGAAGGTATTCAAGACACACTCCACGATCTACGCAGTCGTATCGGCAAAGAACGAGATCTCTCGTGCCAAATCGAAGGGTCATCCCGTGATGTACTCGAACTGGCAGCCACAGGAACCGAGGAGGCCCTCCGAACCCTGTTCGATGCCCGAATCAAAATCGATGCTCTGGAGCACCAGATCAACGAACTCTGCGACCAAAACAGCGATCTCCAGCAATCCAACCGAGAGCTCGAACAAAACCTCTCCCAGGAAAGAGAAAACAACCAGAGCCTCGAGCTACGGCAAGAGCAGTTACGCAGGCAACATCAGGAAAAAATTATCCGTCTCCAGGAATGTATCGATCAACAAGAAACGGCTCTCGAAGAGCAGGTCGAAAAATTTCAACTCACCGCCGAGGCACTCGAAAATTCCAAAAACGTGGAGATCGAATTTCGGAATCAACTTTCCGATCGCGACTCCCACATCGAATCTCTTCAGCAGGAGATTGCGACTCAGAGCCAATCCATTTCCGATCTGGAAGAAGAGATCGTTCAGACCCGGCGCGAAACGGCACAAGCCATCGAATCTTTCATGAACCTGGAAGAATCTCTCAAAACCGGAGCCAAAGCCAAAGCCCATCTGCGCATTCTGTACGAAAAATCCCGTGAAGGGAAAGAAAAGACGGGAACGGCGTAATGGCACAACACTCTTATCAGCGGAAAACGTCGCCAGAAGAGCCCAAAGCTCAAATCGACACCGGAGAAATCAGCCAGAACCTCGATGACGCCATTGCGGGCCTTCAGCAAATGCGCAGCACGATTCACCGATGTGAAGAGGAACTGGACGAACGAATACGTGCCTCAGAAACCGGTCACGAAGCGGCAATCGACGCGCTCGAGTCCATCCCTGAACAATCCCAGGAGATATTGCACTCCAGCACTTCATCGATCGACTCCATCGCAGGCACAATCGATTCGATCAGCCTTCGCACCGAGGAGGCGTTACGAACTTTTGAACAGCATTCACGCGAAGAACAAAAGTCCTGGAACATCAAAGTTCAGGATGAAAAACGTATCCGATTAGAACTCGAAGAACGTGTTCGAGCCCTGGACACCTCACTCCATGAAGCGCTCGAACAGAAAAACGAACAATTCGAAAAGCTGACCCGACTTCAAGAGATTCTGACGCATCGAGAACTCGAAGAGCGCAAGCTCGTCGAACGGATCACCCATCTTCAGGCAGAAATCGAGAAGCTTAAATCCGAACAGAACGATTTGACCCAGGATTTGCAGCGTTCTCAGATCCAACTCGAGGAATCCAATCGATCTCGATCCCAACTTGAAAATCGACTTTCTGAAAAAGAGAGCGAACTGGATGAATCGAGGAAGCGCCTCGCTCAATTTCTGGCCGAAACCGAGGCCTCCGGACGCCCCCCAACCGAGATCCAAATAGAGCCCACAGAAACACGCTCCGAAATTTTTGCCCTCGAGGAGAAGTACAAAAACAGTGAGGAAAAGATTCTCACCCTCACCGAAGAGCGCAACCGACTCCTGACGGAAAAAGCCAAACTCGAAAATGATCTTTCGCTTTTGCAAGCACAGGAGGCTCTCTCCCCTCCGCCGACCTCCGCCGACAAAGCCCTGCCTCCTTCAAGCACTCCCGAAGCCCAAGTCGCCCCCTACGCCCCCTCAGAAGGTGAAACAGAAGACCCGGTAGAGGAGCGAGACTTCACCCGCGAACAGATTCATCACCTGAACGAGCAACTCACTCGTACTGAATCGGAACGCTCCCATCTGACCGGACAAATATCCAAAATGGATCACTCCCTCAGGGAGGTCAGCGAAGAGAACCAACGACTACGCGAACGCCTCGAGCAAAGAACCGACGAACTGGATGAACTTCAGAAGACAAGCGCCGACATGCTGAACCAGTCAAACCGGCGAGAAGCGCTCTCCCATTACCAAGACCAGATCGCCAAGCTTGAGCAAGAGAGAAATTCGGACACTCAAAAAATTCAGGACCTCGAAAGTCGCCTCCAAAATACCGACCAAGAGCGCGAAGAATCCTCTCGCGACCTGAATGCGACCAAAGAAACATTGCTCAATGTTTTGCGCAAAAAAGTGGACCTTGAAGTCCAGGTCCGAAAGATGCGGAATCAATCCGATCAGTTTCAGGAATTAAAGCAACAGTTCAACACGAGTCGGCATGAACGCGGCCTGGCAACCACACGCGCGAATACCCTCAACGCCCTTCTCGCCAAGACTTTACAGAAGAAGAAAGAACTCGAACAAGAGCTACACCGTTTGCGTTCCGAACTTGAAACCAAAACCGAAGATCTGGAGCAGAATGCCAGCGGCATCGATCTTCTCCGAAACCGAGTTTCATCTCTCCAGAAAGATCGCCGTGAAGCGTCGAAGCGAGCCAACGTCCTCGAAAAGCAACTCGGCAAGAAATTTCCCGCCATGGCAGAAGCCGCCAAGATTGGGCAAGAACTCATCGAGGGCGACACTTTCAAAAAGCTTGTTTTCACTTTCGACTTTCTCTGGGACTCTCAGCAAGGATATCCACTACTGGATGTTCAGGGCCTTGGCGCCATCATTCGCAGAATCAGCGAAGGCTTGAGGCGAGACCCAGCCGGTGTTCTCGAAAGAACCAACTACACCGGACGAGGGTACCTGAAGGGACACAGCCTCGAGGTTGCCAAGCTTTCCGTCTATATCGGTATGCATCTGGGTTATCAAGCGTCCAACCTTGAAGTCATAGGAATCGCGGCTTTGTTGCACGACCTTGGCATGATTCAGGTTCCCAGGTCTATTCTCGACAAATCCACCTCGCTGGACGACTCCGACCGGGAAGTCATCCACAAGCATTGTGCGGCCAGCGCCTCGATTTTTCGGGAACTCGAAGTCGAAGCCAATCTTCCCTCGCAGATCGTAGCCCGAGTGATCGAAGAACACCACGAGAGGATGGATGGCAGCGGTTATCCCAACCAGAAAAAAGGCGATGAAATCCACCCATTCAGCCGCATCATCAGCATTGCAGATGCCTACACTGCCATGATTTCTCGTCGTCCTCACCGGGAAGCGATGCTTCCTCATGATGCACTCCGGACCATTCAGCAAGAAGCCCAAAGCGGGGCATTGGATCCGGAAATCGCCGAAGCTTTTACACAAGCCCTTTCCACTTTTCCCATCGGAAGCTTGGTTCAACTCTCCACCGGGGAGATCGGTATCGTTGTCACGGCCCATCCCGACGACCCCGAGCGGCCTGTCGTCCGCTTAACGGAAGGGGAAGATGGGAAACTTCTCGAACACCCCATCTACACCGATCTTTCCAACGACCGCAGCCTTTCCATTCGGCGACCGATCGACCCTCGTTCGATCCGTTCTTGAAACGAATCGAATCAAGCACGGTCTTGTCGCCAAGGACCGAATGGGCTAAAGTGAATTCATCGTTAATTTAGAGGTGTTTTTTACCTCAGGGGTTGTCCGGAACGTCCTGTTTCCGGATGGGAGTTATTAGGGAGAATTGGACATATGCACGTAGATTGCATGCGTGCTTGGGAAGCGGTGCTTGTTGCCATCGAGGTCGAACTCGGCGAGGCCCCCACCCATCTGTGGTTCGCGAATAGTCAACTCATCTTGAGTGAGAATGATGAACTTCGGATATTGTTTCCGAATGCGTTCACTCGTGACTGGGTTCAACGCAATCACCTTCACAGAATCGAGCGACTTCTGGAAACGGTTCTCGGTCATTCAGTGCATGTCTCCTTTGGCCTGAACGAAACCCCACTCCCATCTCGTTCTTCGACACAAACCAGGAACCGGTCTCCAAGGAACCGAAAACGCTGGAATCTTCAGGTAGAGCCCATTGCTGGCCCCTTCAACCAGGTCGCACTTTCATCCCTGCGTCACGCTCTGGAATTTCCCGGAGAAACCCAACCCATTTTGATCTACGGGGAAAACGGGTTGGGAAAAACCACTCTTCTGGACTGGTACGCAAGGGCCCTGAAATTTCGCCATCCTGGGTGGAGAATCAAACACCTTCGTGGCTCCACATACTCCCGTCGCTTCCAGCAAGCCCTCGTAGCGGGACAAATCCGGACCTTCCGACAAGTCTACCGGAAACTGGACGCGCTTCTTGTAGACGATATCCACGAACTATGCGGCAAGATGGGCACTCAACAAGAACTCATCCACACAATGGACCACCTGATCCGGCGTCAAGCCCCTATCCTTTTCACCAGTCGACATCAGCCCACAGATCTGGAACTGTTCTCTGAACCGTTACGGTGTCGCTTGCGAGGGGGACTTTCTCTCCCCATCGAACGCCCATGCCCTCAATCCATTCGGGATTACTTGAGCATTCGCTGCGGTTCCTCCGGCATCCACTTGGATTCTGAAGTCCTGGATTATCTATCGGAACAATTCAGAGGCCCATTCTCACAGATCGACCATCTTGTCAAACACCTCTCTACTTTGAGTCAACAAAGTAATCGCCCTCCAGGAAAACGTATCGTCAAACGCGCGATCGAACTGTACATGGAACGGATCGAGAATCGGACTCTGGCTGGGATTTGCCGGATTACGGCTGAATTCTTTTCTTTCGATGTAGAATATTTGCGCGGTCGAACTCGTGAACGATCAATCACCTCTGCCCGAAGAGTCGCCATGTATCTGGCATCTGAACTCACGGAAGCCTCTCCTCGCGAAATCGGACGATATTTTAGCGATCGATCCCCTGCTACCGTGAAAGGAGCTTGTCGATGGGTTCGCTCTCACTTGAAGCAGGATTCTGCCTTTCGTGAACAGTGTAACGCCCTTCGAAAGATCCTCTGAATCCAGAGAATTGAAGCCCTTGCGATTCACAGATAGACTTGAAGTGTCGAAGCGCGAGGGGACCAGATCCGTCCACTTTTCCCTAGACGATTCCTTGCGCCGAATATCCCTCGTTTTTACCTAACAAAAGGCTCAATATTGACCCCAACCACCCTGAACCATCTTCCGCATGTATGCGGCCACCAGACAGCCATCGATGGCCTCCTCCGCGCTTTTACTGAAAAGAATCTGCCTCCCGCAATCATCTTTTCGGGTCCGAAAGGGGTTGGAAAACGCCATCTTGCCCAAGTTCTGGCGAGTACGATTTGTTGCCCCAATGCGCCAGAACAGGAACCTGAACCTTGTCCCCAATGTCAGCGTATGCTGTCGTCACGTCACCCAGACCTCCTACTCATTCAGCGTCCTCCTGATCGCCGTAACATCTCGATCAAAGATATACGTTCCTGCCTCCAGCAAATGCAGGAACGTCCCTGGGAGGCTCCCTATCGGATCGCAATCATTGATGGGGTTGAAGACCTCTCGCTCCCCGCCGCCAACTGTCTTCTCAAAAGCCTTGAAGAGCCACAAACTTCCCAAATGTATTTGCTAATCACCCAATCCATCCAGCGTACCCTAGCGACTATCCGCTCTCGATGTACGGAGGTCCCACTCGGTCCCATACCAGAAAATGAACTGATCCACTTTCTCCAAAATCGACACCACATTAGCCTGGACCAAGCGACCCAAGCCGCCCAATCGAGTAAAGGGATTTTTCAACTAGCCCTGGAATCTTGTGACCAGGAACTTCGAGAAAATCGAAAAAAGCTTTTCGAACACTTGATTCGTTTCGAGTCGCATCCGGAATTCGCCGAAACCCTGATAGGTGAGATGAGGGGCCGTTCCAACGAAGAGCAACGCCACGAAACCATCGCTCTGCTCAACCACCTCCTTGAAAAACTTCGCCTTGGCATTCGAGCATCCTTTCTGGGCGAAACCTTCGGCGACTCAGGAACAAAATCACGTATCGACCACGCTCATTGGAGACAACTCTGCCATGTAGTAGAAAAGGTCTGCGAAGCGATCGCCGCTCTCACCGCAGGCGCTGCGACTCTGCTTACTCTTGAATCTCTGATCTTGGACCTGAACAATATCCTTCCCGCAAACATGGGGAGAACCGCATGAAAATGGCTACAGTCCGATTTGGCGCAATGCGACAAGTCGGTGAATTCTATTCCGAAAGTAACGAAGTCCTTCGAGGACAAAAGTGCATCATCCAGACACAAAGAGGCATTGAAGTGGGCACCGTTCTGGTAGCCACTCGCCCCGTCAAAGATCCCAGTATTCGGAAACAACAGGCAGGCAAGATCCTTCGAGTAGTCAACCAGCAAGACACCCAAAAAATCGACTTTATCGACCAGAGGGGCAAGTCGAAGGAAGCTCGGCTTTGCGAGGAAGCGATTCAGGAACTGGATTTGCAGATCAAACTCTCCTACACAGAATATCTTTTCGATCAACAAAAAGTGGTGTTCTACATTCAGTCAGAACAAAGAGTCGATCTTCGTCCACTGACATTAGCGCTTAAGGAAAAGATCCACATTCAAATCGTAATCAAACAGATTGGCGCCCGAGACGAAGCCCGACTCCTTGGGGACTGGAACGACTGCGGACGAGAACTTTGCTGCCGTAACCACCTTCAGCACCTCTCAAATGTCCCCATGAAAATGGCGAAGAGCCAGAAAACCACCTTGGACCCGGCAAAAATATCTGGTCGCTGCGGTCGCCTCAAATGCTGCTTGCGCTACGAACACGACACCTATGTCGAGTTGAAACAACGCCTACCCAAAAAAGGGAGCAAAGTCCGAACCCGTCACGGTATGGGTGTCGTGATAGGAACAGATGTTCTTTCTCAAATGGTTCGAGTTCAAATTCAAGGACAACCCCGTTGCCTCTTGCCCGCGACAGAAGTGCTCCCTCTGGAAAAATCAAACGCTGGAAAATCCAGGTCCAGTCAGCTTTCGGATCAAGATCAAAAGCGATATATCACGATCCCATTTTCCAATCTTGATTCGCCTATCACATTCACAACAGCCCACGCGGCAGTGGCGGCAGACTCCTATTACCGCCACCAAAAAAGCCTTGGACACTCCCCCCACTACTTGGCGGGAATCAAAGATCACTCCCGTTCTACCCAGCAGATTTCCCGTAGTGATGTGGACGAGATGTTCTCCCGCGGAGATGCGTATCGAAATCAATTTCAAAAGCAGATGGATCTTCTTCAAATCCACCCGGACAAAATATTCCGGACCAAGTCCGAGGTTCACAAAAAAACGGTCACCGATTTTTTCCGAAAACTCATCACCAACAATGACATTTATACATGTCGTGTGGATGGCCTTCACTGCACTCGATGCCACATAGCGATTTCACACGACCCGCACCCCACATCCGTGCCTCCAAGCCAATGCCCCGACTGCCAGGGGGAACTCGAACCCATTCATGAAGACCCTTACTTCTTCCGGCTGAAAAAGTTCGAGAAACTTATCCTCCGCCACATTCAAAACCACTCCGACTTTATCAAACCTCAATTCCTGAAAATCGAACTGGAGAACCGGATCAAATCCGGCCTTAAAGATGTCATTGTAAGTCGCCCAACGTTTGAATATGGAATCCCCATTCCCGGAGAAACCGATCAAATCATTGCCGGATGGTTTGAAGGGCTGATCGGTTATATCTCCGCCCTCGCGGACTCGGAGAACAACCAACGCTTCCTCGATTACTGGCCGGCCCACATCCAGATGGTTCAAAGTGAAACGGTCTGGATGCATGCGGTGGCCTGGCCCGCCATGCTCCTGGCTGGCGAAGTTTCCCTTCCTGAAAGGATCTTCGTCACCGGTGACTGGAACGTGGATATCGACTCCGACCATCCATCTCTCCCGGCTTCGACTTCCCCCTGCGAAATAGCAGAAATCTTCGGATCCGATTCCGTTCGCTATTTCCTGCTCTCCCACGTTCCCTTTGGCATGAACGCCGTTTTCCAGGTGAGCGAGTTCCATAAGTCCATACAGCGCAACCTGATCCATGATCTCGACGGCCTAACCCAACGGACACTTTCGCTCACACAAAAGGTCTTTCACGGCACCATTCCTGACCCGGAAGGGTATGACGGCGATCCAGAAATAAGATCACTCGGCGAGCAGCTTTGCAAAGATATCCGTGAAAATATCGCAACTCTCCAGTTCAGTCGCATTCTCGACGAATTCGGCCATACCGTTCGATCTCTCCGATATCTGCTCGAGGAGAACAAACCTTGGACCTGGCCCCAGAAGGGCCCGGAGGGACTACCGGCCCGAAAATTCTTCTATTCTCTTCTCGAGTCACTCCGTATTCTCGCCCATCAAATCGGCCCCTTTCTCCCGACGACTTCGGCAAGGATGCTTACTCTGTTAGGGATTTCACCGGAAAGTGAACTCTCGCCATCCGATGAGAAATGGGGTCAACTCGAAGTAGGAAAAACTCTCCCGCCCCCCTCTCCTCTGTTTCCTGAGTTCGAATCCGCGAAATTCGACACTCAATCCTCCTCTAACAACCCTCTCCGCAAATCATCATGAGTGACGAACTCTACGAACGACTGATCGCCATAACCCGCTCCGATCGACGCTTTCACCCCAGGTCCTACGAATTCATTTTCGAAGCTTTGGAATATACGATCCGACATCGCGATACCGGTGGTCATGTTTCTGGTCATGAACTACTCGAAGGTATTCGAGAATTTGCCCTGCAAGAGTTCGGATTCCTTTCGCGCGCCGTCTTCGAAATGTGGGGGATCCACTGCACTGAAGATTTCGGTCATATCGTTTTCAATCTCGTCGACCACAATTTGATGCGAAAAACAGATCAAGATTCGCTCGATGACTTCCGGGATGGGTACGATTTTCTCGAAGCCTTTGACGCTGAATTCCAACCCGATTTGTCCACCGTGACCCTGGAACCGCCGACCCTATCTCCGCAGGGTCCACTTTACGATTGATCAACCCCCGACCCAACCTCTCGGGGCTCCAGGCGCCTTCGCTGGAGAAATACGGATTCCGACTGACCCTTACCGGTCGAAATGAAGGCAACCTGGCCCTGCATATCCCCTGCGATACGAGTCAAGTTATCCAAGCTCGACAACGAGTACTCGAACGACTCGGACTCTCCCTAGCAAATATCGCCATTGCTCAGCAAGTCCACAGCGCCCGCGTCGCACTCATAGGCCCTTCCCATGCTGGAGCCGGGGGGATGCAGGCAAGTTCAGCGATCCCCAATGTGGATGGGCTTATCACGTCTTCAGGCGGCCCCACTCTGATGGCCTTCTCAGCGGACTGTCCACTGATTGCAATCGTCCACCCAGAAACCGGTTCCCGGGCTCTTCTGCATTCGGGTCGCCTTGGAACTCTTCATGAGATTTCCATCCAGGCTGTTCTCCACCTTCAAAAAATAACTCTGGGGAATCCAGAGTCTTTTCACGCCATTATTGGGCCCGGAATCTGTCGCGATTGTTATCCTCTTGGACAAGATACCGCCCAGGAATTCATCGATTCGAGATGGTCCAATCACCTACACCAGACTCGTTCAGACCCTCCTAAACTCGACCTACGAGCTTGCATCCGAAATCAATTGCAATTCGTTGGAATTCCGGATAACAAAATCGAAATGCTGGGGCCTTGCACATCCTGCCGAAATGACCTGTTTTTCAGTTATCGCGCGGACGGTCCCCAAACCGGACGATTCGCCGCCATCCTGCAAAGCCTGTAGACCCCAACCTCTCTCCTAAGATTCAACGCCCCGAAGGCTGGGGCTCTTTGAGAGTTTTATATTCGGGAATCGACTCCGGGTCGACCTGACTTCGCTTCAGTAATTCAGATATTGCTTTCTGCAGCACGGTATCTTCAAGGTAGTCCGCCAGAGGCTTCTGACCCACTTCATCGGCCACCCGCTGCCGAACTCGACTCCTGAGCCATTGCCGAACTGTGTTTCGAGTGGCGTGAGTCTGGACCGATTCGTACCACTCGTCAAATCCCGGATATCGACCGGGGTCTTTCCCATCATTTTCCGCCAGTTGGCGGAACTGATCCTGGTGCGTTTCATAGTTGGATTTGAGGTATTTCTGAAATGCCTTCTGCTCGATCAACCGCTGCAAATATTCAGCATTCCAGGGACTCGACTCCTCCTCCTGGACTTCGAAATCGGGCTGAACTCCTCCTCGGTCCTTCTCCCGACCCGCATCATCGTACGTTCGATTCACACAGGTACCGTCCGGCAAAAAATATCTCGCGATCGTCATCCTCAAACGGGCTTTGGGTCGCGACTTCAAAGGGAAAAGATGCTGTACAGTTCCCTTACCAAAAGATCGCCGCCCAACGAGAAAAGCGCGGCCGTGATGATGCAACGCTCCGGCAACGATTTCAGAAGCGCTTGCGGTTCCCTCATCCAGCAAAATCACAACCGGAAATTCACCGTGAGTTTCTGGTGTCTTCGTCTTGTAGTCCTCACGAATACCGTAGGTTTTCGATCTTCCCTGGCTATATGCCACCAGCTTCCCCGCTGGCAGAAACAGATCTGAAACTTCGATCGCCTCACGCAAAAGACCTCCGCCATTTCCGCGCAGGTCAAAGACCAGAGCGGTCATCCCCTCTTTTTCCAACGCCTGGATAGCCGCCTTCAGTTCGTCGCTCGCTTTTTCTCCGAACTGAGTCATTTCTACGTAACCGATCCCACCTGGCAATAAGCGAGAATGAACACTCTGGACCTGAATGCGTCTCCGCACGACCTCGATATCTCTCGGTTTGACCCACCCGTCGCGCGCAACGGTTAACTGAACACTCGTCCCAGGCTTTCCTTTCACCCTCTTGACGATTTCCGTCATCCCTTTTCCAAAAGTGGACCACCCCTCAACCTTGATAATCCGGTCACCGGTCCGAATACCGGCCTCATAAGCTGGACCGGAGTAGATCGGACTGATCACGGTAAACCAAGTTCCACGCATCCCCACATAGACCCCTATGCCCGCATATTCCCCCCCCAATCGCTCGAGAAACTCTCGCCATTCCGTGGGGGTCCAGTAAGAGCTGTGAGGATCCAGGGAACTGGCCATCCCCTTGGTCGCAGCAACCACGAGATCATCTACCGATTTTCGATCTCCGAGATCATGGTGCTCACGAATCATGCGCGATACTTCGTCCAGTATCGCCTCCTTATCGTCTGGACTCGCCTGATCCCCTTTCTTGTCCTTTTTCGGACGAGCCACTCCTGAGAAAAGAATTTCCTCATATTTTTTGATCATAGCCTCCCTTGCCAGGTAACTACCGGCAAGACGTCCACGTGAGGTCGGCTCTTTTTGCAAACGGACGAGAATGGGACGAGCCGCCTCGATATTGTCTATCTCAGCCAAGGCCAGAGCCGCCTCGTGCTGAAGACGTACGTCCTCACTATCCAACATCTTCTTGAGTACTCGACTTCCTTCAACATTATGGGCCGCTTTCCAGAGACTTTTTGCCAATCGAATCTTGATCGTGGGATCAAAGGTCGATCGGAGCAGATTGAGGATGTCCTGTTCGATCGACTGATCTCCCTCGATCCCCAACAAATCTGCAGCATAACCGCGGACCTCGAGATCTTTTCCGTTTTCTGCCAGCTCCAGAAATATCGTAATTCCCTCTTCAGGCTGTCCCAGACGGCACAAAGCCTTTGCACCAGCAAGTCGAGCAGATTCCCGCGCTCCCCGCATCTCCCGACGTATGTACGGCACAGCGTCGGGACCAAGAGACTCCAATCGAAGGACCTCATTCCAGAGATCGACCTTGTCTCCTGCCAGTCGCTTAAAGGAACGGACGACTCTTCGCTCCAAGCGATCCGCTACCGGAGCCTCCGGCGCCTCCTGCGCCCGAATATCAGGCACCGGCATCCAAACCAGAACCACAAGGCCAAATATCGCTGACCAGAACAGGCGTGAAACAGGCTGAGCCATTGTGCTTTCCCTCAATGGGTTGATGCAGACCGATACCGATCTGAGAAGAGTGAAATCAAAGTATACATTCGCCACACTAACGGAGGCAACGCCGGTTGAAGAGAAGAGCTGTTTGACCCGCATAAAAGTCGATTCTACAATGCCCATCTTCTATCCATGATAGGCTCTTCCACTTTATGAGTACTTTCCGCCCAGAAAGATACCGAAAAACTTGTACCCCGTGGGTTTGGGTAATCATATTTCTCGTTTCCTGTAAGCAAGTTTCGGAACCGCGCCCCCTTCCGCCCTCTCCCGCCTCTAGCCAAACGAACATTCCAGTCGAAGGAGATCGAAACGACTCGTTCGAATTCAGAGCCCCTCCCCAGGAAAATCCCAATCAACTCTTGGAGCATGCTCGATTTGAGACAGCTCGCACGCTAGGGTTAACACCCACGAATGCTGATGACATTCTACTACTCGAAACCTCAGAGCACTCCGGCAACAACCCTCCTCATGTTGTCCAAGAACAAATACGTACCGGCCAACGAATACACGTTGTCAACCTACCGAAAAGCGAATTTCTCGCGCCAGGTTCTTCACCAGAAAACACCTACGTAAAGGCCTGGACCACCGGCCTTCTCGCCACTCGACTTGGCAACCGCAAACAGGACCTTCCTCTGTGGTTTATTCATGGCGCGCCACTCTATGCTGCCGACCAAGCCTCCATCGTGTTTGCTCAAACATTTGCCCGGGTCTTCGAAGGGAGCCCCCCTCCCTCGTTGAGCGCGAAGGACCCCATCAGCGCTTCGCGATCAGGAGCGATGGCGTTTGACCGTATTCGCTCTTCTCACGGACCGAGCCGACTCAAACAATGGTTTACAAGCATTGTAGACGGCGGAATGACTTTTTCTTGTGCAACCAATCTCTATCTGAGAGAAGACCTCCAAACCCTTGAAACAGGCTATCGAAAACATGTTTGGGCCTACCTGAATTCGATGGGCGCCGGGCACATCGATCTACTGCAAACGGCTCGGTGCCTTCGAAAGCTGAACCAAAGCGAGAAGGCTCTCCAACTACTCGAGAATCCTCTGAGCCTCAGCCTACGTAGTCTGACCGAAACCTTTGTACATCCTCCTCTATTTTCCAATTTTCTACGCCTCGAAATCAGCCTTTGTCATTTCGAGTTAGGGAACCTGCAAACGGCTAAAATACAATTTGAAAAACTTCTCCAAGATCACGATCCGACTTTCCCTTACTCGGCTCTCATCCGATTGCACCTGGCCCAAATCGAACGTACGCAGAAACACCCCATTCAAGCAATGCACCAATGCCTTCTCCTCCTCGAAGAAAATCCTCAGAGCCCCCACTACGCCGAAGCGACTCTTCTTCTGGCCAGAATCTATCGTGAACTCGGTCAGCATCAGAAATCGATTCGGCTTCTCCAGCAAATGCGAGAGGAGCATCCAGAACAGTTCGATTCTAGCGCGAATCTCCTGGAGGCCAAGATTCACATGGACCTGGGAGAATTTGCGGAATCGAAGCGTATTCTGAATTCTTGGTCCCAAGAATCTCCACCCGACACTCTGAGCGAGATGAAAAATTGCGCTCGCGAAATCGACTCCCAACTAGAATCTCCGCTATCAAGAATCCGAACGGAACAAGTCCTTCGATGGATAGAAGATCTGGATTCCGAACATCACGCTGAAATTTCAGCCCGATTCCTACGAATTGGTCCTCCCATTGCGCCGATTCTTCGAGGACAGTTCCGCCGTCTTGACTCCGATCGAATCCGGCAACGAATTCTGAAAGTTCTCTACCGCTTAGACGATCCATCTACGGAACAGTTGGCCCTTGAGGGGCTACGAAGCAATCAGCCACGACTCCTTCGAGAATCGATTAAGATCCTGATTTTTAAAGGGATGAAACCCAACATCTTACTTCGACAGATACGAACCCTTGCCCGACAATCCACATCTTCTGAAATCGAACAGTGGACCCAGGAACTGGATCAAATCCTGGTGGGAACCTCTCCCGAGATACGACGGAAACTCCCGAATCTATTGGCCTTGATTCATAGCAAAAATCCGACCAACCGCATGGAAGCGATTCGGATCCTCATTCAATACGATCACCCCGACATCATCCCGCCCCTGGCCCATCTTCTGGGCGATTTCGACCCGGAAGTCCGCAATATGACCCTGATCGCCCTGGAACTCCATTGCGACCGAAGAGCTACCGAAGCCCTGGTCAAATCCCTCTCTGATCCTCACCCTAGAAGACGCGCGCAATCCGCGAGGCTTCTGGGCCAATTAGCGACCCCTTCCATCTTGCCCTCCCTGACCCCCTTGACCCAAGACCCGGCATTTATTGTTCGTCGCGCGGCCCTGGAGTCTATTGCAAGAATCGACCTCCCGGAAGTTCGAGAAATCCTCATTCACCATCTCTGTTTACCGAACTCCTCGATTCACCCCACTTGCACCTGGGGACTGCTTTCTCTTCCCAAAGACTCCACGATTGCCTCCATCTGCGGTACTCTCTTGAAGGACCAATTGCTTCCCACCGCTGAAGTTCGCCTCATTCGCTTACTCGAAACACTGATCGACCGCCCAATCCAATGGGATATTGAGTGGCCACAAGAAACCAAACAATCCCTCATCCGCAAACTACTAGACTGGTGGAAAACATCAAGATGACGCTGCTCCCGATTTTCCCTCACCAAACCGCTTCTACCCTCATGCTTTATGTCTTGATCGTTAGCGGAGTATCGACCGTTAATTGTGACGCTGAGGAACCCGATTCCACCGATAAAGTGGTAACGTCCCAGAAAGCGTCACCATCCAGCACAACTAAACGCCCCATCCGTCGTATTCGGCACGAAGATATCCACGGCCCAACACGTACCCAGAATATTGATCTTCGCCAGTGTTACCTGCTCGCCTTGAGCAACAACCTCGACCTCGAAATCGCCGGGATCGACCCCCGCATCCTTCTCACTCAGGTTCGTGAATCCCGGGCATCCAGAGACCCCTTGCTCAACTTCTCGATTTCACGTACTCGGTCAAAATCACAGACCGGATCCTCTCTATCCGGAGCCAGCCTCCTCATATCGGACACGAATTCAGGCTCTCTGGGTATTTCCAAAACGAGTTGGCTCGGCACCAGTTACTCATTGAGCTTCGGCTACTCCCGTACTCATACCAACAACAGCTTCACCACACTCAATCCAGCCTACAACTCCGATATGACCTTTACGATTTCCCAGCCTCTCCTTCGCAATTTCGGCTTCGAACAGAACCGATCCACGCTGAAGCAGACCATTTTACAACACCAGCAATCCCTGTTTGATTTCCAGAAATCAGCCCTCGATGTTCTGCAGGAAGTCGAAAATAAATACTGGGACCTGGTGTTCACCCACGCGGACCTCCAGTTCAAAAAGGACTCGGTCACCCTGGCCAAAGATCTTTTACGCATAACTCGTATTCGTAAGCGAGTTGGTGAAGTCACTCGCATCGAAGAGTTAGAAGCGGAGGCAGGAGTAGCCAGCGCTGAACAGACCCTCATCCTGGCGGTGAAAGCCCTTTCCCAGGCACAGGATGATCTCAAGCGCCTCATCCATCCCCACGACATGTCATTTCTCTGGAATGTCACTCTCCTTCCCATGGCTGAGATCCCCATTACAGTACCTACCGTACCGGACCACCCGGTAGACGAACTGGCCTCCATTAACCGCGCCCTGGCCTGGCGCCCCTCCATCTTGCGCCTACGTCAACAAGTGGAGATCAGCACCCTGGCAGCCGAGGAAGCTCGAGGACTCCTTCTACCCAAGCTGGACCTGGAAGGGAGTGTCAAGGTCCACGGAAAAGCCGGCGACCGTGATGAAGCTTTCGATGACAACAAATCAGGGCGATTCTTTGACTGGAGCGCTTCATTGACTCTCGAGATTCCCATCGGCAACCGGGTGGCTCGAAATCAATATCAGCGTACGATGTACCAGCGTCAGCAAGCTCAGTCACAGGTTCATAGCGCAGAGCGTACCCTGATCCATGAAGTCCGAACTGCGATCCGAGACGTGACCAGCGCCACTCGCCAAATCAACGCCGCTAAAAAAGTGACCCGATTCAATCGGGACACCTATGAAGCCGAGAAAAAACGTTTTCAAGTCGGTCAGTCCACCCTTTTCCGCATCGATGAGTTCAGGGAGAAGTACACCCAAGCACGTACCAGTGAAGTCTCTTCCTACATCAACTATCGTAAGGCGCTCGCGCAACTAAAACGGTCCGAAGGTTCTTCCCTTTCGAGCCTTGAAGAGCTAGGCATCGACCTGAAAACCAGCAGATGAAACCGCGCCCACGTCGGAATATTTCCTTCCTGATCGTAACCACTCTGCTCCTCTTGGCCATCGGATTCGGGGTATCTCAAGAACTTAACCTCTATACGAACCTGCGAATCTGCGCCAACCAGGACGGATGGACGCTGACCTTTCGGCAACAGAACCTGTTCGATGACGATTCCCAGTTTCACATATCGCAGGCCTCCCAAAAGTCTCCTACTCAATGGTCACCGCCAAGAAACTATCGGGGTAAATTCAGCGCGTCGGTCCTCGTGGGTTCTCAACTGACCATTTTCCAGAGCGAAGGAGCCAGTCTATATAAAAATGGAGACTGGATCGGAAACCTCGCCCTTCACCTTCCCTGGACCCCTCTCGACTCTCTATCCTTCGATCACGGCGTCACCCTGATCGGTACCCATGAGAACAAACTTAAGGCCGCGATTCTCGAAAAAGGACACTCCTACCCGATCACCACCCCTTCTTCGACGATATCCCAACACCCATTAGGCCCCATGAGATTGGCTACAATCGGCGAAACTCCCTGGGTATTTTGGGGTATGCGGAAATCGTCTTCACCACTTGCCACCCACTTATTAGCGTCCAAAATTCTACGAATCACCACTCCATTCGACCCAATATTCTCAGTGGGATGGCCGGCCTCGAAGTTCCCCAACTTCCATTTCCTTGCGCTTAGCTCACCGATTTCGTTGCGTGTTCCCCACCCTTTCAAGAACATGACAGTCCTCTCTCCAACCTCGCCAAACCGGTCTCACGATTCGAATTGCTGGATTTTTCTGCATTCGCCGAGTTCCCCGCAATCACCAAACACCCTGAGTGTCACAGCCTTCGACGGCCAGACAATGGCCCGACCTAGTGTGGAGATCCCCCTGCCCAAACAGACTGTCCTGGCCCAGGAAGTCCTCTCCATCGAAGCTTTTCAGTCCAACTCCGAACTCTGCTTGCTCCTGGGAGGGATTGGCGGCATCAACATGATTTCAACCCAGAAAGTTCTGAGCGGAGAGTGGCTCGATCACGGAAAAATATTGGGCACCACCCAAACGCGGGAAAGCGGAATCTACTTCCTGATGATCGCTCTTCTTGTCCTCTCCCTCGCGATCCTATTTCGTGGGATCCGACTCATACGTTTCCAAAGATGACCAACCGACTCGATCTTCAGGCCCGGTTCCTTCTCAGAAGATCTTCGAAATTGTCCTGAGAAAGCGGTTTGCTGAAGAGAAACCCCTGAATTTGATTGCATCCGAGTCCGCTCAATAACTTCAGCTGCTCTTGGGTCTCTACCCCTTCGGCAACAACCTCCAAGTCCAGTCGATGAGCCATCTCAATCACCGACTCGATGAGCGCTTCTCCCCGCCCATTAGAAGGGAGGTCGGACACGAACGATCGATCCAGCTTCAGAACATCCACGGGAAATCGCTTCAGAGAACTGAGAGAAGAATACCCTGTACCAAAATCATCAATCGCCATCCGAACCCCAAGTGAACGCAATCCTGAAAGGTTCTTCAATATCTGTGACGATCCATTCGAGAGCACCCTTTCTGTGATTTCAATGACCAAGTCAGAAGGATCCATAACCTTCTCCTCGACCACTTTTTTCACCTGTTCGACGATCGTCTCGTGATTCAGTTGACGTCCCGACAAATTGACAGAAACACGAACACCTGGGAATCCGTTATCTCTCCAATAACAATGCGTGTGGCAGGCCTCCTCGAGCACCCACCCCCCTACACTGAGAATCTGGTCGCTCTCTTCTATGTACGAAAGAAAACGGGCGGGCGGAAGAATCCCTTCACCTGGATGGCTCCAACGCAACAAAGCCTCGACTCCAGTCACTCGACCTGTGGGCACATCAACCTGAGGCTGGTAGTGCAAAAGGAACTCCGACCGACGTTCCGCATTTCTCAATCCGTTACGCATTGCCACTTTTTCTTTCACCGCGGCATGCATCGCGCGCGTAAAAAACGCATATCGGTCCCGGCCTTCTTCCCGCGCTCGGCACATCGCGATATCAGCGGCTCGCATCAGACCATGCTCCTCTGCCTCATCATCCGGATACATCGCGATCCCTACGCTAGCGCTCACAATCGTGCTCTCACCATTGAGTTCCATCGGGGCTGAAATCTCGTCTCGAATGTGATCCGCGAAAGTCGCAACAACATCGGGAGAATCTACCTCTTCCAGAAGTAGGAAAAAAACGTCCTCACCCACATGAGCCACATCTTCCTCATCGGGCACACACGAAACCAGACGATTGCCAACTTCCTTGAGTAGTTCATCCGCGATTCGATAGCCGAGTGAGTCTTGCATATCACCAAAGTGGTCCAGATCGACGCAAAGAACCGCCAACCGCTTGTTCAGGCGCTCCGTTCGACTCAATGACCACTGAAGGCGATCCCCAAAAAACCGTCGGTTCGGACGTCCAGTACGCGATTCATATCTGGACAAACGATCAGCTTCCTCTTCGACCTTTTCCCTCCGAGCCACTTCACGCCCCAAAGCGTCCCGGGTTTCCAGAAGTGTGTCATAAAGATCCCGGATCCTCAGCATCGCATGCATCTTCGCCGCAATAAGCTCTGGATTGAATGGCTTGGTAAAAAAGTCATCCCCACCACTGAGAATGCACTTTTCCAGCGCGTCCCCATCACTCAGGGCTGTCAGGAAGATCACGGGTACGAATCGTTCGCCAGATAGTCGCTTTATTTCTGCCGCGGTTTCGTACCCATCCCTTTGCGGCATCATGACATCTAGCACAACTAGGTCAGGTCGCTCATCCATAAAGATTTCCAGAGCACGTTGACCATTGCCTGCCTCCGATACCGTACAACCTCGTTGCATGAGGAAGGATTTAAGTACCAATCGACTAGCGGGATCGTCCTCGGCAATCAGAATATGCAAACCGTCCAAGGCTTCGCTGTTCATGACATCTCGAAATGGGAATAAAATTGATTTTGGGCTGCGAAGTGTACCAAAAGAAAGAGATCATCGGGGATTATGAAACCGGCGCTATCCAGCGTAGACCCCAGGCAACCGGCCAGAGGACTCCGATCAAAAGAGCTGCCTCCCACTGTCCTCCCCCGAGAACCAGCGCAGAATCGACAAGGATAATCCCTCGAATCGCATGGCCAACGACCTTCCCGATTCCTTCTCCTCGCGCCTCCACTCGCAACGCACCAAACAGTGAAGGGAGGAGGGATAAACCCAGACAGAGGATCGGTATAACGACCCAAAAATTCGAAGCGCTGCAAAGGATCCAACCCACCGAGACCCCACTGAGCACCATTGCGCCGTACAACCATCGTGGATTGTAGGGTCGATCTTCTAATTCTGCGATGAGGCAAATTGCCAAGACATATCCTCCCAGTGCCAAAATTGGCTCCAGCAGTACCCCCCCTTCCGAGACAATCATCCCCAGCCCGATATTCAACATCCGACAAGTTCCCATGGTGATCAATCCGAAAACCAAATGGGTCTTGGTCACAAAATTGTGAAGAAAAATCGTGCCGACGAGAACCGCTCCACAAACGATCGCTCGATCTCCGAGAAAGGCGCACCCCAAAAACCCCAGCAGCAATAACAGGATGACAAGAAACCAGGCGCCACCGATTCCGATCTCACCGGAAGGCAGTGGGCGATCTTTCCGACTAAGACCGTCTCGCTTTCGATCCGCCAGGTCGTTTGTCACCATTCCCGCGGCATAAAATGCAACTCCAATCAGAGCGAGAAAAGCCCATGTTTCCCAAGAATCCCCGCTCCAGCGCCCTGAACCGAGAGCGTACCCAGCCCATGGATCCGCGATGGCGGTTGCCAGAGCCGGAAATCGAGTCAAACGCAATACCACCCCGACCCGTTTCTTGAGTGTGAAGCGTTCTCCCGATTTCGATTCGGATTTCAAAGCGATCTCATCACAACGTGGCTAGAGACCAAGAGGTAAAGCATTACGGTCTCAAGGACTCCAGATACCCAACCGTTCCTCTCGCGCTCTGACTTCAGCAGCCCGAAGCCACCCTCTATATCGATGGTTTGGGGACGAATCCTGGTATCGAGCGCTGCCTGAGCGGATCATTGCGAAATTAGCAACCGAACAGGTTGACTCCTCGACACGCCGTGGATTATTGCCCTGATATGTCGGGATCAGGACATAACAGAGAGAACGGCCACGCGAATCCTTTTTCTTCTGATCAAAAAGTAATTTAATCTTCTTCCCAAGAAGTAACTCTTCATGCGCCGTACGACTCTCTTCAAAAAAACGTTCACCCGGATCGGGAGCGTCCACCGCGATCAATCGAATCGTGTCACCATTCGATACCCGAAGGACATCCCCCGACACAACGGAACGCACCTCAACGGTTTGGTGCTCGGGTTCAAAGTCTTCTTTTGGAAGAAGTTTCAGTGAACCATCCGGCTGTAGTTCATAACGCTCACGATTGCAGCCGACCAACAGGAGTAGAAAGATCGCGCCGAGAATCCAGCGAACGCGCTTCTCGCCCAATATCCAGCCAGAAGTCACCATAAATCTACCACTTTTCGCTTCGGGTCAAGAAAACGGAGGACGATCTTGCGACCCCCCAGTCGTCCAGTTCGAAGCGCTTCCCTCGCCAGTTGGGTTTGAAGACGGAGATTCGGCTTGGAAATCCGAAGGAGTTTGCGCGGGAGCTTCAGCCGCGGCCTTCCGGGCAGCCCACGCTTCAGCCACTCTCTGCTTCATCTGGCGACCTACCTTGAAATTGACCACCGGCCGATTAGGAACGGGCACCGGTTCACCAGTGCGAGGATTTCTACCTACCCGCTTGGCTCGCTCTTTGATTTCGTAGACCCCGAAATCTCTCAGTTCGATCCGATTGCCACGCTCGAGTTCTTCAATGACTGTATCTAGGAAAAGTTGAACGGCTTCCTTTGCTGCCACCTTGGTCAAACCCGTTTTCGCAGCAATTCGCTCCACAATCTCCTTTTTGGTGATAGTGTTCATCCCCACGGCATTACCTCCCCACGCATATCGAGAAAGAAAAGGCTTTCTCCAAAGTTATCGAACCCCCAACAAGACCAGAAACACTTATGTCAGTGTAGGTTATAGCATCGACGAGTCAAGATCATTATAGCACGGGCCGGGAAATTCAGCGATCCTCACTTGAGTGACTGGAAGAGTCAGATGAGGGCGTTTCAGGGTCCACGGGTCGATCCGACACCTTTTGGCCAACGGTTTCTTTCTGACTCGTAACCAGTTTTAAAATGGGTAAGGCCGCGGGGAGGCGATCGGTGCCAAACCACGCTTCATCATCCCCACCCACTCGAGGCATGAGGTCCCAGAGATGGGGAACGCTGGCCCCTCTTACATACATCTGATATATCGACTCATCAATCTGGTCCTGAATAGAACTACCCATAATCGGGAGGATCAGGCACTCAACCCCCTCGCCCAAGATAACCAGAGGACCGTTCACAACCCCCGAAATGACGTAGGAAATCGGAAAATGGAAAACAAGTTGCGCCCCCGTTCCAATCGGATTGGTGGGAAGCCAGCTATCTTGCAAAGCGTTTGACTCCCCTCCATTTCTGAAACGAAGAATCTGTTCAAAATCCTGTTCTGCTCGCTCAACCACCGCAGCGGGAACTGCGGGGGGAGCGGTCGAACAACCAAAGAACAATCCGCTGGCCAGGAAAACAAGCCCTGGGTTCCGGAGAACCGCTAAAATCTTCACCACCTTACAACCTCCCGGAAAAGAAGCCTGCAGCCTACCTCCCGCACCTTCAGGTGACAAGACCGATCGTTGCTGTCCTCCCCGACCTTCGATACTCTGTCTGCGCGTCCCTTTTCTGGATCTGGTACTGGAATCGTCGATCCTATCATCAGTCTCAAGTTAGCTTTCTGCCAGACTAAGGAACCACAGGAGAGTCGGATGAAGCAGGTCTTTCAACAGTACCGTAGCGGTCGAATCGAAATCATCGAGGTTCCTGCACCTACTCTGGAATCTGGCATGATTCTTGTGGCCAATGCCTATTCGATCATCTCCACCGGTACCGAACGGGCCAAGGTCGAAATGGGAGATCGAAGCCTGATCGGCATGGCCATGGCACGCCCGGACCTGGCCTCCAAGGTTGTGGACATGGTGCGCCGTGAAGGTATCGCTTCGGCGGCCCGAGCGGTTCGAAATAAGCTAGACCGCCCGACTCCCTTGGGCTATTCATCAGCAGGCACCGTCCTACAGATCAGTCCTGATGTCCGAGGGGTCGCTCCTGGTGATCGGGTAGCTTGTGCCGGCGGAGAATATGCGTACCACGCCGAAATCATTCGTGTACCCAAGAATCTTTTTGCTCCCGTCCCCCCCGAAGTCGACCTGAAAGAATCCGCTTTCGCCACCCTAGGCGCAATCGCAATGCAGGGAGTCCGGCGCCTGGAGCCGGTACTTGGTGAAACCGTCGTCGTCATCGGACTAGGGTTGATCGGGCTCCTTTCGGTCCAGATTCTTCGTGCTGCCGGTATCCGTGTACTTGCCATCGACATTTCTAATGAACGAGTCGAACTCGCCAAGGACCTCGGAGCCTCGGATGGATGGTCGCGCCAAAGTGAAAATCTCGAAAACCGCGTCCTGGGCGCAACGCAAAACCGTGGCGCTGACGGCATTCTCGTCACTGCGAGCACCAAACAAAACGACCCACTCGTTCTTGCCGGCCATCTGGCTCGTGAGCGAGGACGAGTCGTCCTCGTAGGTGACGTCGAGATCCAATTGCCTCGTGAACCCTACTACCTCAAAGAGATCGACTTCCGATTTTCCCGATCCTACGGTCCCGGCCGCTATGACAAGGCGTACGAAGAAAAAGGCCTCTCCTATCCACCCGCCTACGTCCCCTGGACCGAGAAAAGAAACCTAGAGTGTTTCCTGGACCTGTTGGCCCAGAACCAGGTTTCCATTGCTCCCCTGATCACCGAAACCATCCCCTTCGAAGAATCTCCCAACGCTTTCCAGCAACTCAAGAATCGTGACGCCCCCCCCATCGCCCTCGCCCTTGAATACCCGCCAGGAGTGACCTCCCCTCCTCCTACCGAACCTTTCATTCCTGCCCAACCGATATCCGGAGAGATCCGAACGGCCCTGATTGGAGCCGGAAACTTTGCCGTCAAATATCTGATCCCCTTCCTCAAATCGGACTCCCGCATTCGCCTTCAGAGCATCGCAGCATCTCGGGGTGGATCCTCGGAATCTGTCGCCCGACAGTTCGGCTTTCGATCCGCGCAAACCGCCGAAGAGGTCCTTTCCGACCCCTCGATCGACCTTCTCTTGATCGCCACCCGACACGATTCTCACACCGATCTGGCCGTGAAGGCGCTCGGCCGTGGCCTGTATATCCACCTGGAAAAACCGATGGCTTGCACAGAAGAGGAGCTAAAGCGGCTTCATCAGGCCTATTCCGAACGGCCCGGTGGGTTTCTCCATGTCGGATTCAACCGTCGATTTGCTCCTCTGATCCAACCGATGACACAATTCATGGAAGAGGTTCCTGGCCCTGGCATTCTCCACCTAAGAGTGCTTGCAGGCCAGCTGCCAGCGGATCACTGGCTTCTCGACCCGGACATCGGTGGAGGTCGTTTGATCGGTGAAGGTTGCCACTTTATCGATCTGGCCCACTTCCTGATCCGATCTCGACCGATTCGGTGCCAGGCATCCGCACGAAGAATAGACACCGAATCACCCCTCGAGAACCAGGACGTCGCGATCTCCGTGGAATACGAAGATGGGTCCCTGGCCAACATCTTGTACCTCTCCACCGGCGCGACCGGTCCAGGCAAAGAGCGGATCGAATACCACCGAGGAAACCGCAGCACGATCCTGGACGATTTTCGGGTCCTCGAATGCTGGCAAGAAGGACGCCTTGTCACTCGCACTCGAAGCCGATCTGATAAGGGACACCGCAATCAGATCGAGTGTCTCATCGAGGCCACCGCTCAAGGTCAAAACTCGCCCGTACCTTTCGAAGAGTCCCTGGCCACTCACCAAACTCTCTTCGAAGCGCTTAGATCCCTTTCAGGAATCTCCCACTCTTGATGAAGGTCCCCCCCCTGAACGTGGTCAAAAATTCTCTCGACCGCTTGATCCTTCTAGGTGAATCCAAGAGATGGCGGGGCCCGGATCCCTACGACGCTCTTTCTGGACCGATCGACTTTCTGTTCCGCTCTCTCCCAGCGAGAAAATGGACCCGTCTCGCCTGGACTCAATTCTGGAAGCGCTTTCCGTTCGATCTTCGACGTGTCCTGGGAGTCCATTCCGAATGCAACCCAAAAGCCCTCGGACTCGTTGTCCACGCATATCTATCTCTTGGCGACCTACCGCGCGCTCGCTACTGGGCTGAAAAACTCTCGGCGTTATCCGTTGAGCCTGGATCTTTCGGCTATCCGTTTCCCTGGCAAGGACGCGCACACTTCTTGCCCTCTCGAACCCCCAATCTGGTCGCCACCTGTTTTGCAGTCGCCGCTCTTCACGATTTCGATCTTGCCGCCGGAGAAAATCGCTTCGAGCATCACCTCGAGGGGGCACACCACTTTCTTCATTCTCAGTTACTCAACTCCCATGGAGATTTTCTGTCCTATTTCAAAAGCCCACGCGTCGAAGTTCACAACGCCAATCTGCTTGGAGCCGAGATCCTTGCTCGCGCAGGAGATCATCATACCGCTTCCATCCTGGTAGAAAGTTCGCTGGCAGAGCAACTTCAGAACGGTTCTCTTCGCTATGGTCGAGCTACCCATCATCAGTGGATAGACAATTTTCACACCGCGTTCAACCTCGCCTCTCTCTGCCGAATCCAAAACCGTATAGGGGAAAATCGCTGGGAAAATCAGATCGCCAGAATGGCCACCCACTGGCGCCGCCATTTCTTCCCACCTGGACAGTTCCCCCTCGAAAACACAGCATCCTCCCGTCCCTGCCAAACCCATGCGATAGGAGTCGCTCTCGCTTTCCTACCGTCCTTTTCTCCTTTCCTGGAAGATGGCGAGGATCTGGCCCATTCTCTGACAGCCCTTTCTCTTCAGCATCTGCGTTCTCCCCGAGGTTGGTTCTATGATGCTCCTGGCTTTCCTCGGTCCGCCCGGTACATGCGCTGGACTCAATGCTGGATGCTTTTAGGACTTTCCCGCTATGTCCAGCAACAACGCAGGAAACAGATTGCCACACAACCCAAAACCCCCGCCCTTTCCGACTCTCGCCCCCCCGGACCCCACCCCCACGTACCCTCGTCGCCTCCACGCAACGCAATTCGCCGCAAGCCCAAGGTATGGTTAGACTTCGAGAACTCCCCTCACGTTCCGTTCCTGGCCCCGTTCCGCGAGCGTTTTCTTTCACAAGGTTGGGATGTCCTCTGCACCGCGCGCGATCGAGCTCAAACTCTTCCCCTCCTCCAACTGTACGGATTCGACCATGAAGCCGACCCAGATCCGATTCCAACCACGCGAATAGGCAAAGCGCTCGCGATTCTCAACCGCACATTTTCCCTCATTTTCCGATTTCGATCGCAACGTCCTGACCTGGCCATTTCCCACGGTTCTCGAGCCCAATGTCTAGCCGCTCGAATCCTGGGCATTCCTTGTATTACCTTCCTCGATTATGAATTCGTTGAGCAGGGACTCTTCCGGCACTGTTGTCGTCAAATCCTCGTCCCTGAGGTGATCGACACCGAGGTATCGAATCCATCGCCCAGCCACTCCCGCTATCAGACCTACCCGGGGATCAAAGAAGAGATATATCTCGGAGCTCCCGCTCCAGGATCGGTCGGCGCGGATGCATTCGATGACGCACAGGTTCCCCACTCATCGATCCGAATACTCGCGCGACCTCCTGCAACTCGATCTCACTATGTCGCCGATTCTCAGGAGGGGGTGGGTTCGTTATTCGAACGCGTACTTCACCAACTCCTCGATCATCACTCCGCCCATGTGCTTCTCCTCAGCCGCTACGGCGACGCTCAAACCTGGCGTTCACGACTTCCCGCCGACAAAGCCTCTCGGATTCATATCCCCGAAAAAGTGTACGACTGCAGAGAACTGTTGACCACCGCCGATCTCGTTGTTGGAGCCGGAGGAACCATGACACGAGAAGCCGCGACTCTGGGAATTCCTGCCATTACCGCTTTTCCAGGAACTCTGGGAGCTGTCGATAAATACCTCGTTGAATCAGGGCGCCTCCAGGTTCTGGAAACAATCGATGACCTTCAGACCCTACAGATCGGAAAGCGTTCCCAAAGTCTTCGCCCAGCACCTGGCCCACACCTCTTTGACGAAATTTTCGAAAACATCACAAGGCTATACCGACCTCGACAACCGAACAACTGACGGTCAAGTCCAGGTTTCCCACTCCTGATACAGTTCAGCAAGGTCTGTTTCCAGTTCAGATAGTCGAGTAGTCAATTCCATCAACTGTTCATGATCGGAATAGACATCCTCCTCTTCCATCTGAGCCTGGATCTCTGCCATTTCTTCTTCGTGCTCGATGATCAACCGTTCAAGCGTTTCGTAGTTATAACGCCGTTTCCGAACCGGCTCTGAAGGCTTTCTGGCCACTCTATTCTGTGGCGATTCCGAGTCGAAAGTGCCGGAACCCTTCGCCAGGTTTCTTGCCTCGGGAAGCCCTTGCCCATTCTCCCTCCGAGTTCCCCCCCATTTCCCCTCGATCTCTCGAACCGTCCCATCCGGCAAAATCTCTACGACCCGATCGACGACTCGACTCAGAAGCCATCGATCGTGCGTTACGAGAATGGCTGCCCCAGGATAATCGGACAGATGAGTTTCGAGCGCTTCCCGCCCAGGAATATCCAGGTGGTTGGTCGGCTCATCGAAGAAGAGCAAATTGGCGCTCGACAGGAGAAGGCGAGCCAATGCGAGCCGACTACGCTCTCCACCAGAAAGGTTGTCTACCGACGCAAAAACCTCTTCTCCCCGAAATCCGAACCGAGCCAGATAGCTCCGAGCCGTTCCGGGAGTCCACTCTGACCGAGCAGAGAGAATCTCTTCAATCACTTCGCTGTGACCCGCGAGATTCCCCGATTCCTGGTGATACACCGCCAACCGAACTGTCCCGCCCAGATGCACCTCACCCTCATCGGGTTCCAGTTCCTTGGCAAGAATCCGCAACAAAGTGCTCTTACCCGAACCGTTAGGACCGATCAAACCGACGACATCTCCGGCCCTGACAGTCAGATGAACCCCACGCAATAGAGGTTTTTCTCCAAATTGCTTGCAGATTCCCCGGGCATCGATCACCCGATTCCCCAGACGTGGCACATTGGTAAAGTCCATGACCAGTGAACGTTCATCCTGGGTATAGATCGGCAATTCTTCAGCCTCCGAGTCGAGACGCTGAAGTTTTTTCTGCCGACTCCTCGCCTGGGAAACGTTCTGACCGGCAATATTTTTGCGAACAAAATCTACCTGCCGAGCGCGTTCTTCCTCGAGGCGTTCCTTTTGGCGTTTTGCATTCTCGATACGTTCCGCTCGTTGTCTCAAAAATTCTTGATACCCGCCACGATACGAGAATGCGCTTCCTCCCCGTTCCAGATGAACAATCCGATCGACAACCCGATCCAGGAAAGTGCGATCGTGGCTCACAACGATCAACGCTCCTCCCCTCTGTTTCAGAACTTTTTCCAGCCAATCGATCCTTTCCAGATCCAGGTGATTGGTCGGCTCATCCAGCAACCAGAGGTCGGCGGGAGTCAACAATGTTCGCGCCAGAGCCAATCGAACTTTTTCTCCTCCAGAAAGAGATTTTACTGATCGCCCCCTCATTTCACGAGAAAAGCCGAGGCGATCAAGAACTCGTTCCGTTTCCGCCTGATAGGTATATCCCCCGCCATGCTCGAAGCGTAACTGCAGACGTCCATGTCTCTTTTCAAGGTCCGCACGATGAGGCTCCTTTTCCATCGCCTCTTCAACCGCAGCCAATTCCTCCCCGACTTGACGCAAACCGACAAAAGCCATCCCGGCGAACTCTTCGACCGACGCATTATCGTCCAATTCGATCAATTGCTTATGGAGACGTACGTTCAGATTTTTCGAACGGAAGATCTCTCCCTCATCCGGAGAAGACTCATTCGCAATCACCTCGAGCAAGGTTGTTTTTCCCGACCCGTTAGAACCGATCAGCCCGAGTCGTTCCCCTTGATTCACCTCGAAACGAACTTTTCGAAGAACGGTTCGTCCCCCTAGGCGCTTGCTGACATCCTGAACCCGTAGCAGGCTCATTTCGGCCCTCTTCTCGGACCGAGATCAGGCCTTTCCGAACACCTCACGAAAGGCTCCTCGCAGATCATTGATCAGATCCTCGACATTCTCAATCCCCACCGACAGTCGAATCAGACCATCTGTCAACCCGGCACGAACCCTTTCCTCTCTCGGAACCGCCGCGTGAGTCATTGTCGCCGGATGCTCGATCAAGCTCTCCACCCCACCCAGGCTCTCCGCCAGAGCGAAAAGGCGAGTGGCCATGACAAAAGTTTTTCCGTCCTCCACCCCCCCACGAAGTTCGAAACTTACCATCCCTCCGCCGGTATTCATCTGTTGACGCGCGATCGGGTGCTGCGGATGGCTTTCCAGAAAAGGATACCGTACCCAGGCAACCCGATCCTGCGACTCCAAAAACTCGGCGATTGCCAAAGCGTTGACCGCGTGCTTCTCCATCCGCAACGAGAGGGTACGGATCCCGCGCAGGGTGAGAAACGCATCCAAGGGAGCGGGGACCGCTCCCAGAGTATTCTGATAGAAAGCGAGTTTTTCTCCCAGTTCGGGATCATTCGTTACGACAGCACCCCCCACCACATCGCAATGTCCACCCAGATACTTGGTCGTGGAATGCAGAACCAAATCGGCTCCGAAATCCAGTGGACGCTGATTGAACGGAGTAGCAAAGGTATTATCTACCAGCAGAAGGGCCTTGGCTTCTTTGGCCACCTCGGACACGGCGGCCAGATCGGTAATTTTCAGGACCGGGTTTGACGGAGACTCCACCCAAAGAAGACGAGTCTGTTCGGTCAACGCACCCCGAATCGCATCGATGTCCGTAGTGTCTACAAAAGAAAAACGAATTCCCAGGGGCTCGAATGCCGTGGTGAAAAGACGGTAAGTTCCTCCATAGAGGTCGTCACCGGCGACCACATGGTCTCCTTGCCGCAGAAAGTGAAGAACAGTCGTCGCAGCCGCGCAACCGGAAGCATAGCTACGACAAGAACTCCCCTTCTCGAGATCTGCCAGAGCTTCTTCGAGCGCCTCTCGCGTGGGGTTCTGAGTACGACTGTATTCGTAACCCCGATGACAGCCGGGCTCATCCTGAACGTAGGTCGATGTCTGAAATATCGGAACCTGGATAGCACCCGTTCGCGGATCCGGATGAGCTCCCGCATGAACCGCGAGAGAATCGAAATGCATACTCATCAGCGCACTTTCAGGGATTGAATGAGATCGTATTTGGTGATAATCCCGTTAGTATTCCCCTCCCTCGAGACCAGAACAGCTGAATTCCCGCTAGTCAGGAGGTGACTGATCTCCTCGACACTCGTTTCGGAAGAAACGATCGGCAGAGGTTCACCCATCACGGATCCGACTGAAACCTCTTCGGCTTCTTGTCCAGAAATCAGAAGATCGATGAGCGTATCTTCCTGAATTCGCCCCACGATAGCTTCATTCTCCATCACCGGGATTTGACTCACCTCGAATTCCTTCATCGTTGCCAACGCCTCCTGGCAATTCGCGTCCGCCGGAATAGAAATCAGAGACTCTGACTCGGCATGGGCTTTGGATGCGAGAATTTCCTCCGCCCGCAAAGACGACCGGGGCCCGAGGAATTCATTGTCACGCATCCATTCATCATTGAAAACCTTGGAGAGATAACGCTCCCCAGTATCCGGGAGTAATACGACCAAAACACATTCGTCATCCCGAGACGCCGCGTAAGTCAAGGCCGCGGCCATGGCCGCTCCCCCCGAACCGCCAGTAAAAATCGCTTCCCGTCGAGCGAGAGCGCGAGCAGTCATGAAACAATCTTTGTCAGGAACGGGGATCACCTCATCGATCACTGAGAAATCGATGGTTTCCGGAATAATGTCCTCACCGATCCCCTCCACCTTATACGTATGAGCTTCACCCAGTTTGCCTGTACGAAAATAGTCGGTGTACAGCGAACCGATCGGGTCAGCACCTACAATCTTCACCGCAGGGTTTTGTTCTTTGAGGTAACGACCGATACCGCTGATCGTCCCCCCTGTCCCCAACCCACCCACAACAACATCTACTTTTCCTTCGGTATCCTCCCAGATCTCGGGCCCTGTGGTCTCGTAGTGAGTCTGTGGATTATCGAGATTGACGTATTGGTTGGGGTAATACGAATTGGGAATCTCCTCGGAAAGACGCTGAGCGACGGAATAGTAACTCTGCGGATTATCCGGTTCGACTGCGGTGGGACATACGATCACCTCGGCCCCAAACGCCTTGAGAAGATCGATCTTCTCCTGACTCATCTTGTCAGGCATCGTAAAAATAGCGCGGTACCCTCGTATGGCAGCGACCATCGCCAAACCGAGCCCCGTATTCCCACTAGTACCTTCGATAATCGTTCCGCCTGGACTGAGATCTCCACGCTTCTCGGCCTCATCAATCATTTTCACCGCAATGCGGTCCTTGATGCTCCCGCCGGGATTGAAAGATTCGATTTTGGCGTATATCCGAGGCTTCAGCCCAGAATTCATCGAGGAAAGACAGACCAGTGGTGTCTTTCCTATCAACTCAAGTACATTGTTATATACACGCATAATTTTTGATTCACTTTCCAGTCAGCCAGTCTCTCCATCGATCCAACGCTTGACCCCTCGCCTCCGGAGAAGCCGCGGGATCAAAACCGTAGGTTTGACCACTCAGTACGCGAAGAACGAGAACCGCCGAATGACATCGCTTGAGATCTGTACTTTTCAGGAGTTCAATTAAATATTTTCGATCTCGATCAAGATCGAGACGAGACGCTTTTTCTTCAACCGCCAACGACTCATCGAAAACAACGCCCTCTACCCTGGCACGTTCTTCGGCGGTTTTCCGAACCCCTTCCAATTCTTTCAGCCATTTGAGAATCTCCGAGAAATCTTCTCGATGATTCTCAAATTCTTCTCGGGCAGAGAGCTCATCCAGACGTTCTCGTAAAATCGACTCGAATTCCGGCTTCATCTGATGCTTGAGCCAGAGTGACTGTGCATCCCAGAACAACCCCCCATCGGGCCCGGTACCCTGAATCACTTTAGCGAGTAGCGGGAGAGCCTCCTCTACTCGCGAAAGCCCTAAAAGAGAACGGGCGAGATCGTATTGATCTTCTGGAGTCACTCCCTCGGAACCAGCCAACCTGGAAGCGAGGACAAAAGCTTCTTGATACTGCTTGGCACTCAAACGGACCGACAGTAAATCTCGTTCGATCACAAGTCGTTCCGGTCCTTCCTGCAGCAGAGGAATCAACCGAAGGTAGAGTTCCACACACCGGGAAGGATTGACCTTACGAGCCAAATCAGCGGACTCCTTCAATAACGCCGGTTTGTCTTTACAGATCGTACCCAGCCCTTTCCAGGCGGCGTCGGCCACCGCGGGATCTCCATCACCGAGCGCGCGCGCCAGATCGGGAACGGCTTGTCGATCGCCAATCTTCTCCATCGATTCAGCAGCGCTTCGGCGCACCTGGGCATCGACATCTGCCAGCAAACGTTTTCCAAGCGGTTTCACCGCCTTCGCGTGTCCCAGTTTCCCAAGAGCCACCACTGCCGATTGGCGTACACGCGCAACCTCATCGTCAAAAAGTCCCAGTAACGCCGAAACCGCCTTCTGATCTCCCAACTCCCCGAGTGCATCCGCGGCATACCAGCGAAGCCCCGCATCCTCATGAGAGAGAATTCCCAGGAGTGCGGTCGTCGCCTCGGGAGATCGACATTTCCCTAGAGCTTCTGCACACGCCTTGAGCACTTCCAGATCGCTGGTCGTGTGTAATCCAACCACCAGCGAAGAAACAGAAGAGTCCCCACCTAGAATCCCCAGAGTTCGCGCCGACGAGATCCGCAAACGTGGAATCTGGGTTTCATCCTTGAGAAGAACTCCCACCGACGAAGCGGCCTTGGAGTCCCCCATAGCCGCAAAAGCCGCAACCATCTCGTCCAGCAATTCCGTGTCCTGGGGAGAAAATGAGGAAAGCCCATTACGATTCCGTCTGGCAAGCGCTTCAGAGAATCGTTTGAGAAGTTGGGTAAGAGACGCGTCATCTTTCAACCGCCCCAGAGCCATCGCCACCGCGCCCAGAACCAAGGGGTGATTTTCTTGTCCCAGTCGCTTTCGAAGACGCAGCAATCGCTGTTCGACCAGCTTGGGATCTTCCGGAGACTTGGCTTTCCCGAGCATCGTCGCCGCTTGCCGACGAACCGCCCACAATGGATGTTCAATGGCAACGATCAATTGCTCAAACGTACTTCCATCCAGAAGCGGCAAGGTAGACTGCGCCACCTTTTCCATGAAAACCCGATTTTCTTCCTGAAGAGATCGAAGGACCGACTCGAGGATTTCCTCTCGCGATCGAGAACCGTTGACCTTCCACCACTGTTCCCAGGCTTTCGAATCATTACCGAAAGATTGCAATGTAATCCGTCGCAAAGCATCAACCGTCTCGGATTTGAAGTCGCCTCCTTCCGCGCTCAATATCCTGATCAAAGCGGGTACCGCTTCAATTTTTCGCAAAAACCCCAATGCCCGGATCGAGCGAATACGAAGTGACTTTTGTCGCCCGTCTCCTTCCACCAGCATGAGAAGACTGCGAGTAACCAGTCCGTTCAATTTGGCCAACTCACGAAGCGACTCATGAGCTGCCGCCCGGATGGTCTCCACAGGATCATCGAGTCGAGCCAAAACACCCTCGAGAAACCGAATATCCCGAGCCACTTTCAGCACGGAAACCACCACATCTTTTCGTTCGACTTCTTGAGCTAAAACCCGCAAGAGTTCTTCGACTCCCCGATTCCCTTTCAACTTGGAAAGGGTATGTGCGCCGATCGCTTGCTCGCGAACATCCTTGGAATACAACTTCTTACGAAGTTCGACAAAAGAATCGAGTTGTTCAGAATCTTCCTGAGCGTGAAGAGGGCATCCCTCTCCGCCCCAGAGAGCCAGAAAAGCGACCAGCCAGCAAATCTTCCATCCTCGGAAGAACTGTATCTCAACCACTCTTGTCATGACACCGACAGACCGGCTCCGGAAAAACCCGAACGCATACGCCAAACCTTTAAGAATTAAGGACTTGTGCTCCCAGATCAGAAGCCCGAATTGTAGGGAAGTCCGAGGGTAGCGTCAACGGGTCGAAAATCGGTTTCGTATCCTCCCAGGTGCTAAAGTCTCCAGGAAGGCTTTCCGTTCACTTCGAATCGTTCACGGATCCGCTGTAGGTCGGAACAAAAGCCATTCTTGGGGACTGCAGGTCGTGCCCCAGATGAAAACCGATCAGAATCGCTGAACTGATCAAAAATGCGATGAGAGCCGCTCGTACGACCCGAAATACGGTCGTACCGAACACCGGACGAGGCGGCCCACCCCACTCGGACTCCAAATCGACTTCAGGTGGAAAAGGGATCTCGCGAACAGAGCAAGCTATTTTCTCCATGTCCCGTATCCAGCAACGACATTCCTCGCAGGAGTGGACGTGATCGATGACCTGAAGCGGGTCGTTTCCAACCCAAGAAACCAGCGTATCCCGAATGACCTCACATCCTTCGCTCATGAATCCTCCTCGCAAAGAATTTTGCGTAATTTTTCAAGCCCGTACCGCATCCTCGACTTGGCGGTATCCTTACTGGTACCGGTTACCTTTCCTATTTCACGAAACGTCAGCCCTTGGTACAGACGCAAAACCACCACCTCCCGCTGCTCATCAGAAATCTGAGTCAAGGCTTTCTCGACCCCCGCGATCTCATCGCGCCTTAGTGCAACATTCGGTGGCGACAGATCGAGCGGAGCCGTTTCTGGCTGGGGTTCGATTTGATTCGCAATCCCCTGAAACCGTTTCTTGCGTCGCCAATAATCGCGACACACATTGCGCGCAATCGTAAAAAACCAGGTGCTGAAATGTGCGCGCCTCCAGTCGAATCGACCGATTCCCCGATAAACACGCAGCAAGACTTCCTGGCCCAGATCCTGAACTTCCGGACGATTCCCCACCGTTCGGACCAGGTACCCGATCAAAGGAGCGTGAACCCCTTCGGCCAGACGCGTGAATGCACAGGGGTCTCCAGCTACCGCACGCTGAATTATCTGGTGATCATCAAAAACCATAGAGGACTGTAGACCTGCACCGCATAGATAAGAACTCGCATCAGAAAATCAAAATCCGCACGAGAAGAAGAAAAGAGCCGTTCCAAATCGAACTCTTCCATCTCTTATTATACGTAGCCGCAGGCCAAAAGGGTCTACAAAGCCCTCAACAACCTGCAGGTCAATAACTTATCTTCTGCCACCTACTTGATCTGAGAGAACAGACCGTCAAGCACCTGAATCATGGTGGCACCTTGCTGCCGCCCGTAGAGAGTCCCCATGGCCTCGTATCCACCTTCGTCATATTCCAGCGTATCGGTCACATAGGCCACATGGCCCCCACATAAACCCCAGACCATCGAACGAGCATACCCGTGTGCCGCAGCTCTCTTCTTGACCTCATTCCCGATCGCGGTGATCGGTTCTCCTGGAATACAGCCGATCAGTACATTATCGATGCGAAGCGCACGCATGGGAAAAGAGAGAGGCACCAGAGCACTCACATCGGTTTGGGTCTGAAATGGTGCCCCAAACACGGCTCCATAAAGTTGGCAGAGATCGATATTCCAGAGCTTGGCCTCCTGTCGGAATTTCGGTTGCTGACAGGACAGGAAAAGGGTCGCCTTGGAGAAATTCACCTTACCGTACGCAGGACGCAGATCCACCTGTTGACGGGTTGCTGTCTGAGCACGAATCCCGAGCGCGGTATTTCCCAGGGTTTCACCGATCCACTTGGCACCTGCGTATCCTTTTCGAGTGGGACTCACATCCCCCTCGGCCGCATTCAGGTAAAAACCGACGGCGCCGGGAAGTTTCGCTTCGATGTGACGCTCTAAATACCCGGGGAAATCGGCGGTAATTGCCATGGTCCCCAGGCAAACAGGGTGGAGAGAATAGTTGACCACCACAGCTATTGGCTGGCCCGTACGAGCCGAATCCACACGAATCACACCGACACTCGTATCGTGACGCCCGGGATGACCTCGTCGATTTCGCTGAAGACCCAACTGTCGCCCAAAACCGATCCCGAGCCGCGCATCTTGCATACTTTTATTGGCCTGCTTAATCGCCCGAATAGCCCCCTGAGTGACGAGGTCGTAGATCTGTTGCTGGAAAAGATCCATCGTGATCATCTGCCAGAGAAAGTTCTTCGAAAGAGTGCCAGGTCCGGAATGACTGTGAGTCGCACAAACGAACAGATTCGACTCCGGTATTCCCGTCTCCCCAAGAACACCCCGGGCGATGTCGTGAACCAACGATTCATCCACGGCAACGAGATCGAGCTTAACGATCGCAATACGATCCTGCCCATCATCCAGAACCAACGCCTTGGCAATCAAGGAATCGTGCACACTCGTCGAAGGTGCCATGAATTGATGGAGATTCCGAGGATTGAAATCGGGTGGCCAGAGACGGCGGATTCCCCCACCAAAACCGGCCAGCGGCGTTCCCACCGGCGGTGTCACATCCGAAGTTCCGACTCCCGCTCGCAATCGAGTAGCCCCAAGAGTTCGAAAGCGAGACTCGAATGGGGTCTTCATCGGATGGCCGTTCGGATTCCGAACTCCAGACCGCACGTGTACTTTGTATAACGCGGAAGGTAACAGCGGGTGGGTAGAAGTAAAAATCGCTCGCGTAGATCCAGAAACGACTTGCCAGGTGCCGGAAACAACACCCACTGGCCCCTCGACCTCTACATGTGGAGAACGAGCGGTAGAGGAATCGATCGCCTGATCAAAATCGACCTGGACGGTAGTCCCGAGAGTGGAAACAGCCTGAGAACCGTCAGCCGGAACCACCCGCACCACAGATGGACCGTACTGAGAGTTTGGACCGACCCGCGGACACTGGGCCGCCGAGACCAGAAGTCCGATGCAAATAAATCCGAAGATTCGGGCAAGATTCGAAGTCATCATTCCCCCTGAAACCAAAAGCTGACGCACCGTTTACGTACCGAAAAGAGTGATCGGAGGATCTTTTGTGGCGACCTCGACAACAGGCAGATCCCGAGCACCCTGATTTCTCACAAAGGATTAAGCAATTTTCATGCCAATAACTACCTTCCCCCAAGACCATATGTTTCAGTAACATGAGGCCCGATTGACTCTCTTCACGGGATGCCCCCCGGTAACGTCGTTACGTTTCGTAACCGCAAAGACCGCACTTGATGCTGCGAAACCACGATCTGGAGCGCCTCGATGCGTGACTCGACAAACCTCACCCCTCCTGAAATCTCGGACCTGATCGCCGCAGGAAAAGTGGAGTCTCTCGTCGAGACCCTCTCCCACTTCCACCCGGCTGATCTTGCAGACTTCATGGAGCACCTCGGGGAAGAGGATGCGGCAAACCTCTTTCACGCACTCCCCGAAGACCGTCGAGTTGAAACTTTTGAACTTCTGGAAGAAGACCGACAGCTGAACCTCATCGAACATGTCGGATTGACATTCATGGCTCCCGTCATCGACCGGATGAGTCCGGATGACCGAGCCGATCTGGTCAAAAATCTTCCGCCAAGAACAACCGAACGACTTCTCCCCCTGCTAGCTCAGGCTGAACGTGCCGATGTGAAACGACTACTCGCTTACCCGGAAGAAACGGCCGGTGCGATCATGTCAACCGGCTACGCAAACATCGGTCCAGACTTATCGGTCGCCGAATCGCTGGAACTGCTGCGTCGCATTGCTCCTCATCGCGAAACGATCTACTACGTCTACGTCACCGGACCCGAAAGGGAACTCCTCGGATTCGTCAGTCTGCAAGACCTCATACTCGCCGAGCCGACACAGAGCATATCCAGCTTGATGAATACGGATGTCATCTCACTTCCTGCCAGCTCCGATCAGGAAGAAGTCGCCAAACATATGGAGAAATACAACTTCCTGGCCCTGCCGATCAACGACGAAAGAGGTCGACTCGTCGGCATTGTCACCCATGACGACATCCTCGATGTGGTGGAAGTCGAAGCGACTGAAGATGCCCACCTCATGGGAGCCGTTGCGCCCTTGGAAAACCCTTATTTCCGCACAAGCTTTCACAGTCTTGCCTGGAAACGCGGAAGCTGGCTCTCTCTTCTCTTTCTGGCGGAGATGTTCACCAGTACCGCACTGCATGAATTCGAAGGAACCCTTTCTGGCGCCCTGTCATTGGTTTTCTTCATCCCTCTCATCATCTCTTCGGGCGGCAATTCAGGCAGCCAATCAGCCACGCTTATCACACGGGGTTTAGCTGTCGGTGATGTCACCCTACAAGATTGGTGGCGAGTCACCCTTCGTGAGCTGGGCATGGGTATTTTCTTGGGAATATTTCTCGCCGGTCTCGCTTTCACTCGTGCCTGGTGGGTTGAAAGCGACTATCTAATCGCCTCCACCGTGGGCCTGACCATGGTCGGCATTGTTCTCTTCGGCACGCTCGTCGGCAGCCTGTTACCGCTGGTCTTCAAGCGGTTTGGCTGGGACCCCGCCGTAACCTCGAGTCCGTTCGTGGCAAGCCTCGTGGACATCTTCGGCATCGTGCTCTACATGAACATCGCCTACCAGCTCATGGGGAGTCCGACCCCCTAAAATCCGGGAACCACTCCCAATCGAGCGAAAACCTCACCCAGTGGAACCATCGGAAGACCGATCACGTTGTAGTAATCCCCTTCCAGTCGGGACACCAACAACCCCCCTTCTCCCTGAATCGCATAAGCGCCCGCCTTATCCACCCACTCTCCTGTCGCGAGATAAGCGTCGATGGTCGAGCGACCAAACTGACGGAATTGGACCACGGTCTCCTCGACGCGTACCTCCTCACGCTCACCCACCAACACAGCCAGTCCGGTTCGAACCGTGTGGCGTTCGCCCGAAAGCATCGAAAGCATCCAGCGAGCCTCGACCAGGTCCGTCGGCTTACCAAACGTAAGTCCACCCAGCATAACCAGGGTATCGGCTGCGATGATCACCGAGTCCGGGTGCTGTTGCTGCGCCGCCTGCGCCTTCAACCTGGCATTGGCGAGCACATCGTGCCCCTCTTCGACAAACACCGGTTCCGGGAGGAAGTTGTCAAGAATAAGCGATAACAGACGACAACGTTGCGGAGACGTCGAGGCAAGTACGAACTCGAAATCAGTTCGTGCGGTCACTTCCAGTTCCTCCGAGAAAGAGGGGCCTCTTTCCGGCCCTGAAGCCACTTCAACTCCTGGACTCGCCGCCTCTTTCCCCACAAATGTTTCCTCCATTACCTGTTCTCCTCAGATCGGACGCGAAGTATACCAGAAGGGAAGAGACACTCCGACAATCGTTCCGTTGACATCTTCAAGACCAGAATCGTAAAGTAGCGCCTCATGAAGTGGGAATTCAACGAGATGCTGCAGGTGCACGAACTCCAAGACGAAGGCGGGACTCTCGCCAAGATCTATCTATCGGAGAAGCCGAAAAACAACCGCCCATTCCGCGCACGCACACTGATCTCCGGACTCTATTTCGGGAATCAAACCATGTCGCGTCTCGACAGAGCCCGCAAGGAATGGGTCACCAAGTTAAAAAAGTTTCATAGCCGAGCCGAAATAGACGCCTACGTACGAACCAAGAAAGGCGAAATCGAACGGTTCATTCAAGCGAGAGAAAAAGAGGTTTCCGAAGGTTAAAGAGACCCTGGATCTCTGTAAATTTCCTCGATGTCAGCCTGGTATTTCTCTTGGATCTGAGGTCTCTTCAGCTTCATCGTAGGTGTCAAATCACCCGCTTCGACTGTGAAATTCGTTTTCAAGACCTTGTACTTTTTGATCTGCTCAACCCGGGGAAGATCGCGATTCACCGAATCGACATGTCCGGCAAGTGCAACGTCTAACTCTTCGTCAGAGCGATTCAACCCGATCTCAGAAAGAGTCACCAACGCGACCAAATACGGTCGTTCATCTCCAATCACCATGACCTGATCCACCAAGGAATGGGATGCTATCGAGGCCTCGATAGGCAAAGGAGCGATGTTCTTTCCTCCGGCTGTGCAGATCAGTTCCTTCTTTCTCCCCGTGACCCACAAATACCCACGCTCATCCAGCTTTCCCAGATCACCAGTTCGAAACCAACCCTGGCTCAAAACTTCCGCAGTTTCTTGAGGTCGATTCCAGTACCCTCGAAAAAGATTCGGCCCTCGATAGATCACCTCTCCATCCTCGGCAATCCGCACCTCGCCACCAGGAATGACCTTGCCGACGGTTCGATAATCTACCGCCCCTTCGTACCCGACTGTGATCGGAGCCGCTGTTTCCGTGAGACCGTAGATCTCATAAATAGGAATTCCCATCCCGGAAAAATATTCCCCAAGAGTGCTGGAGAGCGCGGCTCCACCCACCAGAATTTGTCGAACTCGACCTCCCAGACGTCCTCGAACTTTGGAATAAAGGAGGCGATCTCCCAGCTTCCAACAAAAAGAAACTCTCGGCCCAAGCGGTTCCTCACGCACTTTCCTTCGAGAGGATTCCTGAGCCCACTGGACAGCATGACGATAGATCCACTGCCCCACTCGAGACCCCTCTTCAACCCGAGCTTCAATTTGTTCCCTGATTTTTTCCAACACCCGAGGGACCATGACCAAGCTGGTTGGGCGTACATCTTCAATAGTAGGGAGTACCTCCTCAATACTGGGAGCGAAGTACATTTGTGCTCCATAAAATATCCCGGTCCAATCCGCCATTCTTTGAGCAATGTGCGCCAGAGGCAGATAGCTCACCAGAATCTCTTCTGAAATAGGAGGCAGCAGAGAAGACATCGTCTCCATGATGAAGAGAACATTCTCATGAGTCAGCATCACCCCCTTGGACTCTCCAGTCGTACCGGAGGTGTAGGAGAGAGTGACGATGTCTGCGGAATGAACTTGAGCCGGGGTTTCCAAAGGAGTCCCCTCGGCCATGAGGTCGTTCAAGGATTCCTGGCAATCGTCACCGCATTGGCCGGTCAGATCGATCCGCACGACCTCCGGAGCACCCGCCTGAGCAATCTCGGCTCTTTCAGAGGTATCGACAACCACAAATTTTGCCCCACTATCCGAAAGAACCTGACCGGCCTGAGAGGCAATAGCATTCATGTAGACCGGCACCGCAATGCCGCCAAGGAGCTGAATTGCAAAATCGAAAACGTACCACTCTGGCGAGTTGTAAGCGAACAAAGCTGCCCGATCTCCTTGCCGAAAGCCTCGTGCCTCCAGAGCCCCCGCAAGACACCTCGCTTTCTCTTCCCATTCCTGTCCGCACATCCCCCCCCAACTCCCATCCCCCTTACGACTGTAAAAAATACTCCGAGAGGCGTCGTTTTGAGCTCGTGCCAGATAAACTTCCTGAATGGTTTGATGAATTAGCTTCACGTTCTTCCAAGGCCTCGCTTGTAGGGTGTGCGTACGATTTTCATAATAGAAACTCATGGATGTGTCGGTACACTCCTTCAAGAAAATAATGATGAAAGCTGCTGTCCTCCACAACCCCGGCCATATCGAACTGACCGAAACCCCACTTCCCAAGCCGGGTCCCGACGAGGTTATCCTACGAGTAGAAGCCGCCTTGACCTGTGGAACCGACCTCAAAGCGTTTCGCCGCGGTCATCCCAAGATGGAATTTCCTACGCCCTTTGGCCACGAATTCTCTGGAATCGTTCATCAGGCCGGGCCCGAAGTGGAACTCTTCAAGGAAGGCGACCCGGTCATGGGCGTCCATACCGCCCCCTGTGGTTCTTGCCGTCCCTGCCTATCCGGGGCCATGAATCTATGCCAAACCCTCTTTGAGGACTTCATGCTGGGAACCTATGCGGAATACGTTCGAATCCCCAGTCGTATCGTGCAGCAACACCTTTTTCCCCGACCCGTCCATCTGGGAGCAGAAAAAGCGGCTTTTCTGGAACCGCTTGCCTGTGTGGTCCACGGAATGGCCACCGTGACACTTCGTCCTACCGATACCGTACTGGTGATCGGTGCCGGACCGATCGGCCTGCTCTTCACCTCGCTCCTCGCCACCCGAAACGTGGAACAGATCCTGGTTGCAGGTCACCGACCTGAACGCCTTCAAATTGCACAACAGCTGGGAGCAACCCAACTCATCGATCCCCAAAAGCAAGACCCCGTTGAAACCGTGAGGTCTCGGACCGATGGACGAGGAGCCGACCTGGTCATCGAATGCACCGGCCTGCCTGAGGTCTGGGAACAGGCCTTGGAGCAGGTCGCTCCTGCCGGATCGATCCTCCTGTTCGGTGGGTGTCCAGGAAATACGACGGTCCGTTTCGATACCTCCAAATTGCACTACGAGGAGATCTCCCTCCGAGGATGCTTTCACTACAACCCGGAAGATGTTCTGGAAGCCCGCAGTCTATTGGTGAATAACCACATCGATGTCGCTCCTCTCCTCACGGGTCGCTATCCACTGAGCGATCTCGAACATGTCTTCGAACTCATGAACTCCGGATCTGGACTCAAATACTGGATCAGCCCTTGATCTCGCCCGGTTCTCCCATGAAAGTCGTTCGCGTACACGACTTCGAAACGGTTCGTATCGAAGAAGCTCCAGTCCCTTCCATCGGACCCGAAGAAGCGCTTGTAGCCATCCACGCCTGCGGCATCTGCTCTGGGGATGTCACCCCCTGGTACATCAATCAGAAGGCCCCCATTGTTCTGGGCCATGAACCTGCCGGAGAGATCGTCGCCGTTGGCGAACAGGTCACTCGATTTCAGCCAGGTCAGCGGGTTTTCGTCCATCACCATGCTCCCTGCCTTCGATGCCCACTATGCCTGCGTGGAGCCCATTCGATGTGTGATACCTGGAGAAAAAGCCACCTGGATCCGGGCGGGATGGCAGAATTTGTCCGCATCCCATCGATCAATCTGGCTCACGATACCCTCGTTCTTCCCGATCCAGTCGATTACGAATCAGGATCCTTCGTGGAGCCGGTGGCCTGTGCGGTCAAAGCGTTCCGACGTGCCCGTTTTCGAAAAGGATCCTCAGTCATGGTGATCGGATCGGGAATCATGGGGCAAATTCTCGTTCGCCTCGCTCGCCATCTGGGAGCCTCCCTCCTCCTCGCTTCAGACCGCATTCCCTTCCGACTCGAAAAAGCCCAGGCTTCCGGAGCCGATCGAACCATCCACATCGACCAGGAGAGCCCGATCGAGGTGGTAAAAGAAGTCACTCAGGGGGACATGATCGATCTGGTTATCGTGGGCCCCGGCTCCCCAGAGGCTATCCGCACCGGGATCGCCTGCGCCGGTCGGGCTTCCACAGTGCTGCTCTTCATGGGCACCCCGCCAGGAGTGCAAACTCCGCTGGAATTCTTTGATCTCTACTTTCAGGAGAAAGACCTGATTTGCAGCTACTCCTGCGGTCCGGAAGATACCCGTGAAGCTCTCGATCTCCTCTCCGCTGGAATCTTTCCGATCCAGGAGTGGATCACTCACCGCTTCCCTCTCGAAAAAGCTGAAAAAGCCTATGGCATTGCAGCCCAGGGAGGAGATAGCCTGAAGGTAATGATCGAGATCAGACCTTCCCAGACAAAAGAGCCGACCTGATGGTAATTACTCGTTTTACCCTGATTTTCTTTCTCCTGGCTTCCCTGTGGGCTACAGCTGGTGAAACACTTTTTCAGAAAGACGGTCGCCCTATTCAAGGCGAACTCCTGGGATGTACCGAAACGCATATTCGCCTTCAGACCCGCCCGGGAGTGGTTATCTCCATTCCCGCCAGCAAACTTTCTCCGGAATCTTTCTACCGTGCCCGACTGAAGTGGATCGATCGAGAAGATGGGGCCCAGCGATACCGACTTGGCCTCTACTTACTCCAACACAATCTCTTCGCCGCCGCCCGACGAGAACTGACCGAAGCTGTACGCCTGACCCCGACCTTGAAAACTTCGGTTTCGGAGAAGCTCACAGAACTCGCCGATCGTCAGGACAAACACCACCTCGACCTGGCTCGCAAGGAGATCCAGAAAAAACAGTGGTCGCAAGCGATTCAACGACTGAAACGTTTTCTCTCCCGAACTCCACTTCCCGCGCGCGCGCCCGAAGCTCAAAACCTTCTGGAACTCGCAAACGATAGCCGAGAGAAAAATCGCCATCTAAAATCTCCTGAAGCGAGTGATCTCAGCCGAAAGAAGGAAAAATTCGACCGCCAAAAACGGAAAATCGACGCCCTCTACAAGGAATGTCTCCGATTGAGAAAATGGGCCGACCAGGAGGTTTCCAAAGGTTTCACTCTGGCCGCCAAGGGACAACTCACCGCTCCGGACCGATGCATGGGCCGCGCTCTCGATGCCTACCGAAAGGCCCAGAACTATCTGGCACAAATCGAAAGAGCCACCGGGGATGCCAGCCTGATCACCCAAAGCCAAGAACTTCAGAAGGAAATAATCCGCAAACGAGCGGATATTCTAGCTCACCGAGGATACCTTCACCTGGAAAGCAAGAGCTTCACCAATGCTCGAAAATATGGGTTAGAGGCCCTGGCCCTCCAACCCAATCACCCTCGAGCCCAGCAACTGCTGGAGCGTCTCAAGCAGGCCGGCTTTCTCATGCGCAAGGCTTCAGACATGAATCCTGCTTCCGGCCCCGTGATCCAGAACCGCTGACCTAGCTTTCTTCTCCCTTCTTACAACCGGTTTCCTGGCAAGAGAACGCCCACCGCGAAATAAATCCTTGTGGATACCCCCTCAGGTACTGACCCCAAACCCGTTCCCTCCCACGACGATTCCCTGGTCAACGGACCTCTCTTGCCTACCCTGGTCCGCTTCGGAGGACCTCTGGTCCTGGGGATGGTCGCTCACGCCCTATTCAATCTGATCGATCTCTTCCTCGTCAGTCGTATCCCGAATGTTGGTACCGAAGCCATCGTTGCCGTGAGTTGGGTCAGTATTCTCCAGATGGTTCCGATGGTGCTCGGAAACGGAATTGCAACCGCCATCGTCGCTCTCGTCTCCACCGCGTACGGTGAGGGAAAACATTCACGATGTCTCCTTGCGATTTCCCAGTCTTTATTGCTTCTCTTTCTTCTCTCAATGGTCACTGGAATTGTCGGCGTGGGCTGGTCCCGAGAATTGTGTGGGTTCTTCGGACTGCAAGGAATCACCCTCAGCTTAGGACACGATTACATGTGGATCATGTCCGCCGGCGCCTGGACCATGTTTCTGATCTTGCATACAACTTCCGCTCTTCGGGGTGCCGGAGAAGGAACCTGGCCAATGCTGATCCTGGTTGGCGCGAATGGGCTCAACCTGATTCTCGACCTGATTCTCATCTTTGGTTGGGGTCCAATCCCACCTCTGGGGGTCGCGGGAGCCGCCTGGGCGACCGTAATCGCTCGTGGCCTCGGAGGTGGACTCGGTCTGGCTCTATTGATCCGTGGAGTCCGGGGGATTCGACTGAATCCTGAATTCCTCCGACCCGAAAGAAAACTGCTCTGGAAGATTCTCAAAATCAGTCTCCCCCACTCGATCCAACTGCTGCTCAGAACCGCAGCTTATCTCGTCCTGATTCGTATCGCATCTTCCTTTGAAAATCTATATCTGGAGTCCGCTTTTTCGATCGGCATCCGACTCGACATGCTCGCCATCTTTACCGCGGCGGGCTGGGGAGCGGCCGCAAGCACACTCGTGGGTCAGAATCTGGGAGCAAACAACCCCCAGCGCGCCGCACAGGCCACCTGGTGGATCGTACTGCTAAGTGGAGTCACGATGCTTTTGATCGGTGGGTCCTATCTGTACTGGAGCGAGTCCCTTTTTGCTTTTTTCGACCCACACCCGGAGGTGATCGGTTACGGCAAGATTTACATGGGTTACCTAAGCATCGCCTATCTGTTCATCGCCATCAGCCTGGTGCTTTCGCATGCTCTCAACGGAGCCGGCAATACACTCACCCCCATGCTTCTGGATGCGATCCTTTACCTTCCCCTCCAAACGGTACTCGCCCTCGAACTGACCCGATCCCAGGAACCTCAAGGAATCTGGATCGCCATACTCCTATCGAACGCGATCCTTGCGCTCGCATACATCGCTTCTTTTCTCAGGGGATCCTGGAAGCACAAGAAGCTGTGGGATTCATGAATCGTTCCGAGAACCCGCCTTGCCCGACGAATCGAGCTCTTCCTCTCTCAGGAGCGACGGTTTCGGGCAATGAAACGGATTTGATCGATTGCCTCATTGATCAACTGACGCACCCGTTCGCGAGAAAGATTTACGTGAACACTTATTTCCTGAAGAGTCATGGGATGGTCGTGACCGATCCCGTACCGCATACGTAAAATTTTCTGTTTCCTCTCATCCAGGAACCTGAAGAGATTATCGATCCTTTCTCGATCTTCACCTCGATACTCAACCCGCTGACTTGGATCCTCGATGACCTCTTTCTGATGACAGATCCGATCCAAACTCTGGATCTGACCAAGAACCCTCGAAGCTCGAACCGCATTGGGCGATAACACGGTTTTCTTCGGACTCTTGCGCATCCGGTCGGCAACTTCATCGACCGTTGGACGACAACCCAGTTCGTCTTTCAAACTGGCGCGAGCCCCTTCATATTCCAGAATCATTTCCCTCATGTAACTCGGAACACGTACCACCCGACTGCAATCGGTGAGCATCCGACGAATCGCTTGCTTGATCCACCAGGTTGCGTAGGTACTAAATCGACACCCACGAGCCGGATCAAACCGTTCGACCGCCTTGATCAACCCCAGATTCCCCTCCTCGATCAAATCCTGAAGGGGAACACCACAACCCATATAGCGCTTCGCAATATTGACCACAAGCCGGAGATTCGCTCGAACCATATGCTGGCGAGCAAGAAAATCTCCCTGATGAACTCGGCGAGCGAGTTCTTTTTCACTCTTGGCAGTCAAAAGATCGATTCTGTTGATCTCTTTCAAATACACTTCGAGAGTCAATTCAGATTGAACGGTCATGAGGAACCTCCTGAAGATTCGGAACAGGTCTCCCCACCTGCTTCCGATTTTTCATGTCGCGAGATGCGATCGATGTCAAATGCCCCCCTAACAACACACAAACAACTTGTCACTTATCCGATCAGTCACGAACGGTTCCGTGATTCTGCTACTCTATTAGACCGCTTCGAGGCGAAAAAGTTTCCGAACACGGCAAGAAATTTAGAGTAGAGAGTCCGTTCGTCCTTTCTACTCCTATGAACGAGCAACCCGCCCACAATATTCCCACCAAAAGTATGGGATCTGAAAACGGCCCCTCATATTAGGCAGATGTTTGGTTGGCGCTCAAAACATAACTCGAAGCGCGTATCGAAACTCAACCCAAGAATCCACTAAGTCCCTGCAGTAAAGTCCTTTACCGATAAACCGATCGGACTCTTTCGGACCACCGAGAACGCTCCAACACTCTTTGGGGATCGAAGAGATCCCGACAATCTCCCGATTTTTCGGCAGTGTTGTCAACGGAGCCAAGGCTTCTCTCCCAATCGGCAAAAAGAAGATCTTTCCCCCACTTACTTCAATCGGCCGATTCGTCGCTCGATTTGAGCCTGAATTTTCACCTGCTGGCACTCCTGGCGGAAGGTTTCGAGAACCCGGAGGGCACGGTCCGCCTGATCAGAATCCACGAGAAGATCCACCAGTCGGAAAACCGTCGAACTCTTCTGGTCTTCATTTTGTGCCAATGAAACAAGAGCTCCATACTCCGTGATCGCCCTATCGATTTCACCGGATCGAACATAGACCTCGGCGATGCGCATCCGGATCTCGCGTGAATCCGGGCTCTCCTCCAACCGCTCGCGGTACAACGCGATCGCTTCCTCCCATCGATGCTGAGCCTCCAGAGCTTCCGCCTGGTCGAACGTCATTACCGCAGGAAGTGAGCTGTCTCCCCGCAAGAAACGGATCCCCTTATCCAGCGCCAGGGCGAACCCCTCTGCCAGAAAAGGAGCTCCAAATAGCGCCCCCATAGCGCAAGGCGTCAAAAAGGCAAGCATCCCAAACGCATTTCCACCCGCCCTACTAAACGCCTGAAAAAATGCAAATCCGAGACTCGGAAACAAAATCACGAATCCGACAATGTAAAACTCCATCTTTTCACGGACCGAATCGTGCCGAATTGCCAACCAACTCGCCACCGAAGCGACCAACCAGAGCCAGGTAACCGAAGCCAGATACCAATCCATATTCATGGCCCCCGGACTCAGAAATCCCGCGTCAACGAGTCGGGGTGTCGCATCCGTTTTCGAGCCTCCTCGAAGCTAATTTCTCCGTTCCGATACAGATCGCGCATAGAAGAATCCATCAAGCGCATGCCTTCCCGGGCGTGAGTTTCCATCACGCTATAGATTTGATGAACTTTTCCTTCGCGAATAAGATTCGAAACGGCTGAATTATTTACCAGCAGTTCGGTGGCAAGAACGAGATCCCCCGTCACCCCCCGGACCAGACGCTGAGCTAAAATCGCCTGCAAGGTGAGCGAAAGCTGAGAACGAATTTGTGACTGCTGATGAGGCGGGAATACATCGACGAGTCTGTCGATCGACTGTACACAATCGTTGGTATGCAGAGTCGCGATGACCAGATGCCCTGTCTCCGCCGCGGTCAGCGCGGTTCGGATGGTCTCCAGATCACGCAGTTCTCCGATCAGGACCACATCGGGATCCTGCCGCAATACATGTCGGAGCGCATCCGCGAACGAGTGAGTGTCGCTCCCGACTTCTCGCTGCTCTATAATCGATTTTTTGTTCTCATGGAGGTATTCGATCGGATCCTCGATGGTAACGATGTGCTTGCGAGTCTGAGTATTGATGATATCGATCATGGCGGCTTGAGTGGTGCTCTTTCCGTGTCCTGTCGGACCGGTCACCAGAAAAAGCCCCTGCGGCATGAGTGCATAGTCCTGCAATACCGGAGGAAGCCCCAAAGTCTCGATAGACGGGATCTCCCTTCCGATGAGCCGAAAGGCCGCCCCCATCGATCCACGCTGAAAAAATGCGTTACCACGGAACCGGCCAACTCCATCCAATTCAACCGCAAAATCGAGCTCCCGATCCCTCTCGAGTGTCTCGACCTGCTCTGACGTCAACACCGATCGTATAAGAGAAAGAGTCTCTTCATGGGCAAAAACCGGAGTGTTCGTGGAAACGAGTTCTCCCTGGATGCGGAGTACAGCGGGAGCCCCGACTGTCACCAAAAGATCGCTCGCTTTCTCGGTCACCGCCACCCGAAGAAGATCTCGCAAATTGACCTCACCCACCTTGACCCCCTCCCGAGAAAACGAACTCACCATCCTGAAAATCGAGAAATTCTCCAGTATTTCCATCTCCCTCCCACGCTCCAAGCGTATAGAGAGCCAAAGATCGCTCACCCTCCCCCTTCACGGTTCGGATTCCAGCCCGATGCACATGTCCACAGATCACGACATCCACCCCCTGAGAGGACAGATGTTCGAGCGCCTCTTCGGTCGGTTCCATGGATAAGGCGGACTTTACTTTCACCTCCACCTCCGAAGTCTTTCGCATCCAGCGAGCCAGACGGTGCGATAACGTGAAGGGAATCGCCTGAATCGTATTGCGAACCACAGAGCTTCGAATGAAGCGGCGAAACATCTGGTAACGACGATCCTGCGTACAGAGAGTATCGCCATGACAAAGATGCACTTTCCGTCCCCCCAACTCCAGATCGATCGAATCTTCTACCGCCTCGACTCCAAGAGAGCGCACAACAGGAAGAGCCAGAAAATCACGATTGCCGGCCACAAAACTCACCGGAAGTCCATTTTGAACGATTTCTCGCAAACCGTCACAAACCTGCTGATAGGCCTCACCCGCTCGCCGAATATGCTCGGCGCCCAAGCAGAAATCGAACAGATCGCCCAGCAGGTAAAGGTGCCCGACCTCACCAATACACCCTTTCAGAGATTGAATGAATTGTCTCGATCGTTCCA
>JASMLP010000136.1 GCA_030748635.1 Planctomycetota bacterium
ATCTTGCCTGAAGACGGAAGCGACGAAGCCGAGACAACTCCACTGACGCCCGAAGTGCTTGACGTACTCCGAAGAATGAACGACCTCCTCGAGGCCCCCGACAAACTTCGCGCCCTCCAGATGGACGCGACGATTCTCCAAACTTCCTCCCCACCCGGGGACGCCACAATGCTCGAGAATTCGGATTCTGCGACAACTATCGCCTATCCGTCCGGACCTCCTCCAGCACCAACCAGCCAACCGTCCGGATTCGGACGGTTCACCGATGTGGAATTTCTGGCCGAAGGGGGCATGGGACAGATTCTCGAAGCGACCGACCCCACCATCGATCGCCGGGTCGCGATCAAGATCCTGCGACCCAACATCAAATCCCATAAACGCCATCTTCAAAAGTTCCAGAACGAGTTCCGCCTCACCGGTCAACTCGAACACCCTAGCATCGTTCCCGTGCACGAATCGGGAACCGCCGACGACGGACGGGTCTATTTCTGCATGAAGCTCGTCCAGGGAGAATCGCTGGCCGAACTGCTCAAAACCTACCGTACACTCGCTGTCCAGCAGAACAAGCCGTTCGACCCCACCCCCTTCCTGCGCCACCTTCTGCGCGTCTGCGACGCTCTCTCCTTCGCCCACTCCCGGGGCATCGTCCATCGCGACCTCAAACCGGCCAACCTCATGGTGGGCGCCTTTGGTGAGGTGCTGGTGATGGACTGGGGACTGGCCCGCGAGATCGGCGGACCCGGTGCCGACCCGACCGAGGAGTCTTCCTCCTCCCTCCTCCAAGAAAGTCACGATCCCTACCAAACCCTCGAAGGAGAGATTCTGGGGACTCCCGCCTACATGGCACCCGAACAAGCCCGGGGAGAGATTGGAGAGATCGACGAACAAACCGATGTGTATGCGCTGGGCACCATCCTCTACGACATCCTCACCGGCAGCCCCCCGCAAAACGATGGAACCTCAACGGATATCGTCAAACAGGTCGCGTCAGGAAAATTCCAACGCCCCAGCGACCGCACCCCCAAACGATCCATCCCCGCCGAACTCGAAGCGGTGGTGATGAAGGCCATGGCTCCCGACAAGCGAGACCGCTACCGAAACGCCAAGGACTTCCAGAGCGATATCCAGGCCTACCTCGACGGTCGCGCCCTCGGGGCCGCCCACTACAATCCTCTCCAACTGCTCCTCAAGTGGGTCGGTCGCAACCGGAAGGTGTGCGCAGGAGGGGCGGCCGTTTTTCTCCTCTCGCTTGGGTCTTTCGGTGTTATTCGGTTGAAAGAGTGGCGCGTTTTGGAAAGGAAATTTCAGGAGAACTGGGTAAAAGCCGAGCGTCTCGTAAAAGAGGCGGGTGATATTTCACCCCTGATCCCAAAAACCTCCTCAGTCCACCCAGGAACTAAACCCGAACGTAGAGAAACCCTCAAGGAAACCGCTTTTCGAGAGCAGGCGATCGAAGCGTATGTCTCGGCCGCCAATGCGCTTGACCGAGCGCTCCATATCCACCCGAAAGATGAAAAAGTCCGGGAGCGACGCCTAAGTGTAGGTCGTGCGATCGGAAAGATGGCTCTCCATGGACGAGACTACCTCCTCGCCCGCCAGTCCTTTGCTCAGCTCGAAAACTACGGAATGGAGAGCAACCAAATTTTAGAGTTAATCAAGCGGGTCCAAACCGCCCGATCCAGACTGGTCGAGTGGAGAAAGCTTCGTCTCCTCGAGATCCTCAACGACCTGAATCACGGGCTGGAGCGAGAAGGACGTCCCTCGGACGCGCCACTTCTGGCCGACTTCGTCTTCGAGGCCGTCGGGTACCGGGACCTCCAGACCGTCCATGTGCTGGGAAAAAACCTCCAGGAACTGGTGGCCAAACGTCAGCGAGAGGGACAAAACATCACCTGGTCCGAATCCGAACGTAATCGTGCCAAGTTCATTTGTCGGATCCTGGGACGTCTCGGCCTTCCCGAATGCGTCCAACCGCTAGCGGAGTGGATGGCCGTGGTCTCCGATCACGAACTGGCCGTCGAAGCGGGTGAGGCGCTTTGCAACACACGAGACGCCAGGGCGCAGCGCCATCTCCTGGCCGCCCAAGAGCGACTCGGCATCAACTCCCCCGCCGGACGCCAGATCGGACGATTTTTCAACCGGATTCCGGGAAAGTTCGGTCACGAACCCCATGACAAATCTCCCCAGTCGCCCCTGACCGCGGCCGAATTCTACGAACGAGGCGACCTGTTCTCACGTAAGAAGAAAAACCAAAAAGCGATCGATCACTACACCCGTAGTATCGAACTCAACCCCAAAGTGGCGCAGGCCTATCACCATCGCGGCATCGTGCTCGCGAGAGAGAAGAACTTCGACGCCGCCATCGCCGACTTCAGCAAAGCCCTCGAACTCAACCCGAACTTTTCAAACGCCTATCTCAATCGCGCTACGACCTGGTACGCGAAAGGGAATCTCGTTGCCGCCCTTGCCGACCTTGATCGGACGATCAAACTCGATTCCCGCGATCCAGATGCGTACAACCTTCGTGGCATCCTATACCACGCCCAGGGAAACTTCGACGCCGCCATCGCCGACTACAACCGGGCCGTTCGCCTGAGTCCAAACGACGCGAGAATCCATCTCAATCGTGGCCTATCCTGGGAAGAGAAAGGGGATCTCGACGCCGCCATCACCGACTACAACCGGGCGATCACGCTCGACCCGCGTCTGTCCGGGGTGTATGACAGCCTGGGTCGCATCTATGGGGCAAGAGGAGATCTCGACACCGCCATCATCCACTTCTCAAAGGCCGTTGAACTCGACCCCAAACTAGCCGTGACCTACCACAACCGCGCCTTCCTCTTTACGCAAAAAGGCGATTTCGAATCCGCTGTCCGCGACTACCGCCAAGCGATCCGGATCGATCCCACCAATACCGACTCTATCATCTATCTTGGCAAAGCGCTCCAGATGCAAGGCCTTCTCGATCGCGCCATCGAGACATACACCCAGGCCATCAAGCTCGATCCCGGAAGAGCGGACCCATATCACTTTCGAGCGCTGGCGTCGTTGGAGAAAAAAGACCTCCCAACTGCCCTGCAAGACCTTTCCAAAGCCATCGAAATCGCCCCCAACCGAGTCGATTCCTATCTCGCGCAAGGCCATGTCCATCGAAAACGGAAAGATCTCGAGGCCGCCATCCACAGCTTCACTCGAGCGATTGAGATCGCTCCCAGTCATCCCCAAGCCCATCTCGATCGCGGACAGGCGTTTCTCGAGAAAGGAGACCTCGACGACGCCCTCACCGACCTCGATCGGGCGGTCGAACTCACCCCCAGGAACCCGTACGCTCATCTCCATCGTGGCAACTATTTCAGGACCAAAGGAAATCTCGAAGTCGCGATCCAGTGCTACGACCAGGCGATCCGGATCCACCCCAAACTGACCGACGCCTATCTTTATCGTGGTCTTGCGTTACAAAACACCGGAAACGTCGACAGCGCGATCGTCAATTACCGACACTTCCTGCGAATCGCTCCCTCCTCCGCTTCCTACTACTGGAAGGGCTGGGCCAACCTGGGGTTCTGTCTGGCCGCAAACGATCAACCCAAGGAAGCCCTGAACGCGCTGCGCAAAGCCCACGACCTCGCCCCCGATCACGGAAAATTCCAGATCGGATTCCTGATCCAGCAACTGGAGCAAGAACAATAGGCCTTCTCTCCCTTATCTGCGCTACAATTCGAACCGATCACTCCCCACACTCCGGATCCGGAATCCGCCACCATGGCCAACCCACTCGACGACCTCCTCGGTGACTTCCGCGACGAGCGAGCGCGGAAGGCGCTCGAACTCGCTCGTCGACTCGGAATCTTGCCTGAAGACGGGAACGACGAAGCCGAGACAACTCCACTGACGCCCGAAGTGCTTGACGTACTCCGGAGAGTGAACGACCTGCTCGAGGCTCCCGATGAACTTCGCGCCCTCCAGATAGACGCGACGATTCTCCAGACTTCCCCCCCATCCGGAGACGCGTCCCTGGACGCCACACTCCTCGAAACCCCTTCCCCATCCGGAGCCTCCTCGACGGACGCCACCGTCTTCGAGGATCCGGACATCGAAACCACCTTCACACAATCATCCGGTCAAGCTTCAACACCTCCCGGTGAACCGTCCCGCTTCGGACGGTTCACCGATGTGAAGTTCCTCGCCGAAGGGGGGATGGGACAGATTCTCGAAGCGACCGATCCCGCCATCGACCGTCGGGTCGCGATCAAGATCCTTCAACCCGACATCGAATCCCATCAGTTCCATCTGGTCAAGTTTCGGAACGAATTCCGCCTCACCGGCCAGCTCGAACACCCGGGTATCGTCCCCGTGCACGAAACCGGCCAGACCGAGGACGGTCGCGTCTATTTCTGCATGAAACTCGTCCAGGGCGAATCGCTGGCCGAACTGCTCGAAACCTACCGCGACCTTGCCGTTCAGCAGAACAAGCCGTTCGACCCCACCCCCTTCCTGCGCCACCTCCTGCGCGTCTGCGACGCCCTCTCCTTCGCCCACGCCCGGGGCATCGTCCACCGCGACCTCAAACCGGCCAACCTCATGGTCGGCGCCTTCGGCGAGGTGCTGGTGATGGACTGGGGACTGGCCCGCAAAGTCCGCGATACGAATGACAACCCCTTCGAGGAATCGGCGGGGTCCCTCCCCCAAGCCGACCACGACCCCTACCAGACGATCGAAGGCCAGGTCATGGGAACTCCGGCCTACATGGCTCCCGAACAGGCTCGCGGTGAAATCGGAGAGATCGACAGGCGAACCGACGTCTACGCCCTGGGCACCATCCTCTACGACATCCTCACCGGCACCCCTCCCCAGAACGAAGGCGGCTCCCGAGAGATCATCGAACGAGTCAAGCAGGGCCACTTCGAGCCTCCCCGGCAACGCGCTCCGAAAAAGGCCATTCCCCCCGAACTCGAAGCGGTGGTGATGAAGGCCATGGCTCCCGAGAAATCCGACCGGTACCCCGACGCAAAAACCTTCCAGGACGACATCCAGGCCTACCTCGACGGCC
>JASMLP010000137.1 GCA_030748635.1 Planctomycetota bacterium
AGTCTGGGTCGCGGTCGCCGCCTCCGACGGCAGTCCAGCCTGCAACCAGACCTACTATCGATATTCTCTGGCCCCTAAAGCCGGAAACACCCCGGAGACCCCTCCGGCGGTTAAATCCCTGCGCAACCGAGCCGTCCCCACGACTCCGAAATCCACCAAGAGATAAAAGAGGTCTAACCGTGCGCTATCAGGTCCAGGCCAGGATCCTCGAGAACCGGATGGAGGACTTTTTCGCCCGTCTCAGCGACGGAAGCGTCGAATCTCAGAAGCCCGACGGTCGGGAGATCGTGGCGTCCATGCGCCGCGCTCGCCTGGTCGGCCCTTCGACGATCGCCTGGTGTGAAACGTGCTACTGCTCCACCCCGCTAGCCCACGAACGGGAAACGGTCTACGATCACTTCCTGACCGAAATCGAAACCACGCTCATCGAAGAAGATCCTCCCCTCGAAGGAGACTCTTTCTGGGATCACCTGGAAAGCCTACATTCATCCCACTCCTCGTAACTCGTCTCGATCTCCACCTCTTCCCTTCCACCCCCCCCTTCTCGTCCTCACGATTCTCTCCGGTAGCGGAAAACCGCCCATCCGGCCCGCTGCGATTCTGACAAAATGCGTGAGGATGCGTTCCGAGATTCCCGACACTCCACCCCAACCTTTCCAGAGGAAAGTCATGAAGCGCGTACTTTTCCGATCGATAGCCTGGACAATCTTGATGACGCTGGCCGGATCCTCTGCGGTGACGGGGGAAGAACTGGTCGGCCAGATGAAAAAGATCGATTGGCTCCGCGGCTACTGGAAGGGGACGATCGGCGTCTCCAAAAAGACCGCATGTCAGGCCCGCGTCACGGTGGGAAAAGAGGGTCCGGTTCTGACCTATCAGCTCGAGGCAAACAAGAAGGTTCGGTTCGAGGCGAACATCTCCTTCGACCCCGAACGCAAGGAGTACCGCCTTGCCTGGAAGTCCGATGACCTCGGAGCCTTCGAAGCGGGAGGCACGCTGGAAGCGAGCGACCGGGAACTGGTTTTCTGGCGCCGACCCAAAAATGCGACCACACCGACGATCCGCCTGGTCTGGGAGAAATCCGGTAAAGGTCACCATAAATTGCGGGTCCGCGTCGATCGAGGAATGGGCCCTCGGCTCGAACTGTCGACCCACCTGTCTCGAGTTCCCGCCCCCCCCAAGCCCCCCAAACCGCTGGAGGCGACTGCGAGGGACGACTCTCCGAGTCCACTCGCCTCCTACCGGGCGCAACGCACGAAACTCCTGAGCAAGTACGGAGGTCAAGGAACCCGGGAGGCGGTCGATCGAGGTCTGCGCTGGCTGGCAAATCACCAGGATCCCGAAACGGGAGCCTGGTGTGGCGAGGATTTCCAGGCCCGATGTCATGGATGGAACACGTGCCAGGGGAAGGCCGATTCTCCGAAGTATGACGTGGGCCAGACCGGACTCGCTCTCCTGGCATTTCTGGCTGGTGGCGAAACCCACCAAAACGGCTCCTACCAGAAGACGGTCAAACGAGGAATCAAATACCTGATCGGACAGATGGACGAAACGGTCTTCGCCGACCTCTCGGCGAAATACAAAAAGCTCCTTAAGGGGTGTATCGGTCCGGCCAAGGGCCACTTCATGTACAACCATGCGATCGCAACGAACGCCCTGATCGAAGCCTACGACCTGACCGGAGATCCCTCCCTGAAGACGCCAGCGACCCGAGCGCTCGAATTCTTGCTCCGGGCCCAGAATCCCGGGTTTGCCTGGCGATACAACGTTCAACCAGGGGACAACGACACCTCCGTGACCGGCTGGGCCACCGAAGCGCTTCTGGCCGGGAAACGGGCCGGATTCCTGATTCCCGAGAACCCCTTTGCCGGGGCCCGTAAATGGTTCGACAGCGTCACCGACGATCAATACTACCGCACCGGATACTGTAGCAAGGGGGACCGGGGCGCCCGCCATAAAGGCCAAGTCGGCAAATTTTCCATGGCTGAGGCGTGTACCGCGATCAGTCTCGCCTACCGGGCTTCTCACGGAGAGGATCTCGAGGGACGAACGATTCGTGGGCAATCCGACTTGCTGTTGTCATCGTTGCCCGACTGGAACCCCAAAGGAGGTCCTGGCGGCACGAGCAAAATCGACTTCTACTACTGGTACCACGGAACTCGGGCGACATTCTTCGTCGGTGGAGACGCCTGGGATCGCTGGAACCCTGCGGTCAAACAGGCGTTGCTCAACCATCAGCGCAGCGAAGAGAAACGGTGTGAAGCGGGGTCGTGGGATCCGGTCGGAGCCTGGGGATCCGCGCAAGGACGGGTGGGCACCACCTCGCTGGCTCTGCTGACCCTTCAGATCTACCACCGACACCCCCGAAAATAGCGGACGTGGCCCAAAACGAGCACCCATCCCCAGGAAAAAACATACGTTCAAGAGGTGAATCATGAAGCGCGTACTTTTTCGATCGATGGTCTGGGCGATCCTCTTGACGCTGGTCGGGTGTCGGGGAACCGATGTCAACGAACCGGACGGCAAACCGGCCCCAGAAGCCAAAGTCGCCGACCAACCGAAAAACGCTCCGGGTGGGCTTTCCAAACCCTCCGATGAGGAAAAAATAGAAATAGAAGAGGTCCGGGAACGCGACACCAACGAGGAGCCCGGTGAGGAGGAACCGGTCTCCCCTATGGCAGCGCATCGGAACCTGCGAGCGAAACACCTGGCCCGATACGGAGGTGCAGGAACCGAGGCCGCCGTCGAAGCCGGCCTCCGCTGGCTTCGCGATCATCAATCTGCGAACGGTTCCTGGGATATCGACGGGTTCACCTCACTGTGTGACAAGAAGGGACGTTCCGGGCAGTGCAGCGGAGTCGGCATGGACCACTTCGATACCGGAGCCACCGGTCTCGCTCTTCTCGCCTTTCTCGCCAACGGCCACACTCACCGGAGCGGCTCCTACCCGAAGACGGTCAAACAGGGACTCAAATACCTGATTTCAGTCCAGGACGCGGACGGGTGTTTCGGATCCCGCCGGGGCCACTTCATGTACAACCATGCGATCGCGACGCTGGCGATGGCAGAAGCCTTCGGAATCTCGAAAAGTCCTTTGCTCGTGAAAAGCGCGCAAGCAGGAATCGATTTTCTCATCCAGGCCCAGAATCCCGGTTCCGCCTGGCGATACAAGGTTCAGCCGGGCGACAACGACAGTTCGGTCACCGGATGGGCGGTTCTCGCGCTGAAGGTCGGAAAACTGGCCGGGCTCGAGGTGCCCATGAACAGCTTTTCGGGCGCCAAAAAATGGTACGACCTCGTTACCGACGATCAATACTACCGAACTGGATACATGACCCGAGGGGACCGGGGCGCCCGCCTGAAAGGCCAAGTCGGCAAGTTCTCTAACAGCGAAGCGATGACCGCCATCGCCATGATGGCTCGGATCTTCATAGGCGCCGAAAGAAACGACCGCCTGCTTCAAGGAGGAGCCGACTTACTCCTTCAGTCGCTCCCCGAGTGGAGCCCCGACGGCGGTCCCGGCGGCACGAGTAAGATCGACTATTACTACTGGTACCTCGGCACACTGACGATGTTCCAGATGGGAGGCGACCACTGGCAACGCTGGAACGCGGCCATGAGGAAAGCTCTGATGGACCACCAGGAGACCGGCCCGAACATGTGCCTGCACGGCTCCTGGAATCCGGTCGGACCCTGGGGTTCCTCCGGAGGCCGGGTGTACACCACCGCCCTCGCTGTCCTCACCCTCGAAACCTACGCTCGCTTCGCCCGCTATTACGAGTAGATCGGTCAAAAACGCTAAGAAGGAGGACCCTCTCTCCGGGACGGTCCTTCTCAACCGGGTTCCCCGGCCTCCGAATCGTGGAGCACCACAGAGGGGGAATCCGAAGTCCGCTCCTCGAAGCGTGCGATCGCTTCCAGAAAGATCGCCCCGTAGGTTTCCAGTTTACTCTCTCCCACCCCGTAGAGGGCCAGAAACGCAGAGGTCGTCCTCGGCTTTTCCAGCGCCATCTGCTTGAGGGTCTTGTCGCCAAACACCATGTAGGGAGGAATCTCCGCCGAACGGGCCAATTCGACTCGAAGATCGCGAAGCTCCGTGAAGAGTTCCTGATCCCCCGCCGAGAGGTCGGCGATGACCGCAGGCGCCTTTCGCTTCCTCGGGGCGCGCTGGGACTTTCGAGGCCGAGCGAGATCCACACGCACCGCTCCGTCGAGAACCTCACGAGCGGACCGGGTGAGTTTGAGTACGGAGTAGTTGGCGATCTCCTGGGAAAGATACCCTCGATGAACGAGCTGGCGCATGTAGCTCATCCATTCGTGAGCGGAAT
>JASMLP010000138.1 GCA_030748635.1 Planctomycetota bacterium
CCTCCGGGGAGGAAGATATGAATGACTGAATCGGCCCGGGGCGTGGCTTTGGGAACAGCGATTCCTTCGCCGGCGAATGCCGATCGGGAACGGAGAAAATGGTCAAGGGTGAGCCCGAGGCCTCCGATCATCCCCACCTGCAAAAAGGTACGGCGGCTGATCGGTGCGCCCGCGCAGCGCCCCTTCTTCGCCTGTCGACTCCCGCGTCTTGCCATCCCTTCGATCCCCCAAACCGTCCCCTGGAAGGCACCAGTCTATCGAACCGCCCTCCGGGGTCAATGGGGAGGGGGGGGCAGGCTTTATCCTCACTTGTTACGGGGGTTTCATTCGGCCTGGGTACGAACGTTGAGGAGGGATTTATTTCGAACCTATCTTTGTTGGAAGGTTCCAGACCCCGAGTTCATATCGGAGCGTATCGCCATGCTGGCGTTTCATGCAGGAGAGGAGATAGCGGTGGTTTGGATCGAGTTGGAGCGTTTCGATATCTCCTGGTACCTGAAAATGGAAAACCTCCTCTCCATTCAACGCATTGTGCAAGTGAATGGCAGAGCGTTTTTGATCTTCCCCGTAACGGACTAGGAGGATTCGGTCGGTGGGTGGAAGGTCGAGAACCAGAATCTGTGCGACCGCTTTCCTGCCCAGATCCCGACTCCATCGTGTTTCCCGCGAATGGCGGGTATGGAGTTGGGACCACCACCGCTTATCCTTTTGATAGCAGATCGCGACCTGGTTTCCGGACGAGGATAGAGCCAGTCGTAACTGTTTCCCCTCACCCATCGCGAGGATCGGGTGGGTCGTTGGATTCTCCGGATCGAGTTCGATCACTTGCCAGGAGAAAGGTTCCTGGAGTCCGAGCAGGAATCCTTTTCCCTGGGGATCCCGTAAGAAGGTGGTGTCCTGAACCCTGGCGTCCCAGGTTCCTATAATCTGCTCTGTTTTCGAATCGAATGCTTTCCAGTAAATGCGTGTTTTGGGCCTGTCTTTCGATCCCCCCAGCGCAAGGATGGCGTATCCACGACCCGAAGGATCCATGCGAACGGTGGTCGGTTGAAAATCTTCATCTTGGGCCACCCATCGGTGAGCCGTTCGGGTCCAGAGGTCGAGGATCACCAGGTGCCGTACCTCATTTTGGGGCTTTCCAAAGACATACCGCCCCTCGGGGGTGATGCCCCATCCAGTGGTTTCAAGTGGAAAGATCGATTCCAGTTCAGTCCACCTGGGAGGGTTCCCGGAGATGGGGTTCAGGGAAGAAATGTTTCCGGTATTTTCGACCCGGAGGATCCGATTCGTACGCGTATCGAATCCGAACTTTGAAGGGTGCGGGCTGGAACCGAGAAAACGGTCCATCGATCCGGCCCGGAGATTCCAGGTCTGGAGGTTTCCAAGAAAGCCCGCGGTGATCATTCCTTGCTGGTGGGGAAGAAAGAGAAGATCGGAGACTCTCTCGAAGGTGTTGGGCATCAGGCCGATCGTGCGCCCAGTTTTGGGGTTCCAGATCCGAAGGGATCCTCGGAAATCGGAAATGGCTAGTCGGTCTCCGGAGGTTGCCAGCGCGATTCGGTTGCATTCTGTATTTGGTTCCAGATGGTGTTGTCTCTTCAGGGAAGGCACGCTTCGTACTTCGACTCCTCCGGAATCGGGGACAAGGGCGAGAAGGTCACCTCTCTCGTGGAGGGCTCCTGTACTCACGAATTGAGAACGATCGATGACCTCCATTCGAACCTCTCCACTTTCATGATTCCATAGGAGCAGAGCTCCCGATCTTGGCTTGTCGGTTCGGAGGATCCCCTTTTCTTGCAACAAACGTTGGGCGGCCTTTTTGTAGAGCTTGGGGTCGGGCAGAAGTGCGCCTCCTGCGACCCACTGCTGGGGTTCTGGGCTCGCGTGAAGAAACGAGAGCAGGAATTGGTCGCCTTGCGTGGGGCGGTCAAGGAGGACATCGTCGTGCAGGTCGAGGCGACCTTTCAGGAGTTTCGGATCGAACGGTTTGGGAACTTTGAATTTGGTCTCCCCGGGAGGGCGTCGTCGGATGTGAAGGGATTGCCACAAGGCATCTGCCCGGACTCGAAACGTTCCTTCTCGATCGGTGGGTATCAGGGTGATCGGCACGCTTCTCTCGTTCTTGGGAGGACGTAGGGAGACCACGTCCAATCCCTTCCCGTTCGAGGTCCAGCGAATCTGACAGATCCGTTCATTTTCCGACCAGGCGGGTAGCAGAAGAGTTTCCGTCTCTCGATTTTCTTTCAGGTTCCAGAGGGTGACTCGACCCTCCGTGGCGGCGGCAAGCAGGGTTCCGGAGGGATTCAATGCAATTCGTCGTAGCTGAGCCCTTATGCTCTTGTGAGAGAGTCGGACGGGGCCCTGCGAGGTGAACTGATGGAGCAGGTGCCACTCGAATCCGGGCGCGGTCGCCTGTGGGTGGAGTTCCGGATCGTGTCGATCGACCAGAGGACGAAGCCGAGCAAAATCGTTCGCTTGGAGAGCTTCGGCTGCTAGTCGCATGTCGCTTTGGTACAGGGTGCGTGCCAGCTCCTTCGCCCGAAGCGTGGCCTGCTTTTCATCGTATTGGGCTCGATGGGCGTTCTGCTCCGCCCGACGCCATTGCGTGAGAATGCCCACGAGGCCCACCGTGACCGAGGCGGTGAGGGCCAGGAGGAGCGCGGCCACGGCGGGACGGCGGCGGGCCCACTTCTGGATCCGTTCAACGGTTCCAAGCGGCCGGGCCTGGATCGGTCGACCGGCGAGCCAGCGCTCGAGGTCGTCGGCCAGTTCCCCGGCGGATCGGTAGCGGCGTTGCGGCTCCTTGTCGAGACACTTGAGGCAGATCGTCTCCAGGTCGCGGTCGAGCGTGGGG
>JASMLP010000139.1 GCA_030748635.1 Planctomycetota bacterium
ATCAAGTTTGGATATGCTCTCAATTACCTTGCCCAGAACCCTCCGAAGCTATTTCTGGACAGGGAACAGTGTCTCTTTCTCTTCGAACCAGACTCCGAAAAAGTCTTGTGTTGCCTCCTCATCCACGATTACACAAAACCGAGTGGGCCGATCCAGGCAAAGCGGGTCCAATGGCACATTGGACCCGACTGGGTCTCTAGACTACGAGAAGAGATCAGGGATAACCACTTTCTGAAAATCCCGGATCACTTCAAAATCGACGACCAAGATGAGGAGGACATGGAGATCCTGAAAAAGCTCCATCCCTTGGCCCTCGAATACGGCAAATGGTGCGAAACCGAGAAAAACTTGGTCGACCAGAAATACGCTCAGAATAATTTCGATGTTTTGATCGACCTCTTCGGGCCCACCCCACCTCGATCCCCACGCGTCCTCTTCATCACTTCACGCTTCACAACAGTCCTTCAGTTCGCCACGCGAGACACAGAAGAAGCTTTCGCTTCACTCGGGTGGAAAACCCTCATCCTGAAGGAACCAGCACCTCACAGTTTCATTTCTGGAAGAAGTATCCGAAAAACAATTCTGAAACATCGACCAGATTTGATCTTCACGATCGACCATCTGCGCTACAAAACAAATACCATTCCCGACAACATACCGTTTGTTACTTGGATCCAAGACGAGCTCGCTCACCTCACCTGTGTCGAAGCGGGCCAAGGAGTCGGTCAAAAGGACTTTGTGTTGACATTCTCGAGTCCTCTATTCATCAATCGGTATGAGTACCCAGCCTCTCAGGTCATCGACATGCCGATGATGCTCACGACCATCCCCAAACGCCCAGCCCAACCTCCTCCGGAGGGCGATGACCTCGTCTACGTATCCAATCAATCGCATGATCCCAAGACTCTGATCAAAGCCCAAAGCAGTCAACTCAAGGCCACACCCCAGGTCCAACTAATGATGCGAACGATCAACCGACGTTTACGAAGGGCGTACCGAAACAACGAGTCGTTTCCCACCAAACACGCCCTATCTCTTTTCATACGAAAATCCTTTCAAGAATATAACGCCTCATTGGAAGTAATGATGTTTCGACAAGTCGTCGAGCACTTCTGGCACCCCGTCAACACCACGCTATATAGACAGCAAGCGCTCGGTTGGGTTGCCGAGGAAGCCCGTAAAAAAAACCTCTCGCTCTCGATTTACGGCACGGGGTGGGAAAAACACCCGGAATTTTCCTCCTTCGCACGCGGACCGGTTCTCCACGGCCCCGACCTCGAGAAGTTGACCCGGCGATCAAAAATCAATCTCCAACTCGAACCCTATACATCGTTCTCGCACCATCGCCTGCTTGATGGGCTTGCTGCCGACGGTTTTTATCTCATCCGAGATCATCCGACCAATACATGGATGCAAAAACTGCTCAACTTCGTCCATCACAACCTGGGAGAATCCCCTTCCAACGTAGAGGACGCGCGCCAACGGATTGCTCCCTCCCAAAGAGAAGAACTCGAATCGATCCTCACCGAATCCGTCAGCTATGAACAAGATTATGACCCGATTTCATTGGTCCAATCTTGGCATCGTTCACAACTCCTTATTCTCCAGGACTCCGCGCTTCCCAATCTGAAAGATGTCAGCTTCGACAGCCCATCATCCTTCGCCATGCGACTCGACCGTTTTTTGGACGACCCCGATCTCCGGAAGAAAGTCACGAAACGACAACGCCAAAACATTGTATTCCGCCTGAGTTTCAAGAGCGGTATGAAACGTGCTATCGAAGAGATTCGACGCCGACTGATCCTCCAAGCAGAAAAGAAAATAGCCAAACCTTGACTCTGATTGACCATCTATGACCTTCCCCTCACCCTCTCATCCTCAAGAGAAACCAGATCTCGAGAAACTATCACGTCAAATTCGCGCATCGATCGTCGAGATGAGCCACCGTTCAAAAGCCCCTCACCTCGGCAGTTGTCTCTCCTCGGTCGACATCCTCGTCACGGCCTATTTTCACGCCCTCTCCATCGACCCGAAGCGTCCTGACGACCCGACCCGAGACCGATTCATCCTATCCAAAGGGCATGGCGCGGCAGCCCTCTACTCGACTCTCGCCCACCGAGGGTTTTTCCCTATCCAGCAACTCGAAACCTATTGCGCCGATGGAGGGAGCCTCCCTGAACACCCCGCCCCCCACTCCACTCCGGGAGTCGAAGCGGCAACAGGATCTCTCGGACACGGACTCTCTCTCGGAATAGGAATGGCTCTCGCCGGACGCATCCAGAATCAAAAATATCGTGTTTTCGCCCTCCTCTCTGACGGCGAATGCAACGAAGGAACGGTCTGGGAAGCCGCTCTCTTCGCTGCCGCCCAACGGCTCGACAGCCTGGTATCGATCATCGATTTCAATAAATGGCAAGCGACGGGACGCAGCCAAGAAGTCCTATCTCTCGATCCACTCGCGTCCAAGTGGGAAACCTTTGGATGGAATGTCCATGAGGTGGATGGTCACGACCTGAAAGCGCTTTCACGCCTCCTGGGTAAAGTTCCGGATGGATCGGGACAGCCGATCGCGATCATCGCCCACACCATCAAAGGCAAAGGGGTCTCTTTCATGGAGGACGACAACAACTGGCACTACAGGATCCCGACGGCCGAAGAGGTGGCAGCCGCCTGGGAGGAACTGGGGATCACATGAGAAACGCCTTCGCTCAAGAAATCGAAGAACTGACCAACCGTGACGAGCGCGTCGTCCCCCTCACCGGAGCTATAGGAAATCGACTTTTCAACTCGTTCAAATAGCGTTTTCCGAACCGCTTCTACAACCGCGGCATCGCCGAGGCCCATATGATGAGCGTTGCTGCCGGACTAGAGATCGGATCTCCGGTACTCATCGCGCCCCAGCACGTGTGCCCAACCATCAACTTGTGAGACCGGTTTCATCTGATGGACCGCTCGGGCTGTCTTCCACACGAACCGCTCGAGGTCACGGCGAGGAATCGATGAGAAGGTGCGACGCAACCATGAAAGGTGTCCAGATAGGGGCTCGGTTGCGAATCGAATTGGGCAAGCGGGAGAGGGGTCCGACGAGGAGGGAGATTGCGCAACCGGTCGTTCGTTTTGAGGGCGATGGTTTCAAACCCACGACTACAGAGCTTGAGGGAGCGAGCTTATAGGGGAAAGATGGGTTGGTTTCTATCTGTCGATGGGGAATAATTCACACGTTTTCAACTCACAATTAATGGTAAGGAAGCATCGATGGCCGACTTGTACGGCATAGACGACCACAAACTCACATACCACCCCAGGCGTGTGAGTCAGTTGCTCGATGTCCAGGACGATTGGGAAAAGGCCAAGGAGGTGTATCCCATCTATATGGAGATATCGCCCGTCGGCGCTTGCAACCACCGATGCACTTTTTGCGCGGTGGACTACATCGGGTACCAAACCCGGACACTAGCGGTCGACATGCTCAAACAGCGACTCCCGGAAATGGGCGACCTGGGGATCAAAAGCGTGATGTATGCGGGCGAAGGCGAACCGATGCTGCACAAAGACATCGTAGAAATCGTTCGAGTAACCAAAAGCTCCGGAATTGACGTCTCTTTCACCACCAATGGAACCGCGGTCAAGGATGCCTTCGTCGAAGAGTCGTTGCCTCTGGTTTCCTGGATTAAGGTTTCGATGAATGCGGGGACTGCCACGACCTACGCGAAGATTCATCAAACTCAAGAAGGACATTTCGGCAAGGTGATCGACAATTTGAAGAAAATTACCGACCACAAGCGGGAACATGGACTGCCCTTTTCTATTGGGGTGCAATCGCTGTTGCTCCCGGAAAACAGAGAAGAAATGGAAGAACTCGCGCGACTGTGCCGGGACGAGATCGGAGTGGACTATTTGGTGGTGAAGCCCTACTCCCAGCATCGGTTCAGTGAAACGCGCCTGTACGAAAAGGTGGATTACTCCCAGGATTTCGATTTGGGAGAAAGACTGGAGCGATTCAACACCGAACATTTCAATGTCGTTTTTCGTTCACACACCATTAGGAAGTATTTGGAGCCGGACGCAAATCGGTATTCCAAGTGTAGAGCGACTCCGTTTCTGTGGGCGTATGTCATGGCCGATGGGGCGGTCTATGGATGCAGCGCGTACCTTTTGGACAAGCGGTTCGAATATGGCAACCTCACCGATCAATCGTTTCGCGAAATCTGGCAGGGATCGGCGAGAAAAGCCAACTTCGAGTTTGTGCGCGAGGAACTGGATATTTCCGAATGCCGGAAAAACTGCCGAATGGATGAGGTCAACCGATATCTTCATCGACTCGAAGAGGATCTGGTTCCGCACGTCAATTTTATCTAGCGCCCCGGTTCTCGGCGACGACAGGTCGAGCGTTCCGGGTTCGGGTCATTGAACGTGAGCGCATACACGCTGAAATTCTAATGACGAGATCAGCAGTCTTTACAGCACATCCCGATACGTCCCATCCCCTCTCCTTGACGAACTGATAACTTGGTATGATGGAAGGTCTATAAAATCGACGGCCACGAGTTGGAAGCTCTCTCTGGACTGATAGAAAACGTGCCCGATGGGTCGGGCCGCTCGATCGTGATCATCGCTCATACCATCAAAGGTAAGGGGATTTCTTCCATGGAGGACGACAACAACTGGCATTACCGGATCCCGACCGCCGAGGAGGGCACGGCCGCCTGGAAGGAACTGGGGGTCGCATGAGAAACGCCTTCGCCCGTGAAATCGAAGATCTGGCCGCTCTCGACGAGCGCGTCGTCCTCCTCTCTGGCGATATCGGAAATCGGATTTTCAACTCGTTCAAGGAGCGCTTCCCGGATCGCTTCTACAACTGCGGCATTGCCGAAGCAAACATGATGAGCGTTGCTGCCGGCCTGGCGATGTGCAACCTTCGGCCGGTGGCCTACACGATCACTCCCTTCATCACCGTCCGATGCCTCGAACAGATCCGACTCGACGTCTGCTACCATCAGGCTCCGGTCACGATCGTCGGAGTCGGAGCTGGATTCAGTTACGCGAGTTTGGGCGCGACGCACCACTCCTGCGAAGACATCGCATACATGCGCCTTTTGCCGAACATGTCTGTCCTGTGTCCCGGCGACCCGTTCGAGGTTCGCGGCGCGCTCCGCTCCATCCTTGCCCAGGACGGACCCGCCTATCTCCGGATCGGGAAAAAAGGAGAACCGACGATCCACGCCTCGATTCCCGATATCGAAATCGGTCGAGCCATCGTCATGGCAGAAGGCGAAACGGTCTGCATCCTCTCGACCGGAAACCTCCTTCCGATCGCAATCGAGGCCGGTCAAAACCTATCCGCAAGTGGAATCTCGACCCGGGTATGCAGTGTCCACACCGTCAAACCCCTTGACGAGGCTCTCCTGGAAGAAGTATTCGGAAGTTTCCGAATCGTAGTCACCCTCGAAGAACACCTGGCGATCGGTGGGCTCGGCGGAAGTGTCGCCGAATGGGTCTCCGGTCGTCCCTGGCCAGCCGCCCGGCTTCTCCGGATCGGCGCTCCCGTGGATTTTATCCACGAAGCCGGATGCCAGTCCTACTACCGTCAACGCCTCGGTCTCGACCCCGCTGGAGTGGTCGAAAAGATCCAACGACTTCTTGGTGAGTTGACGTGAAAACCTTGGCCGCAATCCTGGTCGAACCGAACCAACCGCTGGTTCTCGAAGAGATCGAAATCCCACCACTGGGTCCAGGCCAGGTCCTGGTCAAGATCCGGGCCAGCGGTGTCTGTCATACCCAACTCCTCGAGTGCCGCGGTCGGCGTGGAAACGACCCGTACCTTCCCCATTGCCTGGGCCACGAAGGATCGGGAGTCGTCCTCGATATCGGGCCGGGCGTCTCCAAGGTCGCTGTAGACTCGGAGGTGATTCTCTCCTGGATCAAAGGGTCCGGTGCGGATGTCCCGGGAACCGTGTACGACTGGAACGGTCGTCGTGTCAACGCGGGCGGAGTGACAACCTTCTCCCACCACGCGGTCGTCTCTGAAAACCGACTCACCCCGCTCCCGCCAGGAATTGATTTCCGCGACGCGGCACTCCTCGGTTGTGCCGTCCCAACCGGGTTTGGCGCGGTCCGGCACGCAGCTCACGTCCGCCCCGGTGAATCCGTCGTGATCTTCGGCGTGGGCGGAGTCGGCCTCTGCGCCGTTGCTGGAGCCGCCATTTCCGGAGCGTACCCGGTCATCGCCGTCGACATCATCGAGGAAAAACTTCTCCTCGCCCGCTCCCTGGGCGCGACTCACACTATCGATGCCCGAAACACCGACCCCGTCGAGGCCGTCCAGAGCGTGCTGAAAGGACCGGCCGACGCTGCCATCGAGGCAACCGGCCGTCCCGCCGTCATGGCCCAGGCTCTCGCCGTCGTTCGACCGCAAGGCGGTCGCGCGGTGGTCATCGGCAACGCGCCCCACGGCGACATGCTCACCCTCGATCCTGGCGAACTCAACCAAGGTAAGAATTTACTGGGCACCTGGGGAGGCGACAATGACCCCGATCAGGACTTCCCGCGCTACGCCAGTCTGGTTGCCGCAGGCCACCTGCCACTCACCGAACTGTGGAGAGTCTATCCCCTCACCGAAGTCGAAGCCGCACTCGCCGATCTCGAAGCGGGCCAAGTCGCCCGACCGCTTCTCGTCCCCGATTCGGTGTCGTCGGAATGAGAATCGGCCTCGATTTCGACAACACACTCGTTCGTTACGATGACCTGTTCCATCGGACCGCGATGGAATCCGGCCTGATTCCGCCTGATGTTCCCAGCGAGAAAACGGCCATTCGTGATTGGCTCCGAGAAGTCGGCCAGGAAGAGGAATGGATACTACTTCAGGGAGAGATCTACGGCTCACGAATCGCGGAGGCGCCGCCTTTCGAGGGAATCCTCGATTTTGTCCGCGCCTGCAGCGAAACCAACTGCTGTGCGTTCATCGTCAGCCACAAGACCCGCCACCCAAATCTGGGACCTCCAGTCAATCTCCACCGGGCTGCTCGCGACTGGCTCGCGTCCCACGGCTTCTTCCAGGCAGGAATAGATCCCAGCAACGTCCACTTCGAGACGACCCGAGCCGACAAAATTGAGCGGATCAACTCTCTCTCGTTAGCTCACTTTATCGACGATCTTCCTGAATTCCTTCTCGAACCCACCTTCCCCTCGGATACCCAAAGAATTCTCTTTGATCCGGGCGGACGGCACCCGGAACATGTCGCCTATTGCCGGGCCGAAAGCTGGAAAGACATCCAATCGACTGTTTTTGGTGGTTGCCCGTGACGGATCTGCCACAGCACACGGCAGTCGCAGCACTTGCCGAAAAGACCGACCTGGAGGTCATCGGTGACCCCAAGCCGATCTCAGGCGGGGCCAACAATCGCGTCTACGTAATTCAAACCGTTAAAAAACCGATTGTTCTCAAAGAGTACTTCCGTCACCCACTCGACCCTCGCGACCGGCTCACGGCCGAGTTTGCTTTTCTCTCCTACGCGGTTTCGATCGGGATCGACGCCGTCCCTCGACCACTGGCGGCCGACCACGAAACCGGCCTCGGCCTCTACGAATTCATCGACGGTCGCCAACTGGAACCCGAGGAGGTGGATGACCGAGCGGTCGACATGGCCATCGATTTCCTGGTGTCCCTCGATCGAGGACGTGATTCTTCATTGGCTCAGTCGCTTGCCAACGCCTCCGAGGCCCGGTTTTCGATCGCTGGACATCTCACACTGGTCCGCAACCGTATCGAACGACTCCTCGAAATCGAGGTGACCGAAGAGATCGACGCGAAGGCGATCCAATTTGTCCGCGACAAACTGGCTTCCCGCTGGCAATCGGTGGAGAAGAGAATTCTCCAGATCGCTCACGAGCGAACCATCTGTTCCGAAGACGTTATCCCAGCGGACGAACGAATCATCTCTCCGTCCGATTTCGGATTTCACAACGCCCTGGTCCGCCCAGATGGTCGGATTGCCTTTATCGACTTCGAGTACGCGGGATGGGACGATCCAGCCAAGACCGTTGGCGACTTCTTCAACCAGGTCAAACGACCGGTTCCCTCCACATCGTTCCGTCGCTTCTGCGATGCATTATCTCCCCGCTCGACGAACCGTATCGACCTCCTTCTCCCCGTCTACCGAATCAAATGGTGTACCATACTCCTCAACGAATTCCTCCCCGGCGCGTCCACGCGTCGCCAATTCGCCGTCGGGGATCGGGATATCGCTGCGATCAAAACTCTCCAACTCGACAAGGCGCAAACCGCCTACCAACAGTGGGATTCATGACCGACGACCCGACCACCACCCCTCCCCCGTCCTACACCAAAGATCGTGCGGACGCGGTCCTGGGCGAGGCTTTCCGCAGACTTCTCGAATACGTCAAGGGAGCGAGAATCCCCGGCGACTTCGTCGAGTTCGGGACCCTGCGCGGCTACACCGCCCGCTGGATCGCAAGTCTCATGGCGGAACTGGAGATCGAGGGGGACCTCTGGCTCTACGACACCTTCGAAGGAATGCCGGAAGTTTCGAATTCTGTCGACGGCGAATCCTACGAAATCGCGACCCATGGAGTCTGGCGCCCCGGCAGTATGTGCCCCGATCCCGATATCGAAGTTCGTATCGAAACCGTCCTCTCTTCGATCCTAGGCCCCGACCGGGTTCACGTCGTGAAGGGCCTTTTCGAAGAGACCTTCGACGCCCACTCACCCTCTGGAAAAGTCGCCCTGGCCCACATCGATTGTGACCTCTACGCATCCTCCCGATTCGTTCTCGATCGACTCCTCGACCGCGATCTCCTCCAAGACGGATGTCTCCTGGTTTTCGATGACTACAATTGCAACCGAGCGAGTCCCCGTTTCGGTGAACGACGGGCCCTGTCCAGCGCACTCGAGCGGCAAGACCGATACGAGGTCGAATCCTTCTTCAATTACGGCTGGCACGGACACGCGTTTTTTGTTCACGATCGCGAGGCCACTCGATGAGGCCGACTCTCGTCCTGGGTAGCAACTCCTTTTCAGGCCAGGACCTGGTCGACCTTCTACTCGATGCCGGAGACGAAGTGGTCGGTATCAGTCGCTCGCCGGAACCTCCCTCTTGGAAGCTTCGTTATCGCAACCGCAGCGCTTTTCGCTTCCACGCTCTCGACCTGAACCGGGACATCGAAGAGATTCTTTCCCTCTTGGACTCTATCCAACCACGACGAATCGTCAACTTTGCCGCCCAAGGCGAAGTCGCCCCGAGTTGGGAGCATCCCGAACACTGGTTTCAAACCAACTGTGTCGCTCTCGCCCATCTCGTCAACCATCTGGCACGAGTCGACTGGCTGGAGCGATACCTCCACGTTTCGAGCCCCGAGATCTACGGAACCTGTGAAGGACAGGTGTACGAGGATGCCCCGATGCGACCGTCGACTCCCTATGCGGCATCCAAGGCCGCTGCTGACATGCTCCTGACGACCTACGCCCGCCAATTCGGATTTCCGCTCCTGATCGTCCGATCTACAAATGTCTACGGCGCCCGGCAGCAACTCTTCAAGATCATTCCGCGTGCCATCATCTATCTGAAACGCAATCAACCGATCGAACTCCACGGCGGCGGGATGGCCGTGAAAAGCTACATTCATATCCGGGACGTATCGAGAGGTGAACTCGCCATTCTTGATCGCGGCCGTATTGGAGAAATCTACCACCTCTCTCCCAACGGAAGTATCGCGATACGCGACCTGGTCCATCGTATCTGCGATCGAACAGGCCGCTCTTTCGAAGACTCCACCCGCGACGTAGCCGAGCGCCCGGGACAAGATGCGGCCTATGTAATCGATTCGACCAAAGCAAAAAACGAACTCGACTGGCAACCGAAAATCGCACTCGACGAAGGCCTGGAGGAGGTCGTAGAGTGGGTGGAGGCCAACTGGCCAGAGATCAACGCCTTGCCAATCGATTACGTCCACAAGGAGTGAATGGATGGCCTGCATCGATTTTGTTCAGAAACTCCACACCTCTACCAATCGCGACTACCTCGGTCGCGTACTCGAAGCCGACAAGGCCCACTGCGCCGAGATCGCCCTTGCCTGGGATCACAACTACTGGGACGGTGATCGAAAGTATGGCTATGGCGGATATCGATACGATGGACGCTGGTACGCCGTAGCCGAGGCAATGGCCACACACTACGGACTTTCCTCCGGAGCCCGGATCCTCGATGTCGGCTGCGGAAAGGCATTCCTCCTCCACGAATTCACCCAGGTCGTCCCCGAGGCGCGTGTTCGCGGAATCGACATCTCCGATTATGCTCTCGCCAACGCCAAAGAAGAGGTGAAACCCCATCTGATCCGCTCGAATGCAATTGCACTGCCTTTCCCGGATCACTCCTTCGACCTGGTGTACAGCATCAACACGCTACACAATCTCCGAAACTTCGAACTCGACGCCGCGCTGGCCGAAATCGAACGAGTCGCTCGCGGCCCTCGCCACATCACCGTCGAGAGCTACCGAACCGAGCGCCAAAAGATGAACCTTCTCTACTGGCAGCTAACTTGCCGTTCGTTCTACAGCCCGGCCGAGTGGGAATGGTTCTTTGAGCGTTCCGGATACGGTGGTGACTATTCCTACATCTATTTCGACTGAACTCCGTCTCCTAAAACCAACCGGATCTCTGAGCGGCAATACCCACCCCCATGTGCTTCGAGTTCGAAAGCATCCGTATGTTCACGAGTCCGATGGTCACCAGAAAAGTCCTGCCAGCAGGATCGACTTCGACCCCGTTCTCCTGCCCATGCCTCGATCATAGCAGCACCTCGTGGTCGATCGAGCGGGACGTTCCACCATCCTTTCAAAGATCCAATTGGAGGCGGCCGATTCGTTGTTGACGACTCGTTCGACCTGAAATCAGACATCCCCGAAACCAGGAAACCACTGCCTGGTCAAGAGCGGAGAAGAAGGGAGACCGGAGTCAACAAGATCGTTCTTTTGTCTCCTCGAACTGGATGTCGGCAGACGTGTAGCCGTAGACCTGGTGGTGGTTCGTCTTGACCTTGACATCGCATTCGCTGCACAGACCGTAGGACTGACAGGACCGGTATCGGTTTGGAATAGACAGATTGCGATCGAGAATATGTCCCACGGCAAGATCTCCGCGACGATGGTAGAGATCTGAATGGCAGTGGAAGATCGTCCCGGTGGGGTGGACGATCAGGACCGTGTTGCGGCACCAGACCTCAGGACGGGTAACCCGTCCGACCGTGGCGTCGGGATAACGGTACTCTCCATAGGAGACTCCGTCGTGGTAGCCGAGAAACTCCTTGGTCTTGAAAAAAACCCCCGCTTCCTCACAAAGCCGCCGGGCCCGATCACGTTCAGCGGCGTTATTCGGGTGATCGACGATGTAGATGCCGATCGAAACGACTTCCTGAATTTCGAGCACTCGTGAAATCAGATCCTCGATCCGGTTCTGCCCCGGATGATAACTGACCCGAATGTTGGGGTAGGGCGCGTCGCGCCTCAGCGCTTCCGGACGTCGCATCGCGCGAAAGCGCTCAACCGTCACACTGGGTGGCAATGCGGTCAAGATATCGACCGGGTGTCGAATCCGATCGACGAGATCGAGAATTCCCTTGTAGAGGAAGGGTTCCCCTCCCTGGAGAGTGATCGGAATGCCGTCGGTGAGGCGAAGCCGGTCAAGCCCAGCCACCCATTGGTCGACGGAAAGACGATCGCCACCTGTCGGCGAGGTCAGAAACCGACTGTCATTGTGCTCCGTGATGCAATACTCGCAAGTGAGGTGGCAGCGCTGCATGAGGTAGATGCCGGCATAATCGTAACTCGCAGGCAATTCAACCTCGGGCAGACTCTCGCTGAGCGGAGGAGTTTCGAGTCCAATTCCTGGGTACATTTCCTGTTTTCCTGTTTTTCACCAGAACCGAGTTGGGATCCAGCATCCCCTATAGGTTTATCGGCAGAGGGACCGAGAACCTTAACCTGTTTCCTGGCAAGGGGAAACCCGTTATATCCATCATTGCACCCACAAGACGAGGATGGAAAATAGAAGTCGAGCCCATGTCCATCTCTGAATGCCCCAGTTACCCGTGAGTGTAAACCCCGAAGAAACCCGTACCGTCCTTGTCGTCGGAGCGGATGGAACCCTCGGCCGCGCTCTTGCAAAAGCCTGTGAACAGGAAGGCGACACCGTACTGGAAACAACCCGACGCCCCCCCCCCTCCCCTACCAATCGGATTCTTTTGGACCTGTCTCAACCCAAATGTTTTCCGGAATTTTCACGACCCCTCGACATCACATTCGTATGTGCCGGAGCCACGAAGCTAGCAGCCTGCGAGCAAAATCCGATCGACACCACTCGGGTCAATGTGGACGGCACGGTTGCGCTCGTACAATCCCTTCTCGCCACTGGATCCTGGATCGTTTTCCTCTCAACGAATCTGGTTTTCGACGGATCCGTTTCGTATCGATCAGCCAACGATCTCCCTTGCCCTACCTGCGAGTATGGCCGTCAGAAAGCGAGCGCCGAGAAACAACTCCTCACACTCAGCCCAAAGGTCGCAGTCTTACGCTTGTCCAAAGTGGTCGACTGCGGCTCCGAACCGTTCTCTTCTTGGTTTCAAGCTCTCTCCAATCGAGAATCGGTAGAGGCGTTCACTGACAAAGTCTGCGCCCCACTGTCGATCCAAAGTACCGTCTCCCTTCTACTCAGCCTGGCTCGAAAACGTGCGGGAGGCCTCTTTCAGGCCTCCGCCTCCCACGACCTGACCTACGCAGAGGCCGCCGCACTCCTTGCCCAACAAGCCGGAGCCCACCCAGAGCAGGTACTTCCCGTACGCGGAAAAGACCGCGGTATTCCCGCTTCCTTTCTACCCCGCCACACCACTCTTGAACCTTCCCAACGGTTGATCGAACTGGGCTGGACGCCACCGGACCCCAAGGTAGCCCTACTCGAGGGACTCGAAAAATGAAAACGTCCCTCTGCCGAATCTGTGATTCCTCCTCACTGGAAGAGATCGAAGAGTTCACCGCACTGCACCAGGTCACCTCGGACTGCCGTCCCTGGTCGGGTGGTGGCCATCTCGTCACCTGTCGCTCCTGCGGAACCGTTCAGAAACCCCACGACGAGCGGTGGGTTTCCGATTGCCGCGCAATATACTCTGACTACGAACTCTACACCCAATCATCCGGGATCGAACAAGCGGTGTTTGAAGCCGACTCCGGTATGGCCACAACCCGCTCCGAACAACTCCTGCAGAGGATTGCCGAGTGTGTCTCGATTCCCAGATCGGGCCAACTACTCGATATCGGATGTGGCAACGGATCGTTCCTGCGAGTCTTCGGTTCACACGCACCCCAATGGAAACTTTGGGGCTCCGAGTTACATAGCCGGTATCGCCAGGAGATCGAGAAGATCCCGGGTGTGGAGCGCTTTCACCATGGACCAGCCGAGGAGTTGCCTGGCGATTTCGACTGGATTGTTCTGCTCCATGTGCTCGAACATGTTCCGAATCCTGTCCAGTACCTGGATCAACTCCGATCAAAGCTCCGAACCAACGGCACACTTGTGATTGAAGTGCCCCATCACATCCAAAACCCCTTCGAGCTTACGATTGCAGATCACGCCTGCCATTTCTCCAGCGTTGTACTGCAAAGAATCCTGACTCGAGCCCGGTATGCGGTCGAATCGTTCGCCGACCATTGGATTCCACGAGAACTGAGCGCGTTGGCCAGAGCCACCGATGTACGCAAATCGGTTGGGTCTCCCGTTGAGGAAGCCTCAGCGGCCGCTTCAATCGTCCGCAGCCGAGTCCGTTGGCTAGCCGACGCCGCGAACCTTGCAAGGCAAAGCGCCGACCAGGCCGGTTGCCCGATCGGCGTCTTCGGTTCGTCCATCGCCGCAACCTGGATCACAACGGAACTCGACTCTTCCGTTGCCTTTTTCGTAGACGAGGATCCGAGTCGTGTCGGGCGAACCCATCTCGGTCACCCCATCCTCACGCCTAAACGTGCGCCAACCGACGTACCCATCTATCTGGCCCTCCCCAGGGGCCAGGCCGAAACCATCGCCCTTCGACTGCAAACACAAAACCCCTCCCTGAACCTGATCCTACCTCCGGAATGGAACGAAGAAGAACCGTGAAGTTGCAACGGCTCCCCGAAAACGAAATCCCATCTATGCCAACCATGACCCGTACACACGCCTTCGAATCCTGGATCCCGACAATCGGAATGTCCAGACCTCTCTAACGTCGGCAAGAACCTTGCGCCCACACCGAAATACCCCTATACCTCGGGATCTGACTACCCCGGCTGCAACCAGGATTCCTCCTCGGTTGACAGGCTCCATTCCAGCCACAGGAATGGAGCAAAATACGATTTTCCACCGATCCCCCCAACAGAGCAGATCGCAAATCGACCGATAAACCTCATAATATCCCAGTCATGAACCCCAAACGACGAAGAATTCTCATCATCAAGCTCGGCTATGCGGAGACCCTCGATCTCGAGGTCAGTCAAACGGTCAGCCTGGGGGACGTCTTCCGGACCACGGTTCTGCTCCATCTCTACCGAAATGATCACGTAACCTGGTTGACCGCTCCCTCAGCGCAACTCCTTCTGGCGAACAACCCGCTCATCGATCGCCTTCTGGTCGGATCACCTGAGATGTTGTCAAGCCTGAGCACGGAACGCTTCGACCTCATCATCAACCTCGAAAGAGATCCCGAGATCTGCTCCCGCGCTGAAATTCTTACCACCTCCGACCGCTGCGGGTTTCAAGGAACAGACGACGGCAGAATCGTCGCTTGCAACTCATCAGCTGAAGCGTTGGCGATGGCAAGTGACGAGATGGCCAAGAAAGGGAACCTGCGCAACTGGTGCGAGATTCTGTATCAGGTGGTTGGAGCACAATGGGCAGGGGAAGAGTATGTACTCGGTTACACACCCTCTTCCACGGTGGATTTCGATCTCGGCTTCAACATTCATGTCGGTCCGAAGTGGCCGATCAAAGCCTGGCCCCAAGACCGTTGGACCCAACTGGAGTCTCTACTAGGTGGCAGATATACCATCACCCACCAAAGTTGTCTGCACGACCTCCTCGGCTACATCGACTGGATCCACTCCTGCCGCCTGCTCGTAACCAATGACAGCTTGGGCTTACATCTTGCTCTCGCTCTGGGGAAATCCGTGGTCGCTCTCTTTGGACCGACTTCCAGCCATGAAATCCATTTCTGGGGACGCGGCATCGCCCTGCACCCCCAGGAAGATCTACCCTGCCTCCCTTGCTTCCAGTCCACCTGCTCCCACAACGTCGACACCTGTTTGGAATACATCCAACCGGAAAGGGTCGCCGACGCCATCTCCACCTTCTTGGTGCTATCCAGCCGGCAATAAGGATCTCCTGCGTCGTTCAGACGCTCGATGGGTAGACCAATAGCCCCTCGGTCGAGAAATCGAAAGGATCCACAGGCCAATTATTCATCCCAGCCCATACCAACTCCCGCTTCCGCCCGGGAATGAGAGGCGCGATCACGAAGTCGACGGCCTGTCGTTCCCGAGTCATCGGCGGGCGGGCACGATGCAGGAGACGATTGGCGTCAAAGACAAAGACCGTTCCAGCCGGACCGGTCACGGCCCTCGCGCCACCACCATCGGTCAGCATGTATTCGAAAGGGCCCGACTCGTCATCCACGTCGGTCAGGTAAACGATGGCCCGGATTACCCCTGGAGGACAGCCGTCGTGATGCATCGCCTGAGGACCGGCCCCTTGACCGGAGTGTACCAACGAGTGAAACGGTCGGTGATTCAAAATTGTGTACTCGCAGCCGACACACGACCGGATTGCCTTTGCCAAGGGTCCTTCGAAGACCAAATCATGAATCCGCTGGAGAACTTCGGTCGACGGAATTGCAGTGCGTATGTGCTTCGAAAAAGGGACAATCGGTCCCCCGGCCCAGTCGAGACGCGCCTCGCGATTGCCAACGTCGAGCGAAAAATCGAGAGACGTTCGCAAGATGTCAGCCTGCTCTCGACCGATATCGAGAGTCACAATTGCGTCGACTTCGAATCTCTTACGAACCTGTTCATCAACAGAATCGATCACCGATTTAACCTTATCTTGGGCAAGCCTACTCGCATCTTGATACCGATCGATATTCGGAAAACGCGGAACATTCAGTCGATCAATCAGGACTTTTTCGAGGGTGAGCAGAGCGGCGCGACGGTTGAGATGAACTCCATCGAGTTCGTAAGCTGGATCAACACGTCCCTCGGTCGTCACGTCATCATAGACATCAAGAAAACGAATATCCGACTGCGCACTGTAGTTACGAAACAGGTAATTGAAGAAAAGAGTCGCTTTGTACCGGATGATTGCCGGACAACGATAGCCGTTGACCTTCTCATAATGGTCATCATCAACCGTCTGCGGTGGCAGGTTATGTAGATAGATATTCGAAAATCCCATCTTGGCCAAACCGATCAAACCCTGAAAAAGGGGAAGCACCAGCTTCTCGGCAAGCTGGAGTACCAATTGAGACGGAATGATCTGGCGATTCGGAACCGGCTCGAATCCATCGAGACCAGAAGCTTCAAAGGGAAGTTCGAAATCGTGGCAACCCTCTCCCAACTCCTTGAGGAAGATCGATCGCAAATCGATATCTCCAGCAAAGAAAACAAGGATCGGGTCCCTCCACTGTTTTTCAGCCGCAATGTCGATCGCCTTTGAACCGGGAGATTTGGACAGGTGAAATGGCTGAAAATGCTCATCGAGAAGATTTTCGGAAATCAGCGCTTGGGCGATCGGAGGGTGCAGATTCTTCTGGGCGTCGACAAACCGACTTGATGAGGTCCCGCGGCAATATCGAGAACGGGTTAAGAACAAGCGCTTACTGATCCGATCGCGCAAGACCAGGTCGCTATAGATCAAACAGTGACTGTCACCGATCATGAAGATCGGCACAGGGCGATCCACGAGATCCAGATCGATATATTGATTCGATTTCATCCCCTACCCCCACCATCCACGGACCCACTGAAATCAGCCTCGATCAGGTCCAGAAGCTCTTCCTCGTCGCACGGACGCAGGTCCGGTAACGACACATCCCCTTCCACCTCGACCTGCTTCAGCGTATCGGGATCCTCATCGCTAAAGTGGGTAAAAAAAGAGCGCAAAACGTGACCCACCGCAGCATCAGCGACCGTTCGTCGGTCTTCTTCGAAGTAGCGGTTCCCGGTAGCTGTAACGATCTCATAGGATGCAAAGTAATCGACGTTGCGCCGTCGACGACGCACCTCTTCGGCTGCAACACGCAAAACCGATTTGGAGTAAACCGTAGAGGACAAGACATGCCTCTCCTCCATCGTCGCAACGAGCGGAACCGGACTCACCGTTAGCAAAAAACGCAATCCGGGATTGATCGACAGGGCGAGATCAAGAAATCGTTCGAGAGCCTCGACCGTTTCGGACAGCGACAGGTTGCTGAAAACGTAACGTTCCGGATCGAAAACACCGTGCTTCCTGCCCGGACACATCGGAAGAGCAGCTCCATCGGCAACGCATCGCCAGGTCTCCGTCAGACCCAACGTGAATACGAGGACCTCGGCCTCTTCGACCATCTGACGCACCGCCCGAAGATGTCCCTCACGTTCCGCACGCATCTCCTCGACTGTCGCAAACCCTTCCGGCTGAATGCGCGGACGAAACGGATCGACGAATCCGCCCGGTCCCTTCCAGTGGTCTTCCTCTGGCTCGAATTCGCCAAGCGCCCGCTCGAGGAGTTGAACCAGTTGCAACGTCGTATAGATCTCACCGTATCGAGCGCTGTAGACCCCGTATCCGTACGCTGCTCTGGTCGTGGCGTCGAGCCAACGGGGCCCGGGCTAGGTGACGAGGTAGTTGAACCCAAACGTACGAAGCCCGTCCGCGATCCGGCGGGCAAAGCAACTGCCCGCCGAGGCGACCCGAGTGGTTCGAGAAATTCGAAACCGCCCGGCGATCTGGGGATCAACCCGGCCGGGCGACAACCCGCTCACCGCACTCTTCCAGTGCTGGTGAGGCTGAATGTCGTTATAGGGAAAGGAACTGGTCATGAATTCTCCGCCGAGCTAAAAGGCGCTCCATGGGCCCTATCGGCCTCTCACGTCGATCTTCTCGAGTTGTAGTCGATAACACGGTAACTCGATTGCCCGACAAAAAGTGCGTTACAGAGCTTGTTCTCGATTCTCTACTTTTCCTACGCGGTTCTTGGGAATGTACCGATAGGCAGCATCCATCTTCTTCCGAACATTCATTCGGACCCTTCTGACAGACCCCTCTGGCATTCCGACTCTAAACCCATTGAGATTAAGTTGTTTGTGAAAAACAGTTAGAAACTATTGACCTCTTCCTCCAGGAATACAAGGTCTAATATTTTCATAACCGTCTCCCTTCACGAAAACGGGGAACCGGAATCCCCTATTCTCCGATGCTGAAATGCCCGCATATCGCCCAAAGAGGTCCACCATGCCCACCGCTTTCACGCTCTCCACCCTCCCCTTGAAAAGGAACCCCACTGAAGATCCACGGCGTGTCCGTTGACAATAATCCGAAAATACAGTGTTCTGGAAAGCGTGCTCCGCCGTCTGCAACAACTCACCCAAAGCGCCGAAGGCTATCTCTGGACCATCCTGCCGGCGATCAAGGATACGGCTAAACCGACTCCATCCCCTCCCGAAGAGAGCTGGGAGACCTCGGTCTCCCTCGACGGCGCACCCGCCATCCTCACCGGTCTCTACACCCCGCACGCACACCCCAAAGGGCTGGTGGTCATCGTTCCTGGACTGGGTGCATCCCCGAAAAGCTCCTACTGTCACCGGGCGACGAGCACCCTTCTCGGATCTGGCTACTCCTCACTTCGCCTCGGCACGGTCCGTTGTCCGACGCGTCGCCCCGATTTCCATCGTCTGGAACTGGCGGATCAACTGACAGTCGCTCTCGCCCAACCTCCCCTGGACCGTTACACCCACGTGATTCTACTCGGTTACTCCATCGGCGGTCATGGCGCTCTGCGAGCGGTCGCCACCGATATTTCCGAACGGGTGTCCGCCCTGGCACTTGTGAGTACACCATTTGACCTCTCGATCTCCCAATCCCATATCGACTCCCCTCTCCGGAAATTCCACCGCGGATACTTCCTGAATATGCTCAAGGATGTGTACAAAACCGGCTCGAAATCGGGCCACTTTCCCGAACCTCCCCAAGGCCTATTTCAGGCCCGTACTCTGCGAGATCTTGACGCATCTTTGATCTCTGTCGACACCCATCGACCGGAACCGATGGAGCGATTTTATCGAGAAATCAGCGCTCGATGGACTCTTGATCGAATCAAAATACCCGTCCTGGCCGTGCTGAGCCCCACCGACCCGATGATCCCCCCACATTCGGTCGTTTTCGAACACCCGCAGCTCTCTCCTGATATCGACATCCGCTGGCATCCCGGCGGCCACATCTATTTCCCACCAAACACCGACCTGGGCGAAGCGGGCCCCAGAGGCCTTCTCCCGCAGATGATCGCCTGGTGGGAACGCAAAACCTCCCCAGCAGATCAGATCCAGGGTAAGAGCAGCATGAATCCCACACTCTGGACATCGTAGATTTTCTGGATTTTTCCGAAGGCCAACTCGGAATTCCTCATTTCCAGAAACACCCATACGGTGAAGGGAACCACAACGAACGCCCAGGGAGTGATCCAGCAAGCCAGACCGATCGAAAAGAGCGTGCAAAACCGGATCAACGTACGAGCTTTCCCCTCCCCCAGCATGACCGGCAAAGTTGCCTTGTAACCCTGATCGATCCCGACATCTTCAAGATCCGCGAGATTTTCTCGCCCATAAGCCATCGCCATCACGCATACGAAAAGAAGGCCCACCCGATCCCTCTCCACCTCTGGAGCAAAAGCGGAAGCCAGAAGCACCAGCCCGGCAAAAGAAAGCGCCACGGAAATTCCCGAGAGAAAAGGCACCGTACGAAACCAACCGTACAGGCAACCGATAACCGCCAAAAAGATCAGAATCCACCCGGCATCACGATTCGCGACGAAAACCGATCCGATTCCGGAAAGGGTCAGTCCCCAGACAAGAACCACGTAAAGGAGAAAGGCTCGCGGATCACGAGATGCCAGAGTTCGTCCCTTCTTGGCATCATGGACACGATCGACGTAGTCGTTCCAGACCATGATCGAAGAGATGAGCATCGTGGCGACAAAACCCGCTCCGACACACGGCCAGCTCACCCCCTCACGAAAATAGAACATGAATGCCACCACACCCAAAAAGCCATAGATCCCCAGCCGCAAACGGATGGCCAGAAGATATTCTCCCCACCGAATCTCCTCTTCCGATTCAAGCGCCGCGGGTTCATTCCTGGGGGATTGCATCATCACCAAACCAACATACTCATTCGATCCCCCGAATCACAAGTCCATTGCCGGATACGGTCCTCGTGTCCACAATAATCACCCGCCATGTCTACCCATACCCCTTCCACCGAACGCCCAACCACCGCCTGTAGCCCGTCCCTCATCGAATTCGCGGCTCAACAAACCATCGATCCGCGAATTCCCGCCGCCGTGCCGGGCTTCGATGCCCCCTTCTTCCAGGCGGGGCTGGCCGGGTACTCGGACGCCGCCATGCGACTGATCGCGCGACGGCACGGATCCCCCTACTGCGTGACCGAAGCGCTCCTCGACCGCACCCTCCTCTGCAACGGCAAGGGACGAACACGCGAAAATCCAGACATTCTGAAAGAAGCGTGCGCACTGGGAGACCCGAAAAATAATCGACTCGCGGATCTCGAGGATCATCCCGTCGCCGGCCAGATCATGGGAACCGGCCCGGAAGAGATGGCCCGGGCTGCGATCCTACTCGTCGATCTTGGACACGATGTCATCGACGTCAACTTCGCCTGTCCGGTCAAGAAAGTCCGGCGCCGCAAACGTGGGGGGCACTTTCTCACCGCTCCCGACGAAGCGATCGAAATTCTACGCGCGGTGCGAGACGCCGTCCCGCAAAGCGTCCCCTGCACGGTCAAGTTACGACGTGCCTGGGACGACTCCCCAGAAATGGCCCTCAAATTCGAACGTATCTTCGAAGCCTCCTACGACACCGGATACGCCTGGGCTACCGTTCATGGACGAACCGTGGAACAAAGATATAACGGACCGTCCAACTGGAATTTCCTCGCAGGCCTGGTCCGTCGTTATCCCGACCGGATTATTTTTGGCAGCGGCGATATCTTCGAAGTCGCCGACATCTTCAGGATGCTGAGGCAGACCGGCGTTCATGCGGTGAGCGTCGCTCGAGGCTGTATCGGAAACCCCTGGATCTTCCAACAGGCCCGACAACTTCTTCGCGGGGAAGATCCTCGCCCCCCCACTTCAACGGAACAGCGGAACACACTGATCGATCACTTCCGCCTCTGCATGGCCCAACACGGGGAAGAAGCTGCTTCTCGAATGATGCGCAAATTTGGGATCCAGTTCTCGGTACACCACGATCAGGCCAAATCGGTGAGGCAAGCTTTCGTCGCTGTACAATCTGCCGACCAGTGGCAGGACGTCCTCGACCACATGTACCCAACCGATTGATCCGAATCAAAAGTCAACCGGACCGAAGACCTCTGGACTTGACTTTGCTATCTTTGGTGCCAATGGAAAACAATCCGAGACAGCGCATCAACCGCAACGACCCCTGTCCTTGCGGTTCGGGCAAGAAGTACAAGAAGTGTCACCTCCCCACCGAGACCAAGGCGAACCGCCCACCTGGAGACCACGCCAGCGGTCCATCCAGGACGTCGAACGTCCCGGATTACGGCAAACCCAAGGATCGACAAGGAAAGAGCCTTTTCAAACGGGGATCCAGCAAGGGAAAGGGGCGGGTGAACCTCCCTCGTCGTTCCGGTGGCTGATTTCAAGGCGACCAGAAGATTGGGTGTACTCCTGGCCCACAAATTCAGCTTTTCTATGCGGAAGCGTCAGAAAAGACCGCGGCGCTCACAATCGATCCGGACTCCCGTATAATATCTCCATCCCCTACCGGAGATTCCGATGATGCGATTCCTTGTTGCCGCTGTGCTGACCGTACTCTGGACCCTTCCTGCCCACTCCCAGGACCGTGGAACCGCGTCCGAGCAGCCCGAAACGGGCCCCGGTGGCAGGGATTACGTCCACGCCAAGGTAGTCCAGAACACCTTTCTCTCCCGACACGACCAGTACTGGCTGTTCGAACCGACCGCGCCCCGACCGACCAAGCCCTCACCCGTCATCGTTCTTCTTCACGGCTGGGGCGGAATGAGCCCCTATAGCTACGGCGCCTGGATCGAACACCTCGTTCGACGCGGCAATGTCGTGATCTATCCCCGCTATCAG
>JASMLP010000140.1 GCA_030748635.1 Planctomycetota bacterium
AAAAGCGTTCTTGATAAAAGTGGGGATGACCGATTTAGCTCACTAATTGGGATTTTAATCTGGTTCGGGGCCGATACGCTATTTTGAGGAAATATCTATGCACACAGATCTAATTACTCATAGCATTGCTTGAATGCACCAGAAATACGGTCGCCTACCTCCACCAAGGCCTTGCACGGCGGAGAGAGGGGGATCTTGCCGGCGCGATCGAAAACTACAGCAAGGCGATCGAAATCGATCCGAAACTTGCCTCGGCCTACAACAGCCGGGGCAGGGCGCGAGCTAAGAAAGGGGATTTTGCCGGAGCGATCCGGGATTACAACCAGGCGATCGAAATCGATCCGAAATTCGCCAACGCCTACGACAACCGAGGCGCGGCGCGAATTAAGAAAGGGGATCTTGCCGGAGCGATCGCAGACTTCAGCAAGGCGATCGAAATCGATCCGAAATATGCTATAGCCTACGCCAACCGGGGCGTGGCGCGGCAGCGGAAGGGGGATCTGGACGGAGCGATCGCAGACTTCAGCAAGGCGATCGAAATCGATCCGAAATATGCTATAGCCTACGCCAACCGGGGCGTGGCGCGGCATCGGAAGGGGGATCTGGACGGAGCGATCCAGGATTACAACCAGGCGATCGAAATCGATCCGAAATATGCTATGGCCTACGACAGCCGGGGCTACGCACGCACTGCGCAAGGAGACTTTGAGGGTGCGATCGACGACTACAGCAAAGCGATCGAGATCAACCCGAAATATGCCAACGCCTACGCCAACCGGGGCGCGGCGCGAATGAAGAAAGGGGATCTTGCCGGAGCGATCGCAGACTACAACCAGGCGATCGAAATCGATCCGAAACTTGCCTCGGCCTACAACAACCGGGGCGCGGCGCGAGCGAAGAAAGGGGATCTGGACGGAGCGATCGCAGACCTCAGCAAGGCGATCGAAATCGATCCGAAATATGCCAACGCCTACAACAACCGGGGCAGGGCGCGAGCTAAGAAAGGGGATCTGGACGGAGCGATCCAGGATTACAACCAGACGATCGAAATCGATCCGAAATATGCCAACGCCTACAGAAATCGGGGCGCGGCGCGGCAGCGGAAGGGGGATCTGGACGGAGCGATCCAGGATTACAACCAGGCGATCGAAATCGATCCGAAACTTGCCTCGGCCTACAACAACCGGGGCACGGCGCGAGCTAAGAAAGGGGATCTGGACGGAGCGATCGATGACTACAGCAAGGCGATCGAAATCGATCCGAAAAATGCCCGATCCTATAACCTCCGGGGCCTTGCACGGTATGACAGAGGGAATCGGCAGGGCGCGATCGAAGACTACAACAAAGCGATCGAAATCGATCCGAAAAATGCCAACGCCTACCTCTCCCGGGGCACGGTGCGACAGCGGAAGGGGGATCTGGACGGAGCCATCGAAGACTACAATCGAGCCATCCGACGAAACCCTCGTCACGCGGTAGCCTACGCAAAACGAGGAACTGTTCACGCGATAAACAAAAACTATCCGGCCGCGATTGCCAACTTTCAGAAAGCTCTCGAAATCGCCCCGGACAACTGGCCATACCGCAAGCAGATCGAAAAGTTTCTGAGTATTGCGCGCAAGGAACTTGCCGGGAACTGATCCCACCGGAGCCCTTCTTTCGAACGAGAGATCTCGTTCGAAAGAAGAGGCGGCGCCTACACCCCTTCCACTTCCGGCGCCCCGTACCCTCCGCCGCCTGGGGTCTGGAGACGAATTCGATCTCCGGGCCCCACCCGGAGACTTTCGATCGGATCGAGAAGACGCTTCCCGCCGCTCGCGGGACAGAAGACGTTGCGTCCCGCGGCTCCCGGCTCCCCCCCCTCGAGTCCGTAGGGAGAGGTGAGACGGCGCTGCGTCAGGAGAGACACCTCGAGTTCGGCGAGAAACTCCAGCTCCCGTAAAACCCCATCACCCCCCGGGTGTTTCCCGGCGCCCCCGGAGTTGTTCCGAAGTCCGAAACGGCACACCCGCACCGGGTAACGGGCTTCTAAAACCTCGGCGTCGGTGAGACGGGTATTGGTCATGTGGGTGTGTACCCCACTCGCGCCCTCAAAGCCCTCGCCGGCCCCGGCGCCCCCGGCGATGGTTTCGTAGTAGCCGAAGGTGGCGTCGCCGAAGAGGAGATTGTTCATCGTTCCCTGACTCGCCGCCGCCAGCCCCAGCGCCCCCAGGAGAACGTCGACGATTCGCTGGCTGGTCTCGACGTTGCCCCCCGCCACGGCCGGACAGCGGACCGGATCGTCTTGAGCCGGAGGAGCGAGGATCCCCTCCGGAACGATCAGTTCCACCGGGTCGAGAACCCCGCCGTTGAGGGGAATATCCTCGTCGAGCAGAACCCGGAAGGTATAGAGCACCGCAGCGGTCACAATCGAGCGGTTGGCGTTGAGGTTGCCGGGGTGCACCGGACCGCTGCCGGTGAAATCGACCACGGCGTCGCCGTCGGTGACCTCGATCCGGACCGTGATCGGTGTGCCGTCGTCGAGGGTATCGGTGAACCGGTACACCCCATCGCCGAGGCGTCGTAACGCCGCTCGAGTCTTGGCCGCCGAGGCGGCCTGGATATGATCCATGTAGGCGAGCACAACCGCCTCACCGTACCGATCGATCATCTCCAGCAGACCGCGCGCCCCCCGCGCTCCGGCGGCGACCTGGGCATCGATATCGGCCAGATTCTCCTTCGGACTCCGAGAGGGGTATGGCGCCGTAGTCAGCAGTTCCCTCAGCTCCTCGTGATTCGGCTGTCCAGCCTGAATCAACCGAAAATGGCGAATCAACACCCCTTCTTCGGCGAGTGTGGTCGAGTCCGGCGGCATCGATCCCGGTCGGGTTCCTCCGATCTCCGCGTGATGCGCCCGACTGGCGCTGAAAAAGAGCAGTCTCGATCCGGCGCGATCGAAGACCGGCGTGACGACGGTCAGATCCGGCAGGTGGCTGCCGCCACGGAAAGGGTCGTTGGTGAGATAGACATCCCCCGGTTCGAAGCGCTTCACCTCCCGCAAAAGACACCGGATGGTCTCACTCATCGCTCCCAGATGAACGGGGATATGCGGCGCGTTGACAACCAACCCCCCTTCGGAGGTAAACAGAGCGCAGGAAAAATCGAGTCGCTCCCGAACATTGGTCGAAAGCGCCGCCCGACGCAACGTCACTCCCATCTCCTCGGCGATCGAAGCGAAGTGATTGTGAAAGATCTCCAGTTGAAGCGGGTCGACCTCGGTCGAGATCTCCTCGGTCCGAGCCCGCCCCTGAGAATCGGTCAGGAGGATCGACCCGGTGGGGTGAACCTCCAGCTGCCACCCCGGATCCACCAGAAGAGTCGAGAACGGGTCCAGTATTAGAACCGGCCCCACCAGGCAGTGACCGACCGGAAGATCCTCTCGCCGAAAGATCGGATAATCCCGCAACTCGCCACCCCCGACGATCTCGGTCGAACCGATCGGCTCCGGAATAGCGGAAACGTTTCCGGTTGCCGGGGATTTCCGATCCGGCTTGCTCGCCCGCTGTTCGACTCCCATCCACTCCACCACCAGTCCTCGATCCGAATGGTGGTGACCGAAAAACTGCTGATGAAGCAATTCGAACTGCTCGGCCGGATCCTCTCCCGCGTTCAAGTCCACCGCGAGAGAAGACCCTCCCCCAACGTAGTGCATTCCCAGCCGTCTCGCGGAAGGTCGTAACCAGGAGTCGTGAGCCCCCTCCTCGAGCAGCTCCTTGCGAAGCGCCTGTTCCAACTCGAAAAAAAGCCCTTCGAGGGATCCGAGAAGACCGGCATCATAATCGGCCAGGACAGGACGCTGGGCATACTTGCGCAGATCCGCCAATCCGATTCCGTAGGCCGAAAGAATCCCGGCGTAGGGGTGAATCACCACCTGCTTCATGCCCAGGTGTCGGGCCAGCGCGCACGCGTGCTGGGGACCCGCGCCGCCAAAGGCCACCAGGGCGTGCTCTCGAACATCGTACCCCCGAGCGATGGAGATTTTTCGGATCGGCGCCGCCATGTTCTGACAGGCGATCCGCAGATACCCTTCGGCCAGATCGTGTTCATCCCAGCGCTTCCCAGTCTGCTCCTCGATCTGACCAGCCAGCCGCTCGAACCCCTTCTGAACCGCCTCCAGGTCCAACGCGAAAGGGAAGTGATCCCCCGGCACTCTTCCCAGATGAACATTGGCGTCGGTCAGAGTGATCGGCCCCCCCTGTCCGTAACACGCCGGACCGGGATCGGCTCCGGCCGACTCAGGCCCTACCCGAAGTCGATGTCCATCAAAGGAGAGGATCGAACCGCCGCCCGCCGCCACGGTTTCGATCGCAATCATCGGAGTGGAAATCCGGACTCCGGCGGTCTCGTTTTCTTGATGAATCTCCGCCCGACCTCCCCAGCGACTGACATCGGTCGAGGTCCCTCCCATATCGAACCCGATCACCTCTTCCAGTCCGATCTCCCGAGCGGTCCGAGCCAGACCGACCACGCCACCAGCCGGTCCGGAAAGGAGACTGTCCTTGCCGGAAAATCGCCCCGCCTCGACCAGACCGCCCGCGTTGGTCATGCACAGCAAAGTGGCCGCGGGGAGGGAAGCCCGAATCGAGGCGATATAGTCGGAAAGGACCGGAGTCAGGTAGGCGTCCACCACAGTGGTATCCCCTCGCGGGACGATCCCGATCGTGGGAGAAATCGCCGACGAAATCGACACCTGCTCGAACCCGAGTTCCCGAGCGACCCGAGCGACGGTCCGCTCATGCACATCATTGCGATAGGCGTTCATCAGGCAAACCGCCAGCGAGGCGATCCCACGTCCCCGAACCGGAGCCAGAGCCCTGCGAATCTCCTCCCGGTCCAGAACCCGCAAGACCGTACCGTCAGCGGCCACCCGTTCGTCGAGTTCGACCACCTCTTCTTCCAGCGCCTCCGGTTTATGAATCTCCAGATCGAAAAGACGGGGGCGATCCTGGGTTCCGATCCGAAGGATATCGGCGAATCCGCGGGTCGTCACGAAGGCCGTCCCAACCCCCTTGCGTTCCAGTAGAGCGTTGGTTCCCCGCGTCGTTCCCAGGCAGATCCGGATCGACTCCGACACCTCATGAAGAGGACATCCCAGCAACTTGCGAATCCCTACGACCGGCGCCTCTTCCTCCCAGACGATTTCGAAGCGAGCCCCGGTGAGGAGTCCCGGCAACTCTTCGGACAGCTCAAAAATACCCGAATCGAACCCGACGACCCGGACCGGATCGGTCTTCTTTCCACCCTCGCCGAAAATCCGAACCTGAGCGGATCGATAAAAATCCGGAGAGTCCTCGTTGCGACTGGAGTCCACCAGACGATTGAAACCGCTCCCCGTCCCGGCGACTCCCTGAAGTCTTCCCGAGGAGAGGATCTTGCAGGTCCGAACCTCCCCCTGCGGAGAGATCCCCAAGCAGTCGGTGAAAGTTCCACCCACATCGATCCAGAATTCCCATTCGCCGCCAGACATCGTCAAGAATTTTACCCCAAGGATTCCGACCGGAAGCGCCCCATCCACGATTTGTCCAGAAGTTGTTTCGCTTCCCGACGGATGGAGGCATCCGGATCGGTGGAAGCCGCCGCCCACAGACCCAGAGGTTAAATACCTTCAACAAGCCGAATAATGCGAAACCGTCTTATCCAAGGAGTCGGCAGACAAAATTTCGGTGTCCACCCCCAGAAACTCCACCCGGAATCGGCGGACCTTCAACCCCTCCCTGTTTGACGAGAAAGAGGAACCAGGGATAGAATTCCAGGCCGAAACTCCTCTCGGATCGATTCTTAAAGCCACGAAACCGGAAAATCTGTGACTCGAAGCCGGATCTCACTGTTACTCCTCCCCTTCTCCCTGCTGATGGGTTGCGCGACTCCCCCATCGACTCCCCAACCGGAAACGCCCAACGCTCCATCCTCAGATCCCTCCCCAAATGTCGAGCCGCTATCCCCGCAAGAAATCGGGATGGAAATCGAGATCCAGAATATCGGTATTGCCGAGGGAGCTCACGAAGAGTTGATCCACCGTTACGAGCGTCGCCTCGCCGAATCCCCCAACGATGTCACGAATCATTTTCTCCTGGGAAGAATTCACGGGATCCTCGGGCACCAGGAACTCGCTCGCCGATCCTTCGAACGCGCCCTGATCATCGATTCACGTTTCGGTTGGGCGCATCAAGGACAGGGCGTTCTTTCCATCCGCTCCGGTCACATCGAGCAGGGACTTGACCACCTGGAACGAGCAACCCGATGCTCGCCAGAAGACCCCAGACTCCTTATCGCTACAGCCAGTATTCTTTTCGAACTCGCGAACAAACGTCGCGAGAGCCAGCTCTACAAAAAATCCGAAACACTCCTTCTGTCAGCCCGACATCTTCAACCCCGCAACGCAGAAATTTTACTCTCCCTCTCGTTGATCCATGCCCGAACCAACCGCATCCAAAGCGCCATTGCACTGACCTGGGAAGTCATCGCCGAAGACCCTTCCCTCGCTTCCGCCCGATATCAACTCGGTTTTCTCCAGGAACAAGCCGGCCAAAAAAAGCGAGCTCTGGAAGCTTACCGACAAGCTCTGACTCTCAATCTGACCCCCCTTCAGCGTCAACGTATCCAAGCCCGTCAACTCCATCTCAAAAATCTACCTGAAACTTCGAGAGCCGATCAGAAAGATCCACCGATTCTTTCCGATAGACTCACCTCCAAAGATCCAACCTTACGGCGCGGCGCGTGGAAAAAACTCCTGCTCAATACCAACCCGAATCACATTTCCGTTATCGAATCGGGACTCAAGGATGAAGATGCGGTGATCCGGGTCTATTGCCTGCGCGCTCTCGCTTCGCTCCGGATCACGGATTCGATTCCTCAGATCTTCGAAATGGTCGAAACCGACCCGGACGCAAGGGTACGAGGAGCGGCCGTCGCCGCTCTGGGAGCGCTGAACGACAGAAAAATCGTATCCAAGCTGATCGGTCGATTCTTGCACGAATCGTCTCCCTACGTTTGCGAACAACTCGACACCACTCTCGCTCTTTTAACTCGTGATCATGCCCTTCCCGGGGGACCCCAGGAAGCCAAACCGCTATTCGATTCCGAGTCGGGACGCAAACGACTTCACCAGGCCTGGACCGCCTGGATGAAAGATTCCCGTTAAGCCGAATCTCCCAGGAGCCCCTTTCGCAAGGTACAATTCATTCTCCCTAGCTTTCCTCCATTCATGGCGCCATGACGAAAACCGAACCTGATGACGACCGTATCCTCTCCCCTCACCCGGGTTTGAGTGAAAGCGAAGTCGAACAATCACTTCGGCCTCGCGACTTCAACGAATTCGTTGGACAACCGCGCATCACCCAGAACCTGGCCATATATATCGAAGCCGCTCGACAACGAGGCGACGCGCTGGACCATGTGCTTTTTACGGGCCTACCCGGATTGGGAAAAACCACACTCTCCACCATCATCAGTCGAGAGATGGAAACGAATCTGAAATTCACCGCCGGCCCGATTCTCGAACGACCCGCCGATCTTGCCGGCCAACTCACCAATCTAAGACACGGCGACTGCCTTTTCATCGATGAGATCCACAGAGTCCCCGCTTCGGTCCAGGAATATCTTCATACCGCCATGGAAGATTTCTCGATCGATATTGTCTACGACAGTGGACCGAGCGCCCGAAGCGTCCGACTGAAACTGGAACGATTCACCCTAATTGGCGCGACCACTCGTGAAGGTCTGCTCAAAGCTCCATTTCGGAATCGATTCCCGATCCTCGAAAAATTAGAACCCTACGGCCTTCAAGACCTGACCTCGATTGTCAATCGGTCGGCTCGAATTCTGGAAGCTCCTATCGCAGAATCTGCGGCCGAGATGATCGCTTCCCGTAGTCGAGGAACTCCACGCATTGCTAATCGGATCATTCGCCGACTTCGAGATGTGGCCCAGATCCAGGGAGATGGACTCCTGGATGAATCGATTGCCCAGACCGGTTTCGAAATGCTTGGCATCGACGATCAAGGTTGCGACGCAACCGATCGTCGAATACTCGAAGCGCTCCTCCAGCACGAGGGAGGCCCACTCGGACTCAAGACCGTTGCCGTGATGGTTGGAGAATCGCCCGATACCATCGAGGAAGTGCACGAACCCTATCTGATCCAGTGTGGTTTCCTGAAGCGCACCCCACAGGGACGCATGGCGACCGACCGGGCCCGAAGGCACCTTGGACACCCGAGCAACCCACAAACAGGGCTTTTCCAGCCGTAACTCGACCCCCCTACCGATGCCGAGAGATATTCACCGATTCCTGATCTTCCTTCTCCTCATAGTCCTCATCCTGGGCATGGGGACGGCGGGGTATTCCTGGATCGAAGACTGGCCTCTTGCGGAAAGCCTCTACATGACCGTCATCACGGTCACCACCGTGGGGTATGGTGAAATCCCGGCCCCCCTTTCCCCTAACGGTCGCCATTTCACCATGTTCCTGATCTTCTCAGGTATTCTCACCATTTCGGTAGGCGTCAGTGTCTTGACTTCGGTTCTCGTGGAATCGCGATTCGAACTCTTCGTCCATCATCGGCGAAAGGAAAAGATCATCATGAAATTGACCGACCATTACATCCTCTGTGGTGCTGGACGGGCAGGACGGGCTGTGATCGAAGAACTGCTGGAGCTCAATGTTCCCCTGGTGGTCATCGATAACCACCACGAAACACTCAACACCCTCGAACACGACTACCCTGGAATCAACATCCTTTCCGGCGACGCGACCCACGACGAGATCCTCATCCAAGCGGGTATCGAGCGCGCACACGGCCTGGTGTCCAACCTCTCGAGCGATGCCGAAAATCTTTATGTGTGCCTAGCCGCCCGGGAGAAAAACCCCAATCTGCGAATCGTGACCCGAGCGGAGAACGAAGAAAATATAACCCGGATGAAAAAAGCGGGCGCCAACAATGTGATCAGCCCGACCCATACCGGTGCGCGTCGTATGGTCGCCATGCTCTTCCATCCCCAGTTGACATCGTTCCTCGACGCGATGACCCGGATCGGTGACACCCAGTTGATGCTCGAAGAATTTACCATATACGAAAACTCCTCCATCTCGGGCCTGACCCTGGCCGAAGCAAAGATTCCTCAGAAAACCGGACTGATCGTGATCGCCATCCGTAACCAACAGGATTCAGATTTCATCTTCAATCCATCCGGAGCCACACGCCTGACCGCCGACAACGAAATCGTCGTTCTCGGGGAAGCCGATCAGATTACCCGCCTCGGCGATCTGATCGGCGCGGGAGTCTCCCTCGAGGACCAACATCGCCAGTGGCTCTGAAACCCCGCGAGCCCGATCCAACCGAATCGACGAAACATCAGATCTGTAGCCTATCTCACCGCTTCAAAAAGTACTCCCCGGACATGAGCCCTCCGACATGAGGTCCGATCCCGTGGTACTCTCTCCACCGAAGGCCAAAACAGTCGGAGAAGATGGATCATGCCTCAGTCGAATATCAACTCCTATTGGAAACTCCGGGTGCTACTCGGAGTCGTACTCCTATCGGGACTTCTCTTCCCCATTTCCTGCGCAACCAGAAACTCCAACCCCTTGCACTCGGAGCGCTATCGATCCGAGCCGATCGTTCGAGTCCAGTTAACAGAATACGCCCGTACTCGTAGCGCCCCACTGGCCATCAAAGGTCCATTCCAGATTCGATCCGGCGAACAGGTGGTGGCCCGAGGCCGAAACATGAAAGAGGACCGGATCCGCGTTTCGGGTACTTCGGTCGTCATCGCCAATCGCCCCCTCGCCGGGCCCATTTTGGAAATCGTCCCGGCGCGAGATGGCACGATTGTGATCGGAGATCGCCGCTATCGCGGCCGCCTATTCGTCCTTCGCGCCAACGGCCGTTTGACCTACGTGAATCATCTCCCCATGGAAGACTATCTGGCCGGAGTCATCGGCTGCGAAATGTCGCTTTCCTGGCCCGATTCAGCCCTTGAAACCCAAGCCATATGTGCCCGCACCTACGCATTACACGAGATGACGGCATCC
>JASMLP010000141.1 GCA_030748635.1 Planctomycetota bacterium
CTACGGCTATCGCAACCTGCGTAGCTTCCCCCTTTTGGTCAACTTCGCCGGTCTGCCCTATATCGATGTGCGGGTGAGCTTCAATTCGTTCGTCCCTGAAGATGTCGAAGAAGAACTTGCCGAACGGCTGATCAACTACTACCTGGACCGACTGGTCGCCAATCCCAAATACCACGATAAAGTCGAATTCGAAGTCATCTTCTCGTGCTACACCTTCGATCTTCCCGAACGGATCACTCTTCTTGAGGAGCACGGATTCGATGCAAAAGATACGGCGTCCCTGACCCACAGCCTCCGCCGACTGACCCAGGGGATCATCGATAACAAAGAAGGCCTCTGGATTCGAGACACCGCCAAACTCCACGAACTTCAAAAACGACAGAACACCATTCTCCGCAGCGATCTGCTGACCATCGAAAAGATCTACTGGTTAGTCGAGGACTGCAAACGATACGGCACCTTGCCTTTCGCGGGTCTGGCCCGGGCCGGATTCATTGCGGTACAAATGCTCAAATCCCTGGTCGCTGTGGGGATCTTCTCCGACGACGATTACGATGGATTCATGCGCACTCTGAATACCGTGAGCTCGACGATGTCCCGCGATTTACGCTCTCTCTCACGGAGTTCTTTTCTCCAGAAATACGGACACTTACGACCCGGCACCTACAACATCCTGTCGCCGCGCTACGATGAAGCCCCGGATCGTTACTTTGACTGGAAATCGATCGAAGAAGCCCCCCAACCGAAGGAAATGTCCGATTTCAAACTCGGCCTGAAGCCCCTGAATCGGCTCGAAAATCTCTTGGCCGAACACGAGTTCGATAGTGATGTTCTGGGGCTCTTCCACTTCATCCAGGGCGCCATCGAAGGTCGCGAATACGCCAAGTTCATCTTCAGTAAAAGCCTGAGCGATGTCATTTCTCTCATCGGCGAACTCGGTCACTCCATGGGACTCGACAAAGAGGAGATGTCCTATACCAATATCCGGGAAATTCTCGACCTCTACTCCACCAGCGAAGATCTCTCCCGAAGACTGCAACGGGTCATTGACCAGGGCAAACACGGTCACGAGGTCGTCAAAAGCATCTCCTTGCCACCACTCATCACCCGTGCCGAGGATGTCTGGAACTTCGAATTGCCACAAAACGAGCCCAACTTCATCACTCAGGGAAAGGTCGTTGGCGTCGTCGTCAATGAGCATACGGATCGAGACCGACTCAAGGACGCCATTTTGATGATCCCCAGCGCCGATCCCGGCTACGATTGGATCTTCTCTCATGCCATTGGAGGCTTCATCACCCAATATGGTGGCGCCAACTCTCATATGGCGATTCGAGCCGGCGAACTGGGTATTCCTGCGATTGTGGGAGCCGGTGAAATCTTCTACCAGCAGTGGGGAAAAGCCCGGATTCTGGATATAGATTGCGGCAACCGACAAGTTCAGATCCTGCAATGAAACGCGTGTTGGTGACCCAGAGGGTCGATTTTCACACCTCTCACGGCGAACGCCGGGATGCCATCGACCAGCGCTGGATCCACCTGCTTCGGGATTGTGAATTATGGCCGGTATTGGTGCCCAATCATCCCGAGTATGTCCAAGACCTCGTGCGTCACGGATCGTTTGACGGTGTGCTATTGACTGGAGGCAACACCTTGTCCTCATATGGTGGCGACGCCCCCGAACGGGACGCCAGCGAGACCCTGCTTCTGGACTGGGCCCTGGACCAGCATCGACCCGTTTTGGGGGTGTGCCGTGGGATGCAGCTGCTCCAGTCTCATTTCGGCATCGAACTCGAAAGTGTCTCGGGACACGTGCGCACCCGCCACAAATTGACCATCACCCCTGGCTGCCGATTGAGCGCCCAGTTGAGCAAGCTCCAAAGCGTGAATGCGTTTCACGACTTCGGCGCCAAGACGAGTCGGACTCCGCTGATCATCAGCGCTCGCTCTGAAGACGACGTCGTGATGGCGGTGGAACATCAAGACCGCCCCGTGTACGGCCAGATGTGGCATAGCGAACGCGAAACGCCCTTCGTCGAGGAGGAGAAAAACATTCTGAAATCGATCTTCCACGAACGACCATGAAAACCTTTCGGGCCAAACCCTCAGACCGTTTCGATCCGATCACCTACATTTCAAGCGGGTCTTTTCGCCCTCTTCGCCCAACCCCCAGCGTGAAGGCAACCCTTTAAGAGAGCCACGATGAAGCACGGAATTATTCTCGCTGCCGGCCGCGGTAGCCGGATGGGCCATCTGACCGGCAATCAACCCAAGTGCCGTACGGTTCTTCACGGCAAATCTCTTCTGGATTGGCAACTGGAGGCTCTGCGAGGTGCCCAGGTAACCGATATCGCCATTGTCCGAGGATACCTGGCCGAATCGTTCGACCTGGACGTCCACTACTTCAATAACCATCGCTGGTCGGAAACCAACATGGTGCTGTCTCTCGCCTGCTCCCGCCCGTGGCTCGAGCAATCCGAGTGCGTGATCTCCTACTCCGACATCGTCTATTCATCCGGATCCGTCCACACGTTACTAGGCGCAAAAGGTGACATCGTCATCGCCTACGATCCGGACTGGCTACGTTTGTGGCACATGCGTTTTGCCGACCCACTTTCCGATGCGGAAACGTTTCGACTGGAAGGTCAGAATGTCATCGAGATCGGCAATCGCGCCCAGACGATCGACGAAATCGAGGGACAGTATATGGGTCTTTTCAAATTAACACCCACCGGATGGGCTCAGATCGAAGATTACCTGGCCCGCCACACCGCGCCACAGCGAGATGCTATGGATATGACCACCCTCTTGCGTGGATTGATTCAGAGCGGCACCTCGGTCGGCGCGGT
>JASMLP010000142.1 GCA_030748635.1 Planctomycetota bacterium
GCAATCCAGAGTATGGAACCGCTAGTATGCAAGAAGTTGCGCCCATTATTCGATTTCCACGGGGAGAGTTGGGTGTGTGGGGCGGAATCGAAACAGAGGGGGCGGTTGGGGACAGCGCGTCGGCCTGGAGGAGAGATGTAGGTGTAATCGGCGCCGGTGACCGGGCAGGTCATAATGGTCTGGCGAGCTGGGGTATAATCGACGATCTCGTGAAGATGATTGGGGAGGACTCGGCGCTGGTCTTGATAGTCACGTAGCCCCTCACGTATCTCCCGTAGGTGCGCTTGGCAGGAGAGTCGCCCGGCCTCGAATCGTAAGCTTTGAACGAGAGAGTAGTTGAGCGCGCCGTATAAGAGGCAGGTTCCCAGTAAAAAGAGGAGAAAACTTCTCCGGGCACGATGGACCGCTACTCGTTGAAAGACGATTCGGATGCAGATCCCAATGATCAGACAGCAAATCGATGCGGAGAGGCAAAAGAAAAGGAGAGTGGTGGGACTCAAGGAGACTTCTTTCCTCGAGACCACCAGCGATGCCAGCGTTCGGGGTCGAGACTCAATTCCTGGAACCGCTTGTCATCGATTTCCGTGATCCGCTTCAGGGCGTAGGCCGCGGCCCAGCGGATGCGATAGTTGGGATCTTTGAGTAACTGAATCAGGATCGGAACGGAAGTGGATTGGGCGCGACTTTGCAGTCTCTCAAGAGCCAGAATTCTTTCCTCGAAATCGCCGGAAGTCGAAACAACCTCGAGATCTCTCTTTTCCTGAAAGTGATCGCGCTGGGTCAAGATCAAGGTTCGGTCGGGTCCAGGTGGCATCTTCTGAGCAGCACTTTCGAGAAAGTCTACCGCCTGCCGATGCCGTCCGAGTTGGTTCAAGAGACAGGCTTTACCAAGAATGGCGGTTAGATCGTTCGAGTCCAGACCCAGGCGGACATCATAGGCGGAGAGAGCGTCTCGGATCTGATTGGGGTCTCGGAGAAGCTTCGCTCGATGGATATGGATCGAGACGTTCCTGGAGCCGTTTACGATGGCTTTTTCAAAGTATTGAACCGCGCGGGTTTCATCGCCTTTTTGCAGGGCGAGAAGACCCAAGGAGGCGTGAATTCCAGCATGGTTGGGATACAGATTGGCGGCCGCTTCGAGTTGAGTGGTGGCGTCCTGATTGGCGCCACGGGCTCGGGATCGATTAGAAAGTTGATAGAGGAGCAGGCCGACGAATTGTCGATCGGTGAGTATGGACGGGTTAGAACCGTGGCGCAGTGCGTAGTAACGGTCAGGAAGAATGTCTCCCATCTCGGAGAATTCGATATTGATTCGACTCTTCGGGTCGCCGTAGACACAAAAGATATGGTCTCCTGCGAGGGCGGCGGAGAGTGGAAGGTCGAGTTGTCGGGCGACCAGAAGATAGAGGGTCGCGAAACCGATACTCGTGGTTTGACGCGACTGGATCGATGGGCCTATCAGCACGGTGCCTTCAGGTACGTACTGAAATTTCAGATCGACATAGGTGTGGAAGCTCCATTCGACGACCAGTTCGGTAGGTGAATCCACGTTGGCTCGGATCGACTTCACCTTGCGAGCCATGTGTTCGATGAAATTCTGAATCGGCTTCCTGTCGGTGGTCGAGGATTCAGGATCGGACAGATCGAGAATCAGTTGGAGCAGATCCACCGAGGCGTCTTCCTTGGCGATCCAGGTTTTCAGAGAAGGAGAGACTGTGAATTTAGAGGTGGGAGGTGAATCCTTCTTGGGAGGGCTCGGTTGGGCAGTGGCCTGAGGAGATGGGGGGGGGGCATCCTGGGATTTTAGAGATGGAGTTCCCACAAAAAGAAGAGAGATGAGAATTCCAGGGTAGAAAGTAATCGCGCGCACCGGGTAGGGCCTCCAAAGGGTCGAGATGCCGTGCAAGTTGCTGCAGTGAATCCTTGCCACAAGGATCGAATGGGACCGCAGGCACAGTTCAGGATAAGCAATCAGCGCAGTAGATCAAGCGATCACGGTAGAGATCTATTGTTGTCGGCTCCATCGGCGCAAAACATTCTGGATAGAACGCTCTCGCTCTCGTGCAGGAGCATCGGGGTCGAATGCAAAATCTTGACCCAGAAGTTCTTGCAAGGCGTAGTAGGCGGATTCCCTGACCCCCCCCGAGGGATCACGCAACGCCTCGACGATCCAGGGCACCGATTCCCGTGCATCCGAATCGGCCAGTCGATGAACGGCGCGCGCCCGCTCCTTGGGGGTTCCGGTGCGGATCGCGTCGTGCCACCACTCACGGGGAGATCGATTCTGGAGCCGTTTCCACCAGGCGTTCCATTGGGCGAGGGATTCTTGTCTCTCCTCGGGGGCGGCATCCGGGTCGTACTGGTGGTCTCGTCCGGTCAGTTGGATCAGAGCCTGGTGAGAGCGCTCTCGAACCCGACTCGAGGAGTCCTCGAGCAGAGGGAGAAGGCTGGGAATGACCGAGGGATCGCCTCCTCGGCCGAGAGAAAGGGCCGCTCGCCCTCTTTCTTTAGCCGAATCGCTCTGGAGTGCCGTTTCCATCCACGATCGGACGGTGTTCCCCGCATGGAGAGACCACCAGGTTCGCCAGCGTTGGACCCCTTCCTCTCGCAATTTCAGCGTTGCGTCGGCATCGAAACGTTGGCGAGTGAGTGTCAAGTCTCGGAGAACGCGAACCGCCTGATCGCGTACCCTGGGTGAGGAGTCTTCGAGTCGTTGAAGAAGAGCGGGAACGGCGGCGCGAACGGGGGCGCGTGAAAGTTGACGGACGGCTCGGGCCCGGTTCGCAGATCGTGAATCGCGGGTGGCAGAAATCCATCTCTGCCAGGGCTTCAGGTTTTTATTCTCATCCCACCAGGTACGCCACTGATTCACCGCTTTCTGGTCCGTATCGGGGGCTACGGAAGCGTCAAATCCGAAATCCATTCCCCCCGAAAGTCGATGGAGGTGACGGATTGCGGCATTCCTGACACCGACGGAAGAGTCCAGCAGGCCTTCCAGGAGATAGGGAATAGCCGAGTCTCCCACGAATTCCGCCGCGGAAACGTAAAATTGGCGGCGCACGCGCGGGGGGGACGAATGGAGTTGGTCGGAGAGCGAGGGAAGAATCCGTTCCTGATGCAACCGGATCCACTCCCGAAATGCTCGGGCACGGACCGCGGCGTCGGGGTCCTTCAGGGCTCGCTGTACCAGGGAGTGGCCGGCCTCGTTTTCCAGTCGAGATGCTCTATATACGGCCAGAACGCGAGCAGGAGTGGCCCCTTCGTCGTAGGTGGTGAGCAGGTCCTCAAGGGGGGGGATGTCTTGCGCGTGGCTCGGAAAGGTTGCCCCGAATGAGCATGTTGAGATCAGGGCTACTCGTAGAAGGTTTCGGATCATGTGGGGAGGGGGGTCTCGAAGAGTTCTTGGCGAAGACGGCGAATCAGAGGGATCGATGGACCTACGGTTACGATATCAATCAGGGAGTTGCTAAGGAATACTTGATCGCACTGTTCCAGATCTTCTTTACGGATCGAGATCTCGCTACATTCCAGCCCGAACGCGGGACTGTGTTCGAGAATGAACGCGCGGGTGATTCCCGGAAGAAGGCCGTCCGAGAGAGGCGGAGTGACGAGTTCACGACCGCGAAGCAGAAATAAATTGCTCACGCAGCCTTCGGTGAGATGGCCGTGAAGATTTCTTAGGAGGGAGTCGAAATGACCCCGTTCTCGTGCCCGTTTTCGTGTCCAGTGTAGATTCCAGGAGGAGAGGGTCTTGTGCCCTACGGACGGGTCGCTGGGGTCGCGGACAAATGAAGCGAAGTCGACAGAAATCCCGTCTTCCCAGGGGAGATTCTGATAGGGAATCTGGGGAAATGCGCTGGCCCAGAAGACCGTATGTTCCGTGGAAGGGGATTCCAAAGAGAGGACGGCCCGGATCCACCCCTCTTGGGCTTTGCCAGCAAGGATCAGTTGATCGAGAGCGTCCTGGAAAGTGTTCCAATCGACAGGGCAACCCATGCCGAAATGGGCGGCACTTTCCAGCATTCTCTGGAAGTGTTTTTTAGCGAATGAAGCCCGTCCCTTTCGAACTCGCATGGTTTCGTAAATCCCCTGTCCAAAGGGGTTCAAGTGGATTCCCCGGTTAGAAGATTGATCCGGGCGAAGAAGTCGACCGTCCAAGAAGAGGGCACTGGGAGCCGAACTCATATCCTCTCCTCGGGATGGATCGGTGTGGACAGGACCTGTTCGATCCCTCCTGTTTTGGCCACGGTTTCTTCCCATTCGTCTTGCGGGTCGCTTTCGGCGACGATGCCTCCACCGACGGGGAAAGCCAGGTTGGAGTCGTGGACGATTGCGGTCCGAATCAAGATGTTCGAATCCATGTTTCCGCGAGAATCGAACCAGGCGATCGAGCCGGTATAGGGACCGCGGCGCATCGATTCCAGTTCATCAATGATTTCCATGGCTCTGATTTTGGGGGCCCCGGTGATGGATCCTCCAGGGAAGGCGGAGCGAATCAATTCGGTGGGGGAGACTCCCTCGGGAAGCGTGCCGGTAACGGTAGAAACGAGGTGGTGAACGGATGGGAAAGTTCTCAAAGCGGCATGATCTGTTACTTGAATACTTCCGCGACTACAGACCCGGCCTAGATCGTTTCGGAGTACGTCGACAATCATCGCCAGTTCGGCGCGATCCTTTTCGGATTCGATCAGTTCTCGAGCCAACTGTCGATCTGTTTCGGGAGTGGATCCTCGAGGGCGGGTCCCTTTGATCGGAAAGGTTCGAACACTTCTGTTTTCGACCTGGATAAATCGTTCGGGGGAACAGGAGAGAATGGCTCGTCCATCTCCTAAGTCGAAATATCCAGCGAAGGGAGCCGGATTCTGGTGTCGAAACTGAAGATACATATCGGCGGGATGGCCCGACCACTCCACAAGAATCTGTCGGGACAGATTCACCTGGTAGATATCTCCCTTGCCAATGAAATCCAGTGCGCGCTTCACGTTGGCCATGTGCTGGGTCCGGTCCGGGACTGAGTGAAGCGGCCCATGGAACTGAAGCGGCTCGAAGGAGGGCGGATTGCAGGAGAGTCGTTCTTCCCACCATCGGTCCCCGCGGGATCGACCGCTCCGGTACCAACGACTTGTCGCGTGTTCGTATAGAAGAACCTCCTCGTGGTAGGTGGAGTAGAGGTCGGGGAGGTCCAGGGATACGTTCGCGGGATGACGTTCTCTCAGTCGAGGTTCGATTTGAGTTCGCAATCCGTATCCAAAAAAAGTCAGATTCAGGGGGGCAAGGACGGGGATATGGGGTGGGATCGTGGGAAGAGAAGGTTCGAGAGGTTGAAATGAGGGGAGAGGAAGACCCTCAAAAGGGTCGGAGGGGTGAGGCATTCGACGTTCCTGGAGGTGGTCGGGGGAACATCCCAAAATGGACCAGTTGTTATCGAGAACCCCCGGAAGCGCGCTGTCCAGGAAGAAGACCCCTTCATGGGTCGAAAGTCGGCGAAATACCTCTTCCGGACTCATCGAGCAAGAAAATGGGGTGACGGAGGGGGCTGTCATGAGCGGAAGCTAACCTGTCGATAGGGGCGTAAGGGATGGTGTCGGGGAAACGACATCGGTCCGAAGGTGTATCGTACAGGAAGCCGATACGAGAAACATTTCGTAACCGATTGATGATGACTGCATTGCTTTGATCCAACTCGGGCATATAATGTCCTCGATATAGGATTGAAGAGGACCGGGATCGGCTGAGGAGCCGCGAAGGTGTCTTTGCGTTTGGAATTCACTGGAATTGCCACTTCGGATCAGAATACGACGTCGAGGAGAATTGCGTGCCCGCTACGATCAAAGATCACGTTTTCGCCAAAGTTGTCGTGAAAATGCACTATGCGACCAAAGAGCAGGTCATGGAGTGCATCGAGGCTCGGAATCTCTCCACGCAGGCTGGGCAGAAAGCTCCCAAGTTGTGGGATATCATGATTCAGAAAGGCTATCTGACCAAGCCCCAGTTGCAGTCGATTCTTCAGGGAGTCAAGAAAAAGGACAAGAGCCAGTTCGGTGAAATCGCGGTGCGGTGGCACATGGTCTCTCCGGTTCAGGTCAAGAACGCGCTGGCCCGTCAGAAGACTCTTCGTAAGTCCGGTCGATCGACGCCGCGACTTGGACAGATCCTGGTTGAGCAAGGATATCTGAAAAAGCATCAAGTTATCGCGATCTTGGAAGAGCAGAAGAAGAGGATCGCGCGCTGCCCTACCTGTAAAGCTCAGTTCAATGTGCGTCGTGTCGATGAAGGTCAACGGTTTCGGTGCACGCAGTGTGGCAAAGTTCTGCAGATGCAGGGGAATCAGGCGAGCACCAATCTCGATGCAGAATCGACGATGGTCGAGGCCAAAAAGGCTAAGCCGGAAGTCAAGAAGTCCACCACCAAGATGCAATCCAAGTTTGGTCCTTACAAGATTCTCAAAAAGTTGGGAAGCGATTCGACCGGGACCATCTACAAGGCGACGCACAAGGACGATGATCAGAACCTTGTCGTGACGTTGAAGGTCCTGGCGGCGGAGGTGGTTGAGGATCGTCAGTACATCGCGGAATTGCGTCAGCAAGTGGAGCGGTCCAAGACGCTCAATCACGCAAATATTCAAAGAACCTACGGTCTAGGGCAAGCGGATGGATCGGTCTATATCGCTACGGAGTTCATCGAAGGTGAGAGTCTCCGGGCCATCCTCTTGCGTGACGGAAAGATCGGCATTCGTAAGTCGATGAAAATCGGGTCCTATGTCGCTCAAGCGCTGGAGTATGCGGTTCAGCAGGGAGTGATGCACGGCGATGTCCGCCCATCAAATATCTTGATCTCGACTCGAGGGCAAGTGGTCCTCTCCGGGATCGGAGTGTTCGCGAAAACTTCTGACAACATATTGAATATCGTGGATTCGGGGCAGTTGGCGCCTTTCTATATCGCTCCGGAGCATGTGTTGGAGGACAGAGAAACCGATTTCCGATCCGATATCTATTCCCTGGGAGTGACGCTATACCACATTATCGCCGGGCGGCCTCCTTTCGAGGGGCAGAGCCCATTTGAGGTCCTCATTCGGTTAACCGAAGACTATCTTCCCCCTCTGGCGGTCTACAATCCGGGAACTCCCGAATGCGTTAACCGGGTCATCGAGAGGATGATTCAGGCCGAACCCGATGACCGTTACCAGGATTTTCATCGATTGATCCAGCACTTGGATGACCCCAACCTGGCCTTGCCTTCTGGTCACGTTACGACCGATGCTCGACCGGGGGAAGCCCCGAAAATGCTTGAGTTAGGTGGGGAAACTCAATTGGAGGGTTTGGCACGGGGCGCCCAGGAAAAATTTCCTCCGGGTAAGGTCGCGATGGCTGTGGGCCTGATACTTCTTGCGACCTTTCTCGCATATCGGAACCTCTTGGGTGGG
>JASMLP010000143.1 GCA_030748635.1 Planctomycetota bacterium
GGACTTTCCGTGGCTTTTGATATGCCCACCTTGATGGGACTCGACGGCGATCATCCTCGCTCGCTGGGAGAGGTTGGGCGTTGCGGTGTCGCGGTCAGTTCGTTGGAGGATATGGAGGTGCTTTTCGACGGTATTCCCCTGGACCGGGTGAGTACTTCGATGACCATCAACTCTCCGGCCCCAGTGCTTTTTGCCCTCTATCTAGCGGTCGCGGAAAAGCAGGGAGTTTCTTTCGATCAACTCCGGGGAACTCTTCAGAACGACATGTTCAAGGAGTATCAGGCCCAGAAGGAGTATATGTACCCGCCCAAACAATCTTTGAGGCTGGTCACCGATGTCGTCGAATATTGCGCTCGACATGTTCCTCGTTGGCACCCCATCTCGATATCCGGGTATCACATTCGTGAAGCGGGATCCACTGCGGCTCAGGAACTCGCCTTCACCTTGAAGAATGGGTTTGCCTATGTCGAGGATGCCATGGATCGTGGCCTGGATGTGGATGTTTTCGCTCCTCGTCTTTCCTTCTTCTTTAATTCACACAGCGATTTCTTCGAGGAGATCGCCAAGTACAGGGCGGCGAGAAGGATCTGGGCGCGTCACCTCAAGGAAAAGTACGGGGCGAAAGATCCAAGAAGTATGCGGTTGAGGTTTCATACCCAGACCGCGGGGTGTTCTTTGACAGCTCAGCAACCGGAGAACAACATCGTTCGGACCGCGTTTCAAGCGATGGCCGCAGTGTTAGGGGGGACTCAGAGCTTACACACCAACTCGATGGATGAAACCCTTGCGCTTCCGACAGAAAAATCGGTCAAGATTGCTCTGCGAACCCAGCAGGTTCTGGCCCATGAAACCGGAGTCGTGAATACGATCGATCCTCTGGGTGGATCTTACTTCGTCGAACAGTTGACCGATCGTATGGAAGAAGAGGCGGAACAGATTTTCGCCGAGATCGATCGACTCGGGGGTGTGATCGCGGGAATCGAGTCGGGCTATTTTCAACGTGAAATCGGGAGGTCGTCGGCTCGTTATCAGAAGGAATTTGACGACAAAAGGCGGATTGTGGTCGGGGTGAACGATTTTCTCGAAGGCGATGACGATCCGATCGATACCTTGGTCATTGACCAGCAAAAGGAAGATTTTCAGCGTAAACGCCTGGAAGATTTGCGACAGCGCAGAGACGCTCAGGCGGTCGAAGGCAGTCTGTTGGCTCTTGAAACAGCCGCTCGTGGAGAAGAGAACTTGATTCCAGCAATTCTCGATGCCGTTCGTTCTTACGCGACGGTGGGAGAGATCATGGAGCGGATGAAGTGTGTATTTGGTGGTTATGTGGAGCCACCTGTTTTTTGAACTTCGTTACGAATAGGTGAAGATCGGGATGAAAAACGAGGAAGCGGGCCAAGCGGTTTCTGTGGGTGAGGATAAGATCCGGGTACTGATCGCCAAGCCGGGACTCGATGGACACGATCGGGGAGCTCGGGTGATTGCGGGGGCGCTGCGAGATGCAGGCATGGAAGTCGTTTATGCGGGTCTTCACCAGACTCCCGAGATGATTGCGGAGGCGTCGATTCAGGAAGATGTCGACGTTGTGGGGCTTTCCATTCATTCCGGCGCTCATTTAACTCTCTTTCCACGGGTCATGGAGCTTCTGCGAGAAGGGGGCAAAGGGGATTGTATGGTCGTTTGTGGCGGCATCATCCCCAAGGCGGATGTCCCCAAGTTAGAGGAGGTCGGTATCTCCCTCGTATTTGGTCCGGGAACTCCTTTGCAGAAGATTGTCGACCAGATCCGAAGCAACGTGGCTCAACGCCGGGCTTGATGGAAGACTTTTTGGGCGTTTTCGATCCCGGTCGGGAGCGCTTGAAAAGAGGTGGTGGTAGGGGTGCCTTTCGGTTTCTTCTCAATCGGTTGGCCGATTTTCTTCGGGTGGGGGCACTAGGAAATGGTGACCGAGAACCGAAAAGAAGATCAGCGCTGTCATGACGAGGAAGAATGTTCGGTAATCACCATCAAGGGCCGAGGGGCCCAGGAGCCAGACTCCGGCAATGGGGCCGAGGCAACCGCGCAAACCGGTGAGGAAGGTGTGGATTCCGGTGTACGTGGCGTGGTCAGGTGAATTGGCGAATGAAAGGGATCCGATCATCCAGATGATATGTCCCCCGGCGAGGCCTAAGCCGAGCATGGAACTGGCTGCGAGGGCCCAGGAAAGGTTGTCGGCCCAGGCCCAGAGAAAGAATCCACATCCGACCAGAGAGCTGGTCAGAACACGATGTCGAATCACTCCGATTCGATCGAAGAGTCGTCCGTGAAATCGGACCGAAACCAAGAGCAAAACCTGATGGGCGATTCCGTGACCGACGACCAGAACTCGCTGGTCGATCGATAGCTGAAGATTCTCTTTCACGTAGATGGCCACTGCGGGAGCGGCGCAAAGGTTGGCGAATCCAAAAACAAACTGAAAGAGTTGAAATCGCCGGAAGGAGTGATCCTCACGAATGATCTGCCATGCGCTGCTGGGAGGCCTCGAAAGGTTTTGGGGTGGCAGCGAAAACTTCAGCTTGCAAAAGTATGTGGTGGCGGCGATACCGAGCACGCCTCCCAGGGGGTAGAGGAGGCGATAGGACTGGGGAGTGTGGCGTAGGAGAACTCCCAGGCTAAAAGCTACGCCGATGGAGATCAGCGCGTGAATTATGCGTCCGAATGCGATAATTTGTCCCCGGATTTCGGTCGGATAGATCTGTCCGTAGACGGCGCTGAGAAAGGGGTAGGGCATGCTCCCCAGGCAGGCGCAGGCAAAGACCAGTCCGGTAAAAATCGTGGGATGGTTTGGCGTCGGAAAGAATCCGAGCAGGAATCCGATCCCGAGGAGAGAGAGCCTGGAGATCACCTCGGGCCAGAAGAGCATACGAAGCGCATCGCGTCCGCGGCCGAGGTGGACATAAGCGAGGCTGGCCAGAAGGCCCGCAGCTGGGGCCGCGTGTAGCCAGCCGACATGGTTTCGGGTTCCGCCCAGATCTTGAACGACCTGAGCGCCGACGGCCAAACAGAGCACCATGATTCCCGCTCGCGAAGCTACTGCGGTCATGTCGCGGCGAAACGCTTCCTGGCTTGCTTCAGGAACTGGAATCTTGCGAACCAAGAGGTCGGGAATCATGGGCGAGAGGATAGCGATGAAGAGCGAAGGAAGGAAATAGAAGATTTTTGGTTCGGAACTCTCGCGGAGTGATCTTGTCGTGAACCCTCGGATCTGATCTCGACTTCAGTCGGTGAGTGTGGAAACGGAGCGGTCGGAGTGGATCAGGAAGATGCAGGAGCAAACAGTGCGACGGAAGCGGTGAAGCCGTGGATGAAGTTTTCTCCTCCGACCGGTCCGATTTCTCCTTGAGCGAAGAAGCCGGCAATCGGGATATTTCCGGTCACCGATCGGACTCCGGAAATATCGACGTTCGGGTCTCCAAACAGTCGTGATCCTCGGCCGTTGCAGCTGAAAATCAGTCCGCCCAGGGGAGGGGTTTTCCACTGCGATCTGTCACGGTTGAGAAGGTGTAAAAGGTCTTCGCGGGCACTATCGGGCTCCCGTACCTGGAACTGGACCGTTTGGCCGGTTCGAACAAGGTCGGAAAGGAGCAAGCTGCCGTCACCGGGATCGACACCGATAACATTGCGGATGAGGAAATCGCCTCGATCGAAGTCTTCCTGGTATTCATTGGTCACCAGGCCGATGTGCAGAGCGCTACGAACCAGTTCGAGTTCTTCGGGATCCAGGGTTTCGAAGATCTCCTGGAGGCGCTCCAGAGGCGGTTTACCACCTAGGCCGTTGAGGATGTTCCCCTTGGCTTGGGTCACGACCCAGTGCCGTCCGATCGGTCGGCACCCCTGGGAAATGATGGTGCGAATTTCGATCGGCCCCTGAATGGCGATTCCGATGGCTCCTTCTTGGAACGTGTCTCCATTCAGGAAGAGTGTATTTTGGCCGGGAGCTTGGCCACCGCTGGCCAGTCCGCCGGTTACGACAGCGCCCGGAAATTGTTGGGAAAAGATTTTCAGCATCTCCTGGGTGGGGATGGTGAACGGGTCGGGCAGAAGGAGAAACGTCGGGGGTGAGGTAGAGCCCGAAGGAAGTTCTTGGGGAATTCCGGTGAAGGAGAAACCCTCGTCGGTTTGAGCGCAGGTGATCCGGAAAGGGTGAATCTGGACTTCGGGTAACCAGCCGGCCCAGAGGGCCAGTACCGGTTGATTTTCAAATTCCTGGGTCCCTTCTATCACCGATTCCGCCGTGGTTCCCAGAAGGTGTTGCACATTTAGACTCCGCTTGACGCGAAGCCCCAATTCCGGAAAGCAGGGCTGATGATGATGGGTGATGAAGAAAATGGCGACGTCAGGCGGGTCGGTCGATTCGAAATCTTCCTGGATGCGATTCAAAACTTCGCGGAGCGCTTCCTCACTGGAAGGGGTTGTCGAATGGGCACTGGAAAACTTCATGAGATGTCACCCTAGGAAGTCTACGCATCTTCGTCAACGGACTGGTTGTCCTTGGAGGCGGATTTCTTACTTTCAGTAGTCGAGGTCTGAAAGTGGGGTTCCGGGAGTTCCCGGATCCGGTGGAGGGAGAATACGGTCAAATGAGGGAGTGAAGAAACGGACCCGTGCGGCTCGTTTTGTGATTCGAAATCTCCGAGGGGGTGCCTTCAGCCAGCAATTCTCCTCCTTGCGGCCCTCCTCCTGGTCCCAGGTCGACAATCCAGTCGGAGGAGGCGATGACGTCCAGGTCGTGCTCGACAACGATCACGGTATGACCGTTTTCAACTAGCTGGTCGAAGGTGCCCAGAAGCGTTCGGATGTCGTGAGGATGAAGTCCCGAGGTGGGTTCATCGAATACATAAAGGGTAGGGGATGTACTCGGGCGAGCCAGTTCTCGAGCTAGAGCCAGTCGTTGTTTTTCACCGCCGGAAAGAGTCGGGGTGGGTTGACCGAGTCGCAGGTATCCCAGGCCGACTTGTTGGAGGACTCGCAACGGACGGTGGATTCGTTCGATACGTTGAAACGTGGTGATCGCCTCGTCGACGGTGCTATCGAGGATGTCAGCGATCGAAGCACCTCGATACTGGATCGACAGGGTGGATTCTTCGTAGCGCTTTCCGCGGCAGATTTCACAGGGGACGTGAACATCGGGGAGAAAATGCATGTCGATTCGGCGGAGTCCGACTCCCTGGCAGGATTCACAACGTCCTCCCTTCTTGTTGAAGCTGAATCGAGCCGCTTTGAATCCGCGGACCTTGGCCTCTTTCAGGGATGCGAAAAAAGTTCGGATCTCGTCGAAGACCTTGGTGTAGGTGGCGGGGTTGGAACGAGACGATGATTGGATTCCGGTACCGTCCAGGGTCAGGACGCGCTGTAAGGATTCGCCGCCTTCCAGAGCGGTGTAGGGAAGGGCAGAGGAAAGTCCGGAGACCGCTGGAACAAGGGTTTTGGACACGAGACTGGTTTTTCCAGCGCCGCTCACTCCGGTCACGGCTGTGCGTTGGGAGAGGGGAATGCGCACATCGATGGATTGAAGATTGTGCCCAGAAGCGCCTCGAAGCACGAGCCACTTCCGGGGGGATGGTCGGGAGGAAGAGGGAGTGTGAACCTGGCGTTGTCCGCTGAGATAGGATCCGGTCAGTGAGTTTGTCGCCGGCTTCAGGATCTCTTCGAGAGAGCCCTGGAAGACGAGTTGTCCCCCCTCGGGTCCAGAACCGGGTCCGAACTCGAGGATCTGATCGGCGGCTCGAATGGTGGCTCGGTCGTGTTCGACCACCAGTACGGTATTTCCGGCATCTCGTAGAGCGTGAAGGCACTCGATCAGCATGCGGTTATCGTGGGGATGGAGTCCGATCGTCGGTTCATCCAGGATGTAGAGGACACCGGTGAGATCTCCCGCGAGTGCGGTGCCTAGTCGTAAACGTCTCGATTCTCCGGACGAGAGAGTGGGGACTCTTCGGTCTAATCCCAGATATCCGAGACCTAGCTTGCGAATCGATGCCAGGCGCTCACGAATCTCGCGCAGGGGTTCACGGGCGATCGACTCTTCCAGTGGGGATCCCGGAGGAGGGTTTTGGAATTTCCTGTGCGCTTCATCGATGGTCAGGCAGGTCAACTGGTCGAGGGTCCAGGATCCCCAACGAACCGCTCGGGCTTCCCGGATCAAACGACTTCCACGGCAGTGGGAGCAGGGGAGTGACTCGCTCGAACCGGTCTCGGTGAGAAATCCCATTCCCTGGCATTCCGAGCAGGCGCCGGTGGGTGAGTTGAAGGAAAAAAGGGAGGGGGTGAGTGGGGGGAACGTGATCTGACATTCCAGGCAGATTGCTCGTTCTCCGTACACCTTCTCCGGACCGGATTCGGGGAGGACCAGGGCTGAACCTCCGCTGCTGGAAACGGCTAGTTCGAGAGAACCTGCCAGTCGTGCGCGTTTGCCTCCGATTCGCAAACGATCGACTACGATGTCCAGATCGTGTGGTTCATTCTCTTTTACAGGGATCGTTTCGGAGAGATCGTGGACGGTCCCGTCGAGACGGATGCGGACAAATCCGTCGATTCGAGCCTGTCCCAGGTGTGTGGTGAGCGGTCCGGTTTGACGTCGCGCTCTGGGAGAGAGGATCAGAATCCGGCAGTTGGGTTCGAAGCTGTTTTCAATATCGGCCACCATCTCGGGAATCGTCAGGGGCGGAATGGGCCGATCACAAAGAGGGCAGTGGGGGATGCCTAAGCGAGCGAAGAGAATCCGGAGGTAGTCGTGGATTTCTGTTCCGGTAGCCACCGTGGATCGGGGGTTGCGCCCTAATCCGCGGGCGTCGATGGCCAGGGTGGGGAGTAGACCTCGGATGGAGTCGACCTGAGGCCGCTCAAGTTGCCCTAGGTGATGACGAGCATCACCGGAAAGTCCCTCTACATATCGTCGTTGTCCCTCGGCATGAAGGGTGTCCAGGGCAAGGCTGCTTTTACCGCTACCGCTCACTCCGGTGAGAAGGATCAATCGATTGTGTGGGATCTGGATATTCAGGCGCTTCAAATTGTGTTCTGAAGCGCCAAGAATGGAAATGGTGGAAGAACGCATATTCCAGGTGAGTTAGCGGTTTTTCGAGCGACTACGAGACCAGGTTTCGACGGCCAAGTGAATCGCGAGAAAAAGGGCGAGATGGGCGGTCGCAACGAAAAAGAAGATATCACCGGTCCAGTCGGTGAAATCTTTCTGACTGCCCAGATTGAAGGTCCACCCCATCCACTCGAACTCTCTGGTTTTCAGGGAAGCTCCCAGATAAAACAGTCCGGCAACGAGGGTTAGCAGAAAAAAAGCGGCTCGCCATCCACCCTTCCGGCGAGGACGGTCGGGGGTGGATCTTGTTCGGCGTTCACGAATTTTGGAGCGCAAAGTCCGGTTGAAACTCAGAATGATCAGATAGAGGATCCAGGCGATTCCAGCTACCCACCGAACGTCGTATCCCCAGGAGTCGACGATTCCCTGGAGGTTGAGACAGACCACGGACACCGGGTGGGGGTCCTGAACCCACTCCAGAGGGAGGTCTCCTCGCTGGTGGAAACGAAGTAGGGTGGCCGCTCCAAGGCCAAGAAGAAGGAAGAGAACCAGAAGGCGTCGCATTGGGGTAGAATTCTACCAGTGAGTTCTCGCAGGTCCCAGCAGACGATCTTTTCAGGGCGAAGGCTACTCTTTGTCGAGGGGTTTTGTCTCAGGTCGATAGAAGGTAGAAATTCATAATGAGTCCAAGTCCGATGGATTCCGAAAATACACCTGAGAACCTGTCCAATGTGCCGGCACGTTTTCGTGCGATCTGGAAGGCCGAGCAGCGCATGGCGTCAGAATTGATCGAGCGAGGAGTGGTCTCTTCTCGGGTTGTCGAAGAGGCGATCGGTGCGGTCCGCAGTTCTATGCAAGAGGGGAAATTGCTGCGTCTGGGGCACTATCTGTTTGATGGGAATCACCTGAAACGCATCGATTACTTTCGGTTGGCGGCGGAAATCCGGTCGAAGGATCGTGATTTGCCGGTCGATCTTGGTGCGGAGTGTTTCGAGTCGGCAACGATCGGGTCGTACGAAGTGCTCGAAGAGATCGGTCGAGGGGGGATGGGGGTTGTGTATCGGGTTCGAAACAGCGATACCGGGGAGATCGCGGCGGTGAAGATCGTCCGCCCGGTTGGTGCTCGTGAACGGGAGACGATTCGGCGTTTTCAGCGGGAGGTAAAAGTGATCGGATCGATCGATCACCCTCATGTGGTTCGGTTGATCGAATCGGGTTCGTGCGACGGTCAGGAATACTGTGTCATGGAAATCCTGGAGGGGCCTAGTTTTGGAGAAGCTCTCGAAACCTGCGATCTGATGACGATGGTCCGTTTGGTCTCCGAGGTGGCTCGTGGGCTGGCCGAGGTGCATCGTCAAGGGGTCATTCACCGGGACCTCAAACCCTCCAATATCTTGCTGGATAAGGAGGGGCATCCTCGGATCACGGACTTCGGAGTGGCCTTTGGGGAGCAGGATGTCGATGATTCTCGCTTGACCGAAACCGGGATCATTATCGGGACCAGTCGCTATCTGGCTCCGGAGCGGATCTACGGAGACGCCGAAGAGGTGGATCACCGGGTGGATATCTATTCCATGGGTGTGATCCTGTTTCAGGTGCTCGGGGGAACCTATCCGCACGCGGAGGAGGATACGATGCAACTCTATCAGGCCATTCTGGCCGGGGAGATCGATTGGATTCGACTCGATAGTCTGGGGGTCCCAAGAGATCTGGTCGCGATCGTTTCTCACTGTCTGGAGCGGAACCCAGATGATCGTTATGCAGACGCTGACGCTCTGGCTGACGATCTCGACCGATTTTTGAGAGGGGAGAATTCAGTCGAGCCGGCTCGAAGAAGAAAGCCGGAAATGTTGTCGATTGGGGTGGTGTTGCTGGTCGCGGTTTTGACCCTCATGCTGATCGTCCTGGGATTGATGTTCTGAGGGAGTGATCGCGTAAGCCTGTCGTTGTCGATTTTCGGTGTTATACGCTGAATAGGTGGTTGTTTTTCTTCGACCAAGCGATGTATTTGTAAATCGGTACCAGGTGGACCAGATCGTTGGCCAGGGTCTGTTCGAACGAGGGGCCTAACTCGATCGCTTTTTCCTGAGAGTAGGTCCGTTGTACGGTCGCCCAGTGTTCTCCGGGCTGGTAACGCCGTAAGAAGTTACTCAGGTCGTCCTTGCGGACCGATCCGCAACGATCGATATGAGCCCAGTTGTGAAGACGAACTTCAAAAGAGTCGGGGATTTGATTCAGGAGATTCAGGCAACGGCCGATTTCACCTGAGCGACTGCACTTCTGCTTCCAGTTCTGGCCCTCCCACCAGGCATTTGCGTGGATTCGGAGGCCGACTTTGATCTCCTCGGCGTTGATTTCAGCAACGAGTAGGAGGTGGGTGTAGTGGGGGTCGAGATCTTCCGAAAACGCGGGGCCTAGCACCGATTTGAGTTCGGCAAGACGATCGGTGCCTCGGGCAAAGTACAGCCACATCGATTGGACCCGGAACCGATTGGTCGAGAATGGGTGATGCAGACTCGTTCGGCGTGGAAGATCGAGTCCGGCGGCGGATAGGATCGGTCGGCAGTGATCGCCCAGGGCCGCCAGGCGCCGCTTGGTCTCGAGTCGCTTCTCGTTGAATGTCTCACTGCGAGACCGTTCTTCGGTGAAAACTTCGAAATCGATCGGTTGAAATCCTTCGAATGTCGCAGCCATGAAAATACTCGTAGGGATAAGAGAGTTGGAATGTGCCGAGATGATAGCAAGGAGTTCTTGTCGCAGAAAATGAGAAGGGGTGATTCTTGTCAGACTTCCAGGGGTCCGAGTAAAATGCCGCCATGCTCAAGATTTATCAGTTCGATTCTTGTCCGTACTGTCAACGTGTTCTGAATGCGCTCGATCAGCATGGGACGGAGTATGAAAAGGTGGATATTTCCCCCTGGGATCGTGGTGAGGTCAAGCGGATCTCCGGCCAAACCCAAGTGCCTGTTCTCGTGGACGAGGAGCGAGGGGAAGTCATTCCGGATTCCAGTCGCATTCTCGAATATCTGGAAGCCCACTATTTCTCTCCGAATTCCTGACCGTTTCAGGTGATCGAACGGGAAAAATAAGGAACGACTGATGGATGGGAAGAGCAAGAATCCGAATCCGTTCGAGCGTTTGGAGGCTACGTTCTTTAGCCGTCCGACGCTCGAGGTGGCTCGCGCGCTGCTGGGGGTTCGTTTGGTTCGACGTTCGGGTCGACACCAACTTGCGGGTCGAATTGTAGAGGTCGAAGCTTATATCGGGGAGGAGGATCTGGCTTGTCATGCCTCGAGAGGAAGAACCCCGAGAGCGCAGGGGCTTTATCGAGAACCTGGAGTCTATTACGTCTACATGATCTATGGGATGTACTGGTGTCTCAATGTCGTTACGGAAGAGTCGGATTTTCCCGCCGCGGTTTTGATCCGGGCGTTGGAGCCCATTGCCGGGCAGGCTGAGATGAAAAAACGTCGACGGGCTGCCCGTACCGATATCGATCTTTGTAATGGGCCGGGGAAACTGTGTCAGGCTATGGATGTGGATTCTCGTTTTCACGGGCAATCGATCGAAGAGGGGACTCTTTGGCTGGAACAGGATTCGGGCGCTTCGAGTGAGAGCATGGATGGCGTCGTCAGTTGTCCACGAGTCGGGGTGGATTACGCGGGGGAATGTGCTCGCTATCCCTGGCGATATTATCTGGCCTCCAGCGAATGTGTTTCGAAGCGGGATCGATTGGCGGAGTCGGAGCGTTCTGCAAGATGACCGGTACGCTCTGGGTTTTGATCCCGATCTGTTATCTGGGAACGATCGTTCTTCTATGGAGAAAGCATCGCCCTCCACGGGTTGTGGGAGAGGTACATCGATTGCTGGCTAGCGATGGTTGGCCTCTGGCTCTTACAAGGTACGCGGGGGATGGGAGTCCGGTTTTACTCTGTCACGGGATCAGTTCCAGCGCGGGGATTTTTCGACTGACGGGAGATCTGGCCGGATTCCTTCAGCAGCAAGGATACGATGTCTGGTGCCTCGACTTGCGGGGGCACGGAATGAGTAAACGGAGCCCTTGGGGATCGCGCTGGTGGTTCGATCGATGGGGGTTTCACGATTATGTGATCCACGACGCGCCGGCGGCGGTCGCGTATGTTCTCGAAACCACGGGAGCGTCGGGTTTGCACTGGGTTGGGCACAGCATGGGCGGCATGATTGGGATCTGTGCGCGTAGTCAGGGGATGGAAGGACTGAAATCGATTATCGCTCTGGGGAGTCCTTCCTTCGAGAAAGAAAACCGTTTTACATCCGGTGGCGCGTTGGCGGTAGGTGGGTTTTTTCTCCGGTGGATTCCGGTGTTGCCGACCCGTCTGTTTTTCTTCTTGATCTGGCCGCTGCTGGCTTTATGGGGGCCGCCATCTCGTATCTATTGTCGATCCAATCTTGGGAGGCGTGAACTCGGAGGATTGATCGCGGGAGCTTACGATGATCTGTCCGGGGGAGAACTTCGAGATCTTCTGTCGTTTCGGTCGGCGGGGCGACTGACGCCCTACGCAGATCGGTACGATCGAGTCGGTCTCCCGGTATTATCGATCATCGGCAACGAGGATCGCGTGGTGTCACCGGAAGATGCGGAGATGTTTGCTCATCTTTTACCGGGAAGTGTGGGATGTAGGATCTTGGGGGAGTGTGGCCACGCGGATCTGATCGTGGGGCGTCAGGCGCCTGAAACGGTTTTTGTCCGGATCGCGGGGTTTCTCGGGGATGTGGAATGTAAGAAGCTGGTGGAAGTGTGAATCGGTCCGCGGACGCGGAATTACCCCAGCAACATTTTCCAGGCGAGTAGCGCGACGACGACCAGTGTGATCCAGAATCCGACCTCTTTGACCCGCTCCGTTCGTTCGTTCTCCTTGCGGACTACGTGATCCCGAGTCGCCCGTTCACTGCATCCAGCGCAGTATGGGCGGCTCGATCGGCCGAGAAATACCTTACAGTACTGACAGTATCGGGAGCGACATTCAGGGCATTCGCGGGCGTTTGTAGGCAGTATGGATTCACAGCCTTCACAGAGTTTTTCATCTTCGAATATTTCAATTTCGACTTCTTTGAACTGGACTAGCGATTCCTTGCAAATGTCGCAACGAGGTGGCTCCGTGCCTAGGACGGGGCGGGTGTTGATGTGCCCACAGAAGCTGCATTTTCGGAGCTTCCTCGTGACTAATTTGGTGTTGGGGGATCGCTTTGAGGGAGGTTTGGAACCGGCGTCATCAGCGATCGGCTTGAGGTCCATTCTGAAAGGCTGTCCAAAAGTGGGAGAAGGTGATTTCCTGAACCATGGCCATCCTATCAGAAGCGGAATCGGCTCGGCAATTCTCTACAATGGTTGATGTGGACATCGACTTGTTTGATATGTGCTTGAAAAAATCGTTTCCTGATCATCCCTCGATCGGTTCTCCGGTTCGCGAACAGCTATTGCGTCATGTAAAAGGTGTCGTGGCCCTGCGTTCACAGGTGAATCTCGTCGGAACGGATTCACTGGAGGAGGTCGTGAAACGTCATACCGCAGATAGCCTTCATCTATCGGCTCTGAGTGGCCTTCCCGCGGGAGGTCGTTGGGCGGATGTGGGGACAGGCGGAGGGTTTCCAGGGCTCGTTTTTGCGCTATCGGTTCCAACCGTTGAAATCCTCTTGATCGAGACCAAGACACGCAAACGAGAGGCGTTGCAAAAGATTCTCTCGGATTTGATTCGTCACGATTCTGCCCTGAAAGACAGAGTGCGACTCGATGCGAATCGGGCCGAGGAGTTGGGACAAGAGGAGAGTGTTCGTGATCGACTCGATGGCGTGGTTTGTCGTGCACTCGCTCCGTTCCCGGTGGCGCTGGAGTTATGTCTTCCTCTCGTGCGTCCCGGCGGAATCGGTGTGTTTTTCAAAGGAGCTCGTTTTCAGGAGGAGTGTGCGCAGGCTTCGGTTGCGCTGGAAGAGCTCGGAGGACGGATCGAGAGGGTGTCCCCTTATCGGTTGGAGACCGATGGGATTTCGCGCGCGCTGGTTGTGGTAAGTAAGGTGTGCGAAACACCCGCGCGATATCCGAGACGGGTCGGTGTTCCTGGGCGCCGTCCTCTGGGATCCTGACGAGAGAAATCAGTGTTTGCGACTGGATTCACGCAGTCGTTCGGCTAGGGTTACGGCCAGGGCCCGATAAAACCTCGACCCAAAACCGGGATCCTCTGAGACCATCTGGTGAAGGTGGGCGTGATCGATGCACAGCAGCTTGACTGGACCGCTAGCTACGACATTGGCGCTGGCTCCCGCATGGGTCAGGAAGGTCATTTCTCCAAAAATACTTCCCAGGTCGAGGCGGGAAAGGACTTGGGGTTCAGATCGGTTCTCCGTCGGCTCGAGTTCTACCTGGACTTCCCCTTCGAGGACCACATAGATGTTCCGGTTGTCCGCTCCTTGCTGGATGATCATCTCTTTGTCCTCGAAGTCCCGTTCCTGGGCATGATCGAGGAGAGTCATCCGCTCGGCGGGTTCGAGTTCGGCAAAGGTATCGCTGAAAAAATGCACGTCAGTTATTCCCGTATCGGTCACCATTTCATGATATCCGATGTAGTTCGGATCTGTACACGTCAGATTCCGGTGTTCAGATCAAGATTTTACCCTTTTTGACCAGGTCGAGAGGGATCGAAATCGGTTCGGATTTGTCGGGGCAGAGTTTCAACGTGTCCGACTCCACTCCTTCGAGGGTACCTTTCCAGCGTTTGCGACCCTCGAAAACCTCTTTGAGGTGGAGTCGAACGGTTTCGCCGATTCGACGTTCGAAGTCACGACCGGTGATCAGTGGCCGATCGAGGCCGGGACTGGCCACCTCGAGGGTGTAAGGATCATCTTCCAGAAGGTTTTTTTCATCCAGGAACGCTTCCACTTGTCGGCTGATTCTTCGGCAATCTTCGAGGGAAATACCGCCGTGAGTGTGAATCAGGATACGCAGTAGTTGCTGGGGACCACGGCCTTTCCACTCCAGGTCTACCAGTTCGGTTCCATCCGCTTCGACGATCTCTCGGATTCCGGTTCGAATGATGTCTTCATTCGGGTGATGTTTCATGGAGTTCTCCGCTGGTGAATGGCCTCCACCGTTGGGGGGTCGAGCCGACGAATCAGGGCCAGCGTCAGATCGATTGTGGCGATGAGATCGCGAAGGTCCAGGCTGCCCACGTGGCAATGGATGGAACGAACCGGAACTCCCAATACGATGGTGGGAACCCCGCGGTCGTGCAGGTGGATCGGACGTCCGTCCGTTCCGCCGGTCGGATTGACAGAGATCTGGTGAGGTATCTTTTCCTCTTCCGCGGTGCGGATGGCCAGGTCGGCGAGAAAGGGATTTGCGATCAGGCGTGGGTCGAAGAGGCGGATCTGGGTTCCTTTTCCCAGTTGGCCCTGTCGGCCTTGGTCCTTCACTCCGGGAAGGTCATCGGCGGGAGATCCCTCGATTACCAGGGCGATATCCGGATCGACCAACCGAACCGCGGTTGTGGCTCCCCGGCATCCCACCTCTTCCTGAACACTGGCGACTCCGAAGAGGGTGTTGGGATGATCGGTCCCCGCTTCGAGTAGAGTTTGAAGTACCACTGTGGATCCGGCTCGGTTGTCGAAAGCTTTTCCAGAGAACCGGTCCGGGTGAGCGAGGGGAAGAAACGGAGTCGAAGGTGAAACGGGATTTCCCAAACGAATGCCGAATTCTTCTTCGGCTTGTTGGCGACTTTCCGCACCGATATCGATTCGTAAATCTTTGACTCCGACGACCTTTTCGCGAGCACTACGGGGTAGAAGGTGGGGGGGGGGAGCGGAAAAGGTGCCTGGAACCGAACCGGTTCGGGTTTGGATTTGTACTCGCTGGCTCAGGAGGACGTGTCCCCACCAACTTCCGAGGGGGACGACGCGCAAAAATCCGTTTTCGTCGATACTTTGCACCAGGAAGCCGGTCTCATCGATGTGGCAATCGATCAAAACGGAGGGATTTTGCTGGGAGCCGTCCGAACGGCAGACGAGACTCCCCAACCGATCGGATTGGAGAGGGCCGACATCTTTCCAGGCTTGGAGAAAGATCTCACGGACCGGATCCTCGTGGCCGGGAACTCCCGGAGCTTCGGAGAGCTGGCGTAAGGTGGCGAGGATCTGTTCACGGCGGGGGTCGTTCGGGGTCATGACGGATTCTCTGGAAGGACGGTGGATTGGGTGAGCCAGTCAAGATAGTCCTGAGAACCCTCTTGGATCTGGAAGGTGATCAGTTCAGGGACTTCGTACGGGTGTATGTCCTGGAGAGCCCGGGTGAGTGCCGGGATATGTTCCGCTCGGGTTTTCATGATCAAGATCGATTCGGATTCGGACTGGATGGCTCCCTCCCACCAGTATCGACTGTTGGCTCCGGGGATAATGTTGACGCAAGCGACAAGGTGGAGGCGTAGAAGATCGTCCGCAATACGCTCCGCATGTTCCGGTGGACAGGTAGATAAAGCCATTCTCATGAGGGAGATCATGCCGACATCTGGGGGGAGTTTCCATCCTGAATCGACGAGGAGGAGTCGATTGATATACTACTTTTCATGAATAGAAAGGTCGGGTGGGACGTTTTTAAGGGTTTCCTTTTGCTGTTACTCCTAGGGGGTGGAGTTGAGGGGCAGGAGGCTGGATCGGTCTCAGGCTTTCTGGATCATCGCTGGGCCGAACGTTATCCCGCGCTCGTGTATCTGGAGGCCGAGGTTCCTGTCTCGCTCCCGGTAGCCTCCAAAGAATTTCGGGTCGATCAGAAGGATATGACGTTTGTGCCCCGAGTGGCCGGGGTTCTGCTTGGGCAGTCGGTGCGTTTTCTGAACAGCGATTTTGTGCGGCACAATGTATACAGCACACGGGACAGCGCGATACAAGGCCTTTCGAGTCAAGGAACCTTTGGGTCCGGTGAGAGTTATGTGGTTACCCTGGATACTCTCGGGGTGGTCCAATTTCGATGCAATTTACATTCGCAGATGGTGGTCTATCTCGTGGTGCGAGATAATCCTTACTTCTCCGTGTCCAAGGAGGGGCGGTTCGAGATCGGTGATGTGCCGCCGGGTCGATATGTCGCGACATTCTTTCACGAAAAAATCGAATCGAGAAGAGTGGCTTTTTCTCTGAGTGAAGGCGAGGAGAAGGTGATCGATTTTGATCTCCAATCCGCCGGTAGTGAACCGAGGGCCCAATCAACGCTCGAAAATCCTGTCGTCGCAGGTTCAGTCGATGAAGCTGAAAAGAATTCGGGCGGGTCGGGAGTGACCTTGACGTTTCTGATCGGAGTCATGGTGTTGGGTGCTGTTGGGATCTGGGCACTGATTCGGGGTGCGTGAGGGAGAAGCGGTCGATTCATTCGCTTCGAGAGCAATTTCCGCCCGAGTCGGCGGTAATTTGGCTCCGCAGAGATTCGGTGTGTTCGAGCCAGGCTTTCTGGATCGTTTCCGGGACCTGGTGGTGCTGAAGCGTTTCGGAGAGTATCTGTTTTCGGCGAGCGAACTGTCCACCCATGATCCGGTGAGAAGCGTGGGCTTTATCGAGGGGGCGCCCTTGGTAATTGACGGGAGCCCCGAGGAATTGAGCGGCGAGCTGACTCTCGAGGCGTTCGAGCCGGGAACGGTCGACCTTTCGGAAGAGATAGCCGATCATGATGTCATCGAAAACCCGCCCTACGAAATCGTGGATGATCTTTTCGAGTACGCGGGTGCCGCCGAGTTGTTCAAGAAGAGAGGGGGAGGAGTTCATCTGAAAGCTCCTAGGTGACAGGAAGGCTTGGGATGGTCAGTATCTTACGCAAACTGTTTGATATATTCAGGCGGAGAGAAAGGAAGGTGGTATGTCGGCACTGGTTGAACTGATAGGAAAAGCGCGTGCGATCTTATTCGATTTTGATGGAGTGCTCGTGGACTCCGAGCCGGTGCATTTCGGGGTCTACCGATCTATATTCGAAAAGCGGGGACATATCCTAGGTGAGGAGGATTACTGGAAGTACTGGACCATACTGGGTGAGGGAGTGCGGGGTGAACTGCGTAGGCACAACCTGGATCATCTCGACCCCGAGGAACTTCAGGGAGAAAAAGATCGGGACTTCCTCGCCGCCTGTCACTCCGGAGTGATCCCTTTCGATCCAGCGGCCCGGTCTCTGGTTTCCGCCATGCGTTCCTCGGGGAAACTCGTCTGCATCGCTTCCAATTCGCCTCGGGAACAGATCGATGCCATTCGGCATACAGCCGATGCGAACTCCGTACCCGAATTTGATGCCATTATCGGTCGAAGTCCCGATATGGCCAAGAAGCCGGCTCCGGATATATTTCTAGCAGCTGCTCGTACTCTCGAGATTCCTCCACCGGAGTGTTTGGTCATCGAGGATGCTGACAAGGGCCTCCGGGCGGCTCATGCGGCGGGTATGCCGTGTGTGATTTTACGCACTCTCCAGAATCGAGACTTTCCTTTTGAAGGGGCGCAGGGGATGGCGGAGTCTTTGGGTGAAATCATGTCAGCTCTAGGTGAGGGATATGGGGATTGATTTTGAGCTGAGGGGTGCTTGTCGCTCCTGGGAAATCGCCCTATACTTCAGCCTCATGAAGGGGTTCTATCGTCCGTCGAATCACCAGGCGAATGACTGAGATGTCGGCCAACCCTCCTGCTCAGCGCGACATTGTTCGGCGCCCAGATGCGCGCGCCAAGGTGACGGGAAAGGCGGTGTATGCCGCCGATCTGATCCGATCGAGTATGTTGTTTGCGTCTATCGTGGAATCTCCGCATCCGTTTGCCCGTGTTCGGCATGTGGATGCGGCCGATGCGAGGGCCATGGATGGGGTCGAAGCGGTGTTGACCGCGGCAGATATTCCCGGTCGAAATCAGATCGGGGTGATTCAGAAGGATCAGCCGGCCATCGTGTCGGACTGGGTCCGGCACCCCGGAGATTGCGTGGCACTTGTCGCGGCAGATTCTCCAGATCTCGCTCATCGGGCCGCCCAGGCGGTGAGGGTGGATTACGAGGTACTCGAACCTCAGCTGGACACCCTGAAAAATCTGGAACGGAATCATCCGTTGATTCATCCGGAGCGAGACCAACGAGATAATCTCTGTAGTCGCCATAAAATCCGCCGTGGGGACATGGAAGCGGGCTGGCGAGAAGCGGATGTGGTGGTGGAAGCCGATCTCGAAACCGGCGCTCAAGAGCATATGTATCTGGAGCCGATGGCTTGCCTTGTCACCCCGGAGCCGGATGGGCGTTTGCGAGTCGAGGGGTCGATGCAGTGTCCCTACTACGTGCAGGCCGCGGTGGCATCTGTGACCGGTCTTCCGTTTTCCAAGGTTCGGGTGATTCAGGGGACAACGGGGGGGGGCTTCGGGGGGAAGGAAGATACTCCAAGCGAATTTTTCAGTCGCTGCGCTCTGCTGGCCCAGGCTGTCGATCGGCCGGTGAAGTTGTTTTTAGATCGTGAACAAGACGTTCGGTTGACCTCGAAGCGACATCCGACCCGCATGCATTATCGGGTCGGCGCAAAGCAAGATGGAACTCTCACGGCGATCGAGGCCCGGATTGTGGGGGATGCGGGAGCTTATGCAACCCTCACCCCGGTAGTGATGTATCGATCGACGGTTCACGCTTGTGGGCCCTACCGAGTCCCCAACGCTTGTGTGGACACTTTTGGTGTCTATACCAATCGGGTTCCTTCCGGCGCGTTTCGAGGTTTTGGTGCGCCGCAGGCTTGTTTTGGGATCGAGACGATGATGGATCGGGTCGCCACGGCTCTTCAGCTCGATCCATGTGAGGTGCGTTTACGAAACGCGTTGCGCCCAGGAGATGAAGCGGTGACGAGCCATGCGTTGCCTAGTTGCGACGGTCTGGAAGATACCATTCGAGTGGCTCGGGAGCGGTCCGGATGGTCGCAGAACTGGCATCCGCCTGGGGCGGGATCTACGGGACGATATCGCGACGGGATGGGGATGGCGACTATCCACTACGGTAACAGTCTGGGATCCCCGGGATGGTATCTGGACGCTTCCGGGGCTCACCTTCAGGTGAACCGAGACGGTTCGGTCGCCTTGGCCATCGGTCATACGGAGTTGGGGCAAGGAGTGCTCACGGTCCTACCTCTGATTGTTGCTCAGGCGCTGGGAGTGACTCGTGAGCATGTGACGATGCGACCTGTGGACACCGATAATTTGCCCGACTGTGGACCTACGGTAGCTAGTCGAGCCACCATCATGAGCGGGAATGCCATTTTGGATGCCGCTGGACAGCTGCTCGACCGTCTACGGCCTCTGGGAGCCAAGTTGCTCGATGGGGAGGAGGACGAACTCCAGATCGAGGAAGGGAAGCTCTATATCCGTTCGGATCCCGAGAACTTTATGACCTGGGAAGAGCTGGCCGAAGAGGCTTTTCTGGCCAATGTGCACCTAGCCGCAGTCGGTTGGTGGGTCGCACCTCCATCGACGTTCGACTCCGAAACTGGGGTGGGAACCTGCTATTTTCAGTACGCTTACGCGACCCACGTTGCTCGGGTCCAGGTGGATACCTGGACCGGTAAGGTGCGAGTCGAGAAATTCACCTGTGTGCACGATGTGGGTCGAGCCATCTATCCCGCGGGTATCGAAGGGCAGGTCGAGGGCGGGGTAAGTCAAGGGGTCGGTTATGCGCTGCTGGAGGATCTGCGCGAAAATCCATCCGGACACATTTTGACACATAATTTCAGTACCTACATTTTACCTTCGGCCATGGAAGCGGTTCCCGATGTGGAAACGGTGTGTCTGGAATATCCCGCGCCCCATGGGCCGTTGGGAGTGCGCTCGGTGGGAGAGCCGGCGATCATTCCTGTCGCTTCCGCGGTCGCTTGCGCGATAGCCAATGCTATTGGGTTGCCGGTCGATAGGATTCCTTGCACCGCCGAACGTCTACGTTTGGCGTGGCGGTCGGCTGCTGGAGAAGGGGGCGAGATCGAAGCATGATTCTGGTTTCCTTCGAAGTCAATGGGACCGCTGTTCGGGTGGAGGTCGAGCCTCAAGACACCTTGCTGGATGTATTGCGCCAATCGTTGGGTCTTCTGGGAAGCAAGGAGGGATGCGCGGAAGGGGAGTGCGGGGCCTGTACGGTTTTACTCGACGGCTTGCCGGTGACTGCATGCCTGGTCCTGGCGGCCAAGGTGGAGGGCTGTTCTGTGACGACCATCGAGGGAGTGGCCTCGATGTGGAAAGGAGAAGAGGGCGCTCTGCATCCGGTTCAAGAGGCCTTTATCGATGTGGGGGCGGTTCAGTGCGGATACTGTATCCCCGGGATGATCGTTTCGGCAGTGTCCTTGCTGGAACGTGACCCTTCACCGGATGAAAAGACCTTGCGTCAGGCTCTGGCGGGAAATTTTTGTCGCTGTACCGGGTACAACAAGATATTCGAGGCGGTTCGACGGGCCGCGAATCGGATGGGAGGGGACTTGTGACCGCTCAGACTCCCACCCGCTTCGGTTATCTGCGTTGTTCCTCTCTGGAAGATGTGTTCAAGGCGGTGGCTGATCACGGGGAACGTGCCCGGATCGTTGCTGGAGGGACCGATTTGGTGGTTGGACTTCAGGGCCGTCGCCTGGATCCTTGTATGCTCGTCGATCTGGTTCGAGTGCCGGAATTACACGGAATCGAGAAAGCAGATGATTGTTTGCGTATCGGGGCCGCGACAACCTATAGCCAGTTGTTGGAGTCCGATTTGGTTTCGGCTCATGCTCCTTTGTTACAGCAAGCGGCGGTCGAGGTCGGTAGTGTGCAGATCCGGAACCTTGGAACTCTAGGAGGAAATCTGGCTAATGCCAGTCCCGCCGCCGATGGCGTACCCCCTCTCGTCGCGCTGGGAGCCGAGGTCGAACTGGTCTCTCGAAATGGGACTCGGCGAGTTCTTTGTGAGAACTTCGCGACCGGGCCGGGTCAAAGTGTTCTCGAGGCAGGAGAGATCGTGGTCGCGTTTCTGGTCCCTGTTTGTCACGAGCACGATGAGGGGTTTTTTTCCAAGCTGGGCCCGAGGGATCAGCAGGCGATCAGTATCGTAAGTGTCACTTTCTCCGGTCGACGAGTGGCTGGGACCCGTCGTTATGAGTCGGTTCGTATCGCCTGCGGTTCCGTGGCGCCGACGGTCGTTCGGGCCTTTCGAGCCGAGGAGGCCCTTTCGGGGATCGAACTGGAACCGGAGACTCTTTTTCGGTCCTCTCGAGCGATTCTCGCCGATATTTCTCCGATCGATGATGTTCGGGGGTCGGCTGAATACAGACGGGATCAGGCGGTCGGGTTGCTCCGTTCTGGTCTCGAGGCGTTGTTGTGAACGATCTTCTGTTTCGCAGTCTTCGCGCAGTGGTATCTTCGGGTCAAGGTGAACTCCTGGGAGAAGGGAGTTGGGTCGCTTGTCAAGGTTCGCAGATCGCAGCGATTGGAATCGGAGGCGAAGAACCCGAAGCGAAGCGAGTGGTGGATCTTCCCGGTCATATCCTGTTTCCGGGAATGGTGAATACCCACCACCATCTTTATCAGTCTTTGTTCCGGTGTGTGCCTGAGGTCCAGAAGGCTCCGCTTTTTGACTGGCTCGTTCACCTGTACACGCGCTGGCGTTGCCTTACGGAAGAGGCGGTAGACGTTTCGACGCGAGTCGGTTGTGGTGAATTGTTGCTTTCGGGGTGCACCACGACCTCGGATCATCTCTATCTGTTTCCGGCGGGGACGGAACGATTGATCGATAGAGAGATCGAAGCCGCTGCTGCGGTGGGAATTCGGTTTCACCCCACTCGGGGGTCGATGACCCGAGGGGCGCGCCAGGGAGGATTACCGCCTGACGATGTGGTGCAATCTGCCGAAGCGATTCTGGAGGACTCGGTTCGTCTGGCCGAGACTTACCACGATCCGAGCCGATTTTCGATGACCCGATTGGGACTCGCTCCTTGCAGTCCGTTTTCGGTGGAAGAGGAGATTATGGTACGGACGGCGGAGATGGCCCGAGAGCGCGGATTACGATTACATACCCATCTTTGCGAAACCGAAGATGAGGAGCGGTATTGTCTGGAAACCTACGGTTGCCGACCGATTGAACTCGCGGAACGGGTGGGGTGGTTAGGGGAGGATGTCTGGTTTGCCCACGCGGTTCACCTGAACGAGGAAGAGTTGGAACGTCTAGCTGAAACCGGAACCGGAGTGGCGCATTGTCCGTCTTCTAACTGTCGCCTGGGATCCGGACGGGCTCCCTTTCGAGCGATGCGTCGCCTGGGGGTTCCGATGGGTTTGGGGGTCGACGGATCCAGCTCCAATGATGGCGGGAATTTGCTGGCGGAAGCTCGGATGGCCATGATCGTCCATCGGCCGCTCGAAGTCCCCTGTGAGGATTGGCCGAGCGCGTCAGAAGTTTTGGAAGTTGCCACGGAAGGCGGAGCTCGTGTTCTGGGAAGGGATGATCTGGGCCGAGTTGAAGTTGGGCTGGCTGCCGATTTGGTGGCGATCGACACACATCGCCTCGCCTTCGCAGGCGCGTGTGTTCACGACCCGCTCGCCGCTTTGCTCTATTGTAGTCCGAATCGACCTGCCGATTGGGTGGTTGTGAATGGGAAGGTCGTGGTCGAGCGCGGCAAACTGGTCACTCTGGATGAAGCCGAAGTGACCCGACGTGCCGATCAGATCGCTCAGGAAATGTCCCAGCGGATGTAGAGCTTCCGGATCTGGACCGATCTTTTGGTGGATCCGACCCCATGGTCAGAAGGCTGGGTGCCGGATCCCGAAAGAATTAACGGAATTCCTTCGCTCGAACCTTGCGAAAGCGAACCTTGGAATCCTCCTTACAGAAGAGGTAGACCCCTTTTTTGACCGGAGGGTCCATGCGACCGAAAAAGTCGAGCTTCATGCCGTTGAGATAAACATCGATCTTGTCTTCATGGAAAGTCATGACAAGTTCGTGCCACTCCCCGAGGCTGCAGACCCCTTTGTCAAAGAAGGTTTTGCCTCGGTTCCACTGGCCGACTCCGAAGGCGCCTTTTTCCAGGTAGACCTCGACTGCTACATGAAACCGCCGATAAGGTTTTTTGCTGATGATGTAGCTCTGGATACCCCCTTTGTATTTGGGATGCTTTTCCCCTTCACCGGGTCGAGCGATGCCGACGATTTCGCCTTGGACGAAATTCCAGATCTTGGGGCGAGGGCGTTCCCACTTCCGGTAGTCTTTTTTCCAGTTCTGGCTGTCAAAAAGCGTATCCCAGGTCGAGTCGATTTCCGGTTGCTGCTGAGCGGTGAGGGGCGAGGTTAGGAATGTCAGGATGAGAAGGCCCAGCGAGGGCACGAGGATGGAACGGAACATTTTTTAACTCCTTGCGGATAGAGAGCGGCCCGGAATTCATCGCCGGGTCACGATCGATGCGGAATTGTAGCGCATTTAGGGGGTTTTTTAACACCCTGGCCTGTGGATCGGGAGTGTGTCTTGTCTCTCGTGCGCAAACGGGGATAATGTCTCAGACATGTTATTCGCACTGGAACACTATCATCGTCCTCGCACGCTGGCTGAAGCGGGCGAACAACTTGCGAGCGATTCGGGGGCCCGAGTTCTGGGAGGTGGAACTCGTATTCTGACCTCCCGGGATGATTCGGTCCGTTCTCTGGTCGATGTGACCGGATTAGGACTGGACGGTCTGGAACTGGGGGGGGAGGAGCCCTTTCTCGGTGCGACGGCTCGGCTTCAGGATCTGGTCGACGCGCCTGCGGTTCAGGGGTATTACGGAGGCATTCTCTCCGAGGCCGCTTACCTCTCCAATCCTTCTCGACTGAAACGAAATGTCGCGACGGTGGCTGGAGAAATTCTCGAAGCGGGTCGCTTGGGTGTTTTGTCGGCGGTGGCTCTGGCTCTCGGAGCAAGGTTGGTGGTTCATGACGAAGGGGAGTGTGATCTGGAGGAAGTTCATGTAAACGGCCTTTCCGGGATCGTGACTGCGATTCGACTCGAACCGGAGGGAGAGGGGCGAACGATCGGTTTCGACACGGTCTCGGTGGTAGAAACTTCTAATCCGATGGCGCTGTCGGTCGCTTGGGTCGAGGTGGATTCGGGGAAAGTGGTTTCCTCTCGGATTGTGATGGGGGCAATCGGGCCTCATCCCGTTCGGTTGCGGGCGGTCGAAGAAATCTTACAAGGCGAGTCGCCTGATGTTGCGCTGATCGAGCGAGCCGCACGGGATGGGCTCGAAGGTGTTCAGATCGGGGATCGACCCGGTTTGTCTGGAGATTATCTGTGTCACTTGGTCAGAGTGACTGTACGCGGAGCTTTATCGAAGGCGACGGGGATCGTAGGAACATGACTGAATTTCATCTCAATGGCCAACTCGTGCGCGTGGATTCTCCCGTGAACTGGAGTCTGTTGCGTCTTCTTCGTGAGCAGCGGTGGTGGGGAACCAAGCACGGTTGTGAAGGGGGAGAGTGTGGAGCTTGCGCGGTTTTGGTGGATGGTCGGGCGGTGCCGAGTTGCCTGACTCTGGCTCACTCGCTTCACGGCAAGCGAGTGGAGACGGTCGAAGGACTCGGGAAGCCCGGTGACCTGCATCCCCTGCAGGAAGCCTTCGTCGATGTGGGGGCGATTCAGTGCGGGTATTGTACGCCGGGTATGTTGATGGCCTCACTCGAACTTCTTCGGCGAATTCCCGATCCCACGGAGGCTGATGTTCGGGATGCGTTGACCGGGACGCTGTGTCGATGTACCGGGTACGTGAAGCCGGTCGAAGCGGTCCTGTTGGCTGCCCAGAAGATGCAGGAGGAACTCTCATGAGTCGTTCTTCTCAGTTCCAGTCCGTGGGGCGAAAGACTCCACGGGTCGATGCCGAAAAATTAGCTCTGGGAAGAGGCACCTTCGCCGACGATTTAGAACTTCCCGGTATGCTCACTCTTGGGGTTTTGAGAAGCCCTCATGCCCATGCTCGTATTGTTCGTATCGATACTTCGCGGGCCGAGGAGCTTGACGGTGTCGCTTGTATTTTGCATCACGGTACGGTTGAACGCATCGCTTACTCTTCGGCTGGACAGGGACATCCCGAGCCGAGCCCCTGGGATATGTTCGCTTTCGATGTCAAAGTGCGACATGTCGGCGACCGGGTGGCCGCGGTGGCGGCAGAGACTCCCGAAATCGCTCAGCAAGCTCTCGATCTGATCGAGGTGGAATACGAGGTGCTACCTGCTGTCCTCGATCCCATGGAAGCGATGGTCGAGGGAGCGCCGGTCATTCATGATGAGGAGGACGCGGAAAGGATTCACGATGCTAACCGGAATATCGTGGCTCATCTGCAGGCGTCCAAAGGAGATGTCGAAGAGGCGTTGAGTTCGGCTTCCCGGGTTTATGAGCGGACTTATGAGATGGGCTATGTTCAGCATGCGGCCATCGAACCCCATATCGCTCTGGCCTGGATGGACGAAGACGATCGGGTTGTGGTGCGGACAGCAACCCAGGTACCGTTTCATTGTCGCCGGATTCTGGCCCGGGTACTCAATATTCCCCTGAAGCGGATTCGAGTCCTCAAGCCGCGGGTTGGCGGGGGGTTTGGAGGCAAGCAAGAGATTCTGATCGAAGATCTGGTGGCGCTGGTTGCCTTGCGGACCGGTCGACCGGTTCGCTACGAAATGACCCGGGCCGAAGAACTTCATGCCGCTCGTACCCGACATCCTCACCGCACGACTTTGCGGGCGGGTGTGGATGAGGATGGGCGTCTGGTCGGTCTTTCGATGAACATTCTGGAAAATTCAGGCGCCTACGGCTGCCATGCGTTGACCGTGATGTGTGTGGCGGGTGACAAAGCTCTTTCTCTCTACCGGATTCCCGCTTTGAGTCTCGACGCCATCGCGGTGTATACAAATCTTCCCGTCGGGGGAGCGTTTCGGGGTTATGGGGCTCCTCAGGGTTTTTTCCCGCTCGAAAGTTTGATAGACGAGATCGCGAACGACCTGGGGAAGGATCCGCTCGAGTATCGTCGTGATCATGCGATTCGTTCGGGTGACCCTCTGCCCATGTCCAAAGCGCTTGGTGAGGGACGTGAGGGGTTTGAGCAGACCATCGGTTCGTCCGGACTCTTCGAATGTATCGAAACCGGCGGGGCCTCGATCGACTGGAAAACAAAACGTTCACGAGTTCCAGGAAAGGGGCGATTTCGCCGGGGGGTAGGGATGGCTTGCGCCATGCAGGGATCGGGAATCCCTGGGATCGATATGGCAGCCGCGGGCCTCAAGATGAATGAGGATGGGTCCTTCAACCTCACGGCAGGAGCGACGGATATCGGAACCGGAGCGGATACGATGTTGGCACAGATCGTGGCGGAAGCCCTGACCTGTTCGGTCGAAGATGTTCTGGTCTATACCAGCGATACGGATCTGACTCCTTTTGATACGGGCGCCTATGCTTCGAGTACCACTTACCTCTCTGGGGGTGCGGCCAAGAAAGCAGCCGAAGATGTCAAGGAGCAGATTACGGTTCGCGGGGCCAGAATGCTCGAGGTGGGGGTCGAAGACGTGCACGTCGAGCAGGCGCATGTTGTTTCGACGGATGGGCGGAAGGTGTCTTTCTCGGAAATTTGTCTGGATACGCTCTATGTCGAGGAGCAATTTCAGATCCAGGCGGTTGCCAGTCATATGAGCTATGTGAGTCCACCCCCCTTCGCGGCTCAATTTGCGGAAGTGGAGGTAGATGTCGAGACCGGAATCGTACGTATTCTTCGTTTTGTTTCGGCCATCGACTGTGGGGTTGCGGTCAATCCCCAGATGGCTGAAGGGCAGGTGGAAGGGGCGGTGGTCCAGGGGTTGGGCTATGCGATTTCCGAGGAGATGATTTTCACCGAGGACGGTTCTCCGGTACTTCTCGATCTTCAAGATTATCACATCCCCACAGCGCGAGATTTACCCGAGTTGGTTGGGCATCTGGTGGAAACGTATGAGGAAACGGGACCGTTTGGGGCCAAGGCCGTGGCCGAGATCCCTATCGATGCGCCGGCTCCCGCCGTCGCCAACGCCGTTTTCGACGCGGTCGGGGTACGGATCTATAGTCTTCCCGTGACTCCGGAAAAAGTATGGCGAGCATTGCAGAGGAAGGGGAGGTCGTTTTCTCCCGACACGAAAGACAAGAATCGTGCGACAACAAGATCGTAAGAAGGGTGATTCTTTTATCGAGTTCATGTCGACTTCGATTGCGCGGAGTAGAGTCTCATGACGAGAGGAAACGTTTGAAGATTCAGATGCCGGTTGGGCAGGAGCAGAACCCGAAGGGATTCGAGGTTTCAGAAAAAGGACAAGGTGTTTTCCTGAATCACCGGGGTGATCGGTATCGATGAACGGGTACGGTCGATCGAAGTTTTGGACCTGGAGCTATCCGATAGGACGGATCAGTGGGATCGACGTACGTATTCACTGGTCTTTTCTGCTCTTCGCCTTGTATTTCATCTTCCGGGAAGGGAATCAGTTGGTGACGGGATGGTCGTGGTGGATTCCCGTTTTTGTCGTGTTTCCATACCTGTGTCTCTACGGATCGGTGTTGCTTCATGAGCTCGGTCACTGTTACGCCGCCCGCTATTTTCGGTTGCCGGTGGAGCAGATCATTCTGACCCCGATTGGGGGATTGGCCATGGTGGGGAGCGCTTCCACCCCGTGGGCTGAGTTCGTGATCGCGGCTTGCGGTCCGTTGGTCAATATCGGTCTCGCGGCTCTCGGTTTGCTGACCTACGGTTTATTGGGTGGGCCGCTGGATGTGGGGTTGTTGGTCCCGTTCGGATCCGCTATGGGCCAGACCTGGGGGGGGTTGATCGGGAGCGGCCAGTATCTTCTGGCGTTACTCCTTTATGTCGGCGTCCAGATGCAAATCATGTTGGCCCTTTTCAACCTGGCATTCGTGGCTTATCCGATGGATGGGGGTCGGATTTTACGTTCGATTCTCTGGGCCCGGATGGGACATCGTCGGGGCACCATCCTTTCTTGCAAGGTCGCAATCGTCGTCGCGATTGTGATGATGCTATTAGCGACCACTCCGCATGCCGGTTCGAATCTGATGCTGATCGGGATGCTCGTGGGTTTTCAGGCTTACCAGACTCTCCAGATGGCTTCTTCCTACGGACTTCCGGAACCTCAATCGTCGGTTCCCTGGGAGGCCGAAGCCGACTGGTGGAAGAAAGGGGACGGAGCACCTCGAGGGAATCCTCGTCCCTCGGCGAAATCGAAAGGGAAGGAAGGACTTTTTGCTCGTCGGCGGGTCGTGAACGAGAAGAAAATAGAACAGCAGGTGGATCAGTTGCTCGAGAAAATTCACCAAGAGGGGATTTCAGCTCTGTCCGAATCGGAAAAAAAATTCTTGAACAAAGCCAGTCGAAAGTTTCGTAAAGATTGATGGGAGGATGCAGGTGACCGAAGTTCTCTTCGAAATTGGGGTGGATCGTCTTGATACCGGGTTGCGGGGATACCCTGTCGGCACGGTGCGTAGCAGTTCTGTGGATCCACAGGCCGGGGTTCGGTATGTCGGTGTACCGATCGATCAGTTGGCGGATTTCGAACCCGAGAAGGTCATGCATCTTTTGCTTCGAAAGCGTTTTCCGGACGCGGATGAACTGGCATCGTTCAAGAATGAACTTATCGAAAGAAGTTGTTTGCCGGAAGGGGTATTGGAGCTGCTGAGAGGGCTCCCGAAGCGATCCCATCCAATGGACTGGTTGGTATCTGGAATTCTTTACCTGGGAATGTTCGAGACCCCGACTGGAGATTACGAGGAGGATGGACTGCGGTTGGTCGCTCGTGTTCCGGAGGTGGTCGCGGCCATTTTTCGGATTCGATCAGGATGGGGAGATCCGATCCCTTCGAAACCGGAACTCGGGTATGTGGAAAATTTCGTTCATATGCTCGGCGCGCCCGACGCGAGTCCCCATCTCGATCGGCTGCTGCGTAGCTTCAACGTCTTGCACTACGATCATGGAGGTGGAAATTTATCCACCTTCACCGGGAAGGCCGTGGCGTCCGGTCTGGCCAACATCTACACCTCGATGGCAAGCGCGATGGCCGCTTTGGGCGGGCCTCTTCACGGTCGGGCCAATCAGAATGCTCTGGAATTCGTTCGTGAAATCGGTACCGATGACCCGGAAGCGATTCGGTCTTTCGTGATGGATTGCCTGGAAAAGAAAAGGGTGATCCCCGGATTTGGACATGGGGTGCTTCGAGCTGAAGATCCTCGGGCTCGAGTTCTTTATGGAATTGGTGAGGAAATCTGTCCGGAAGATCCGCTCTTTCGTGTGATTCGTCAGATGCGCGAGGTGGTACCTTCAGTGCTTTCGGAAAACCCGAAAATTCAGAATCCCTATCCGAATGTGGACGCGGCCACAGGAACACTGCTTCAGGCTTGCGGGTTGATGGATCCGGAGTACTACACAGTGCTCTTTGGTTGGTCTCGGGTGGTTGGCATCACCGCTCAGATCATCGATGAGAGAACCGTGGCTCGTTCCGGGAAAGGAGCCCCGATTTATCGGCCCAAATATGTGCCTGTGGATCAACCCCACCGGGACGTCTGAGGGACTTGGGGCTGAAGATCGAGCTCTGGGTCCGAAAATTGTTTCGTCAGCGGCCTCGAATTCGGATCCCGCGTTGGGCCAAATTGTCCAGAATCGTGCCCTCGGCCCGTTCCAGATCGACCATCGCCTTGTAGTGATCCACGCGAGCGGTGATCTCTCTCAGTTGGGCTAGGAGAAGGTCGGAGCGGAGTTGTTGAAGGCGGAAGTTGGTGCTCTTGCCTTCCCGAAAGAGTTTCTCTTCTCCCTCCATGCGTTTTCGGGCCGCTTCACTGCCTTTTCGAGTGACCTGGTACCGTTGATAAGTGGTTCGTAATTCGCGAACCGCTTCTCGGACTTCCATGACGACCAAACTCTCTACGCCCCGAAGAGTGGCCAGCGATTTTTGCGCGTTGTAGTTTGCCTGTCGTAATTGGGCCCGAAATGAGCGGTTGCCCAGCGGGAGTTCGAAGCTGAGGCCGAAACTCCAGGTGTAAAATTCGCCGGAAAATCCGTCGTCGACCGAATTCCCAAAGCTGAAATGTCCATCTCCGGTCAGTTGGAGAGATCCCGAGGCGTCGAGTGACGGCAGAACCTGGTTTCGGGCCTGTAGGACGGAGAGACGACTGCTCTTCACTGCCAGTCGGTTCTGTTCGAGGATCGGACGTTTACGAAGAGCGGTGCGAGCGCTCTGGTGGGCGTCGACCGCGATCGGTTGGATCTCGGGGTGGTCGATGGGGATCAGGCTGACATTCCAGATCAAATTCTTGTCGAGAGGATCGATCAGTGTTTTGAGAGCGTCTTCTGCGTCGGTTAAGATCTTTTCCGATCGCAAAACCGATTCTTGCTGTTGGGCCAGGTTGCTTTCGGATTCGTAAACTTCGATCGGGGCCATTTTGCCTTCTCGTACCTGCAGACGGGTCAGTCGGAGGAACTCTTCGACTCGGGCGAGGCTTTCTCTCTCCACGAGTACGTTTTCTCGGGCGTTGAGCAAGCTCCAGTAAGCGGTCATCGTGGATTGGACGGTGTCCATGATTTCGCTCTGGTGAGCCGATTCGGAACTGGAGAGAGTATCTTCCGCGATCAGAATGGAGGAATAGTTGAATCCAAAGCCCATGTTGCGCAGCAGGGGTTGGGTGATGCTGAAGGTCGCCGATGTCGTCCACTGGGGGTTGGAGACCCCTGTGATCGATTCGAAGGCGGCAAAGGGGGAGTTCGTGCGTGTTTTCTGGATCGAGACTCCGGAGGACCAGGTGGCTCCGGTGGGCAGGAAATGAGTGAGCGTCGGGCCGAGAGTGAACGTGTCGGTTCTCAGGCGATTGGTGCCGGTGGTTGAAGTAGAACTTTCGGACAGGCTGCGCGAAGCCGTGAGTGAATTGGAAAAAACCGGATCGAAGACCGACCGGGCGACGACCACGCTTTCTCGGTTTATCTTGGGCGTAAGGCTGGATATTTCGATGTTCAGGTTGCTGTTGAGAGTCCGGATAATCGCTTCATCAAGGCTGAGTTTGATCGTGGATCGTTTGGGGGGCGATTCCGTTTCTTCACTCGCGACCTGGAGGGCCAGGCTCGAGATCAAAGCGGCAAGAAAGATCGTGAAAACGGACCGATTCATCGTGATTTCCTCTATTGGGAATAGCGACCGGGATCGTTAAAGTCTGGGCGGCAAGTATAGCGACCGGTGGTGGGTCCGGCCAACCTTGAATCGCAGCCTTACGTAGGCGATTCGGGCGATCAGAAGATGGTCCAGTGCGCTACTTCGGTGAAACCGATGCGGGTGTAGAGGCCGAGAGCTTCTGGGGAGAGATCCGGAATGGTGGTCACTTCTACTTCTTGGCCCGAACGTTCCTCGACGGCGTTGAGAAGACTCGATACCAGGAGGCGCCCAAGTCCTTTGCCGCGGGTATTTGGGTCGACTCGGAGTTCATAGAGCGCCCACCGATTTCCCTGGAGACCGGTCAACGGGTAGACAATTGCGGTGCCCAGGACCCGATTTTGATGGAGTCCGACCACGGTAAAGTAGTTGGCGTGTGGTGAATAATGGATTTTATCGTCTGGGCTTTCCCCCAATCGAGGGCAGCTGTTTTCTTGAATCTGGACCTGGAAATCCGTGGGGCGCGCCGAAGGGATCGGGTGGGTGGAGACCGGAAAAGAAAGTGAAATCGCTTTGTACCTCGGACGGAAACCTCGATTTGAAAGGAATGAAATCGTGTCGTGATCATCGCCTTGGATCGAAACCCCTTCTGTGGTGCCCCAGAAGGGGGGGAAGGGCCCTTGAGCATTGCCGTAAAAGGGCGAACGACACTGACCGTCCAGGAACACGCCTCGGCAGTGGTTTTTCTGGAGGAACGTCACGGTCTGGGAAAAGAGGTTGGAACAGATTCCTGCACCGCGATAGTCCGGGTTGACATGAAAAAAGGCGATATATCCCGAAGGGTCTTGGAGGTCTCGCTCCTCCGGAGAGGGCACAATGCCCGCGTGGATCATGCCGACAACTCGATCTTGGTCCCAGGCCAACCGGATACCTTCCGGATCGGTCCGGTAGTTTTGGAATCGATTGTTGATCACCCGGCGAAGAAAGCAATTGCGGTCCAGGGGGATGAAATTGTGACAATCCTGGAAAGATCGGTTCCAGTAGGTGATCAGAGCTTCGAGATGGGAGGCGTGAAAGGAGGTGATTCGAATCACGATGCTAAGGGGTTGGTTGAAAGAGGATCGTTTGACTCTACGGACAGGGTCGGGCTAAACTCTGTTTGTGGAGGGTCTTCACTACAAGGAGCGGGCAGTCAAATCGCTTCTGGGATTTCTTGCCGGAATCATACTGATTTTTGGGCTGGCGTATGGGCTTGTCCATGCGGAAGATTTTTTGCGTACTCACGAATTGACAGGATGGGTCTTCTTGTTGATCGGTGTGTTGCTGATGACGACAGGGTACTGTTTCTGGTGGCGATTTCTCAAGGCGCGTCATGATATTGTCTATACGGCAACCGGCTTCAAGGTGGTGAATCGAAAGCATCTCGATGAAGAAGAGGTTTTCAATATCGCAAATTTGAAGCGTTTTAGCATCGAAACATCGGGGGATGAAATTCGTTTCGTGGATCTTCGGTTTGCGGATGGTCGTCGTTTTCGGTTGCGGCCTAGGCGCTACCAGGGTGGTCGGAATCTTGTGAAAAAGATCCGGGAACAACTGAATTGAATTTTCGACAGAGATTTCTGAAGTCGATTCTGTTTTCTGGCGCGATATTTTGTGTGGCGGGGTGCGCCGAATATGAGTTTTTGCTCGAAGACGGCGATAAATCTTTATATCGACTGGAATTCGGCCTGGATGAAGGGGTATTCAATCAGCCGATCGAAAATCGAGTTCTGAGCAACGGTCCGGTCGGCAGATTCCTCTATTTGCTCCAGTTCCCACTGGTAATCGTGCGATTTGCTGAGAGTATCGAGGCGGGAACGGTTGACGACCAGTTTCGGCGAAATCGGCGACTCGAGGAGTTCGCGAACAAAGAGACTTCGCGCGTTCAAGAGAGACGCCTCCTCTCCTTACTGGAAAGTCAAGATCCGGTACTGAGACGTCGAGGCTTGGGCCTCCTGGAATCAGAGGGCCTGGAGAAACATCGGGATAAAGTGGTTCAGGCTCTCGTAGATCCCGATCCGAATGTACGCTGGACCGCGATTCAAATCTTTCGCTTCCATCCTCATCGGGATGCGATTCCTGCGCTGATCCAGATGCTGGCATCGGGAATTTCCTTCGAGCGTGAGGCTGCACTGGAAACCCTGGCTCGAATCGAAGATCCTGCCGCGGTGGAAGGGGTGTTACGGCTACTTCAGACTTCGGACCCGTCTCTTCGGATTCGGGTACTCGAGTCGCTGGGACGGAAAACTTTGGGACATGATGAACGCGTTTTGCCTCTTCTGCTTGATGAGCTTTCTTCCTCCGATCCCGCTGTTCGAGAAACGGCGATTCGTTCCTTACAGGAGAGAACCGATAAAGAATTCGGTTACGACGCTTTGGCAGAACCGGTGCTCCGAGATCGAGCGGTGCGGCGTTGGATCGAATGGTGGGAGAAAACTCGAAAGGCGGATGAGGAAGAGCAGGCGGATTAAACCGTTTTGTCAGGGTTTTTCATCCGATTCGAAGCGAATTTCGGCCGCGCGTGCGTGCCCCTCTAGACCCTCCGACCGAGCCAGGTGGGCGAGGATGGGGGTTTCTTGTTGGAGATCCGTTCGGTCGTACTCCACGATCGCCTTCCAGCGCAGAAAAAGGGGTGAGGCCAGGCCGGAGGTGAAGCGAGCTGTCCGGTCGGTGGGGAGAACATGGGAGGGGCCAGCGACATAGTCTCCGGCGACTTCTGGAGTCCAGGGGCCCACAAAGATCGCCCCGGCATGGGTCAGTAGGGGGGTCCATTTTGACGGATCCTGAACCACGAGTTCCAGGTGCTCCGGCGCCAATTCCTGGCATTTCTCGATACACTCCTCCAGGTCCTGCGTCACGATGAGCGCGCCGTGAGATTCCAGCGATTCGCGGGCTATTTCCTTCCTGGGCAGGGATTCGAGCTGACGCTCCAGAGCCTGGGCGGTATTTTGGGCTAGAGACTCCGAAGGGGTGAGTAAAACGGCCGCAGCCAGAGGGTCGTGTTCGGCCTGACTCAGGAGATCGGCGGCAATCCACTCCGGCGAGGCCGATTCGTCGGCGATCACAGCAATCTCTGTCGGTCCGGCGAGTGCGTCGATGCCGACCAGGCCGACAACCGATCTCTTGGCGGCCGTGACATAGGCGTTCCCTGGGCCCACGATGAAATCGACCGGTTGAATACTCTCCGTCCCGTAGGCAAGGGCTCCGATCGCCTGGGCACCTCCGAGAGGATAGACCTCCTCAACTCCCAGAAGAGCGCAGGCGGCGAGAACCGATGGAGCCGGGAGGCCATTCGGGCCCGGAGGACTTACTAACGCGATTTGAGGCACGCCTGCAATCTGGGCGGGCAAGACGTTGGCCAGGACGCTCGAGGGGTAGGAAGCCGATCCACCGGGGACATAGACGCCCAGTCGTTGTATTGGCGAGGGTATGTATCGCACACGAGTTCCCCCGTGTGTCCAGTCGGGTGGTGGAGAAGGGAGGATGTGTCGCTGGAAGCTTCGGATCTTGTTCGCGGCAAATTTCAGGCAACGCACCCACTCGGAATCCATCGTTTCGAGAGCGGTACGGATGGATGTGGCCGAAACGCGCAGAAAGGACGCGTCGAGTTCGACTCCATCGAATTCACGAGACAGGTTTAGAAGAGATTTATCGCCCCCTTTACGAACTCGATCGAGTATGGTTTTGGTGGCGGTTTCGATCTGGGCGCGTTCCTGGCTCGAGCCCCGTTGGAGGATTCGGCGCCATTGGGCCGCGAAAGGTTCTGTGTGGGAGTAAAAGGTCTTCATCGATGATTCTGGCTGTGGTTGAAGATTGGAAGACCGGGTAGGGATTTGTGGCTGAATTCTCAGCGGGGGTTTGTGCTGTAAAAGGGCTCGATTATAATGGTCTCTGTGCGCGGGGGCCACAGGACTCAAACTGGGAGAATACATGAAGCTGGCCTCGATGCGGGCCCTCGATATTCACGAGGTTCCTTTATCTTGCCCGTTAGATCGATCTTTGTATCACGAAAGTGGGCGATTGCTCATTGCTGCGGACGTGGTGTTTGGGCTGGAGCATCTGCGGAGTCTGGAGAAATCAGGAATTCGCACCGTATATCAGGCCCCACGGGACGCGTCATCCTCCCGGTCTGAAAAAACGGGGCGCAGAACCGCGGGTTCTTTCGGGAAGAAGAAGGATACCAGCTTTCAGGAGAAATCGAGTTCTGTTATTGCGCTCGAATGGAAGGGGACAGCAGTTCTGGGGGGAGTTGATGAGTCGGAATCCGACTCGTCGACTGATGCCGATACCGAGTTAAAGCTGAAACAGTTCCCCAGAGAAGGGCAGACGGAAAGGCGTCGGATCATTCGCATCAATCACCAGCTCGGGGCTGAACCTCCAGAGGTAGGACGTTTCCGGAAGGAGATGATTCAGGTTCTGCTTCACCAGGTGGAGGACTCAGCCGTTGGTTGGAAGACCCTTTCGATCCGGGCGGGACAGAAACGTTTTCACGATTCCTGTGGTCGGGATCGTCTCACCTATGGACCTCGTGAGCGGCGTAAGGTCATGGCCGAGTTCCAGGATATCGTGAACACGGTTCAGGCCTGTTACGACCTGGCCGCGAAAGAAGAGGTGGTCGATCTGGATGATTCGATGGAGTCGGTGGAGAGGATTCTTGCGCTCATCAGTCGCCATCGGAATTTGCTTTTAGCCATTAGCGTTCAGGGAGAAGAAAAAGAGTGCCTGGGAAGGCATGTGGTCAGGGTAGGGATCGTTTCGGTCGCTATGGCCAAGCATCTGGGGTGGAATCTCGAGGATATACAGTGGTTGGCCTTGTCCGCGCTGTTGATGGATCTGGGGATGACTCGCCTGCCGAAGTCAATCCGGGAGGAAGCGGGGGCGTACGATGCGAAACAAAAAGAGGAGGTGCAGAAGCATTGCCTATCGACCCTGGATATCTTGCGCCACTGTCCTGCCGTCACCGAAGATGTTCTTTGCAGTATTTCGCAACACCACGAAAGGGCGGATGGTTCCGGGTATCCCGCGGGGCGCAAAGGGGATCAGATTCATGCATACGCCCAGGTCTTGAGCCTGGTGGATGTGTTTTGTGCTCTCAGTACGTGGAAAGTCCACCGTCTGGCGCATTCCCCCTATCGGTCCATGGAGGAGGTTCTTCGGATGACGACCGAGGGGAAGTTTTCCTCTCAAGCGGTGAAGGCCTTGCTGGCCAGTGTTTCGTTGTATCCTATCGGTTCCTGGGTCGAATTGTCCGGAGGTGAGATGGGACGAGTCATTGCGACTGGCGATCGGGAGCACGATCGCCCTGTGATTTCGCTGCTTGTCAACTCCTCAGGGGTGCCCTTCGCGGAGAAACAGTTCGTGAATCTGGCTAGGGATCGGAGGCGATCGATCGAACGAATATTCGAGCCCTCGCAGATCGGCGATCCGACTCTCGGCTTTTGAAAGGGGTCTTTTCAGGTGGGGGGTCGCAGAGAATCTCCGGATTCCTATAATCGCTGCCTTGCGACCGGCTCCACACTATCTAGGATGTGTTCATGACCGACATGCAACTCGAAGCCAGACCACACGATTCCGTGGATAATTTTCTTACCCGACACCTGGGACCTGGAGAAGAGCAACAAACCGAGATGCTCGAGGCGTTAGGCCTTTCTTCTCTTGAAGAGTTGACCGAGCGGGTAGTTCCAGAGTCGATTCGTATGCAGGGATTCATGAAGATCGATCCTGCGAGGACCGAGCACGACATCCTGGATCGGTTACGCACTCTCGCCTCGGAGAATCGGCTCATCCGTTCTTATCTGGGAATGGGTTATCACGGTACACGGACACCTCCAGTCATACAGCGTGGGATTCTCGAAAATCCCGGATGGTATACCCAATACACTCCTTATCAGGCTGAGATTGCTCAGGGGCGTCTCGAAGCCTTGATGAATTTTCAGACGATGATTACGGATCTGACAGGAATGGAAGTGGCGGGTTCCTCGTTGCTTGACGAGGGGACTGCGGCCGCCGAAGGGATGACTCTTTGCCACCGTGTTCGCAAGTCGCGTGATGGCGCCGATGTTTTCTTTGTCTCTTCGGATTGTCATCCTCAGACGATCGAGGTCGTTCGAGGAAGAGCTTTGCCTCTGGGGTTCGAGGTCGTAGTGGGGTCCCATGAAGAGTACGCTTTTGATGAACCGACCTTCGGGGTTCTCCTCCAGTATCCGGCCTCCGATGGTCGGGTGGAGGACCTCGAGGAATTCGTGAAACGTGCTCATGAGGCGGGTGCGATGGTGGTGGTAGCGGCGGATCTTCTGGCATTGACGATGCTTCGTCCACCGGGGTCTTTTGGTGCGGATGTCGTGGTGGGGAATAGTCAGCGTTTGGGTGTGCCTATGGGGTACGGTGGACCTCACGCCGCGTTTCTGGCCACTCACTCTGCGCATCAAAGAAAAATGCCCGGTCGGATTGTGGGAGTTTCGGTAGACGCTTCGGGGGGAGCGGCCTTTCGGTTGGCGCTACAGACTCGTGAGCAGCACATTCGGCGTGACCGAGCGACTTCCAATATCTGTACCGCGCAGGTCCTGTTGGCGGTTACGGCTTCGATGTACGCGGTTTATCACGGCCCTGAGGGGCTGCTCGGCATTGCTCGCAGATTGCATCGATTGACTCGGACCGTGGCTCGAAAGCTGGAGCAAGCCGGACACGCGGTTGTCCACGATTTATTCTTTGATACGTTGCGGATTCGACCGGAGAGATTTCTGGGGAGCGAGGTGGTAGAGCGAGCGCTGAAAAGAGGGATCAATCTCCGTCTTTTCGGTAACGGTGATGTGGGGATTGCGCTGGATGAAACCGTAGAAATTTCTGATCTTCCGGATCTGCTTGGAGCCTTTGGTTGGGAGCAGGAAGAGAATGTCGCTCTTGTCGATCAAGAGATCGTCTGGCCTTCCGAGTTGATCAGGACATCTTCATTCCTGGACCACCCCATTTTCCGTCAGTGTCGAAGCGAAACGGAGTTGTTGCGATATATGCATCGGCTACAGGCTCGCGATCTGTCTTTGACAACCTCGATGATTCCGTTGGGGTCCTGCACGATGAAGCTCAACGCGACAACGGAGATGGTTCCAGTGACCTGGCCGGAATTCGGAGCTCTTCATCCATTTGTTCCCGCGAACCAGGCTCGAGGATATCGAAAGTTATTCGCGGAGCTCGAGTCCTGGTTGGGTGAGATCACGGGTCTTCCTGCCGTGAGTTTGCAACCCAATGCGGGGAGCCAGGGCGAGTATGCTGGGCTTCTGCTCATTCGAGCCTACCAACATGCGCGGGGAGAGGGAGGTCGTAACGTTTGTCTCATCCCAACCTCGGCTCACGGAACTAATCCAGCCAGCGCGGTGTTGGCCGGAATGCGTACGGTGGCTGTCGCTTGCGATGAAGAGGGAAATATTGATATCGGAGATCTGCGAAACAAAGCGGAGACTCACCAGGATAAACTGGCCGCCATGATGATCACCTATCCCTCGACCCACGGGGTTTTTGAGGAAGGGATCGTCGAGATTTGCCGGATTGTTCACGAATTCGGGGGGCAGGTATATCTCGATGGGGCCAACATGAATGCCATGGTGGGACTCATTCGCTTATCGGATCTGGGGGCGGATGTGTGCCATCTCAATTTACACAAGACCTTTTGCATTCCCCACGGGGGCGGGGGACCAGGAATGGGGCCGATTTGTGCGGCCAAGCATTTGGCTCCGTTTTTGCCCGGCCATCCCCTTGAAACAGTGGGTGGAGAAAATGCAATCTTGCCGGTGGCTTCTGCGCCGTGGGGGAGTCCAAGTATCTTGCCGATTTCTTATGCCTATGTCGCGATGATGGGGCCGGAGGGCTTGCGGAAGGCTTCTCAGGTCGCAATTCTCAATGCGAACTACATGGCTCATCGTCTGGCATCGCATTACGATGTCTTGTATCGGGGAAAGACCGGATTTGTTGCCCACGAATTCATTCTGGATCTTCGTCCGTTGACCCAGGCTTCGGGAGTGGGATTTGATGATGTGGCCAAACGATTGATGGATTATGGATTTCACGCGCCTACGATGTCCTGGCCAGTTTCCGGGACACTCATGATCGAACCGACCGAAAGCGAGTCACGAGCCGAGTTGGATCGATTTTGTGAGGCCATGATCGGAATTCGAGGTGAAATCCAGGAGATTATCGACGGAAACGCTGACCGGGAGAAAAATCTTCTGAGTGGCGCTCCTCATACCGCTGAAGCGGTTTCCTCCGATGAATGGAATCGGCCCTACTCCAGGGAACGCGCCGCCTTTCCGACTTCATGGACCCGAAAGCACAAATACTGGCCTCCGGTCAGTCGTATCGATAATGTCCATGGGGATCGAAATCCCATCTGCTGCCTGGTTCCGGTTTTCGACGTGGAGGGGGACACGCCTGATTCCTGATTTCCGAAAGAAAATGGATCAGAAATCAAAGTTATAGCAAGGGGTGAATGACCTCAACTTCCTGTCAATATTGAATTTATATGCCAACAGGAGGGGGGATGGATAGTTTGGTGGTTGGTGCGTTTGACTTTTCGAGGTTTGGGTATATTCTTCGCGTTGAAAGTGGCCTTGAATATATCCAGGGCCATCATCTTAAAAAAAAGCCACCATTCCTTGGTCCTTGGCGGACGACTTTCGGAGGAGCGACCTTTGGAAGCCAAAGTCTATCAGACCCGGGAGTTTGCCAAACTGCTTGGTATCTCCAAAACCCATCTGCTACGTTTAGAAAATGAGGGGCGAGTTCCACCCGCGCGTCGTGTTCAGCGAGGCAAGGTGGAGCACCGATTTTACACAGTAGACGACATCCATCTTTACCGCGATCGACTCGATCTCCCGCCACTTTTGGATCGGAAACGGGTTCAACTGTTTCTGAACTTCAAGGGGGGGACGGGAAAGTCATCGATTTCGTCGTCGTACGCCTATGGCCTCGCAGAATTGGGGCTGCAGGTGTTGGCCATCGATCTGGACCCGCAGCAGCACATGACCAAGTGCCTGGGATTTGACCCTTCACTGGACATCATGTCGCTTTTCGAGGTTCTTATCGAGGGAGAGAACATCAATCAGGCTATTCAGCCGACGACGATGCCTACGCTGGATCTCCTTCCGGCGACGCTTCGCCTTTCGATTATCGAGAGCCGACTTCTCAATAAGGACATGAGGGAGTTCCTGTTAAAGTCAGCAATCGACGATATTCAAAAGGATTACGATGTCATCATTATCGACGCATTGCCGACGATCTCTCTTCTCAATAAAAATGCGGTGATCGCAGCGGGTGATCTTCTGGTTCCCGTTCTCGCTGATTACCTGTCTTATGATGGTCTCGGACTTCTATTTCATGAACTGTCACGGATGGAAAAGAACTTTTCGGTGCATCCGGAACACGAACGCCGGGGATTGTTCGAAAACATATTCATCTTTGTGAATCAGTTCAAATCGAACGAGATTATCGCCCGGGAGAATCTTGCGAGTCTTCAGAGGCATTACACCGATTACTTGACCACAACCAAAATCCCGTACAACACCAAGATCTCACAGGCGACAGCCATGGGTATGCCGGTGCTGCAATACGATCCATCGTGTCGTGGGTCCAAGTGCATACGGCAATTAATCAATGAGGTCTTTGGATTCGAAAGGTAAACAGGATGGCCAGAAAATTTCAGGGATTCAGCAAGAGCGCTCCGAAAGATCTCCCGGTGACTAAATCCGGAGAGGAGGTCGAAGCGGGTGGGGGAACAGCGGTTGCCACCAGTGCCTGGAGCGGTGACGATGTCTACAATGTTCACAAATTCGCTGTGACCTTCCGTGAAAATCTCGAAGAAGTACTTACTCAAGTCATAGAGAAGCAGAGTGAGATTGTTCAGGCTCAACAAGATGTTGTGGATGCTCAAAAGAAGATGATTGACAAGCTCGCAGCTTGTGAACGTAAAGACACCACGTTCTTCATGACTCTGATCGGGCTTATGATCGCGTTTCTCGCGATATACGCTTTCAAGTAAGTCTTCTCGAATTTGAATCCGGGAGTTCGGCCAAGGTGTGGTCGGAATGAGTTTCCTCGGACTTTCTGGTGGGAAATTGGGATTACGCCTCGCCTACTTTCAGGCTGTCCAGAAGGTCTGGGGTCTGCTGCTGCGCGTGCTTGGGTCCGAGGCCCTGAGTGAAAACTCTTCGAAGACGATGAGGCGATCGGTTCGTCCGGTTGATAGAGGGTTCCAGTTGGTCTTCTGGATTCTTTCTGGTAAAAGGTCACTCATCAGGTAGGAAGGTCGGTTTTTGGGCTGTTAGGTCAGGAGCCTTGACGGAATTCGTCTGGATATGCCTCATCCATCAGACACGGTTTTGGGAGAAGTCGCTTCCGGTTTCGAGCCGGTGAGGGACGTATTTGCCTGGAATTTACGGCGGGGGGGAGAACTGGGTGCGTCCCTTTGTGTTGAGCGGGATGGAGTTCGGTTGGTCGATATCTGGGGGGGGTGGATCGATCCGGAGAGGACGCGTCCCTGGGAAGTTGGGACTCGTAGCATTCTTTTCAGCGCCACCAAGGGGTTGGCAGCTACCGCCTTTTTCATCCTGTCGCAGCGCGAAGGTTTGGATCACGACCGTCCTATTCAAGATTTTTGGCCCGAGTTTCGTGGGGGAGGGAAAGAGTCGATTACCATCGCTCATTTGCTTTCTCATCGGACCGGTTTCTGTTCCATCGATACTCCGTTATCGCTGGAAGATCTCAAGAATCGGGAAGTCATCTGTCGTGCTCTGGAGAGACAGGAGTGTATTTGGAAGCCGGGAACCGTTCAGGCGTACGGCGCGGTCACTCTGGGATTGATCCTTCCCGAGCTTTTTCTTCGCGTAACCGGTGAGACTGTTGGTAGGTTTTTCCTCTCGGAGGTGGCATTACCCCTTGGGTCGGATGCTCGCCTGGGATTACCGATTGAAGAGCAGGGAGATGTGTCTCCCGTTCAGCCTTTTGGCGGCTTCTGGGATTGGCTGGATATCCTCGGTCATGTCCTTCGTCCAGGTACGAATGACGGGCGATTTTTTCGTGGTTTTCTCCGCCCGGGAAGTCCTTCACGAAAGGCGCTCGGCAACCCCCGTGAACTGGGGAAAGGATATCTGGAAAATTTCAATCGCCCGGAGGTTCGGGCGATGGAGATCGCGTGGGCCGGAGGGGTCGCTTCGGCCCGGGGCATGGCCCGGTTCTACTCGGTACTGGCATCGGGGGGATCCGGGCAAGGAGTCCGCCTGGTGGATCCCGAAGCGATCGAGAAACTCTACCCCAGGGATTCGTGGGAAATCGATGAAGTACTGCGTAAATCGATCGGCTATACCCACGGTTTCGTGAAGGAAGATGAATTGCTGTTCAGTCCGAATACGGAGAGTTTTGGGCATCCCGGTGCGGGAGGGACTCTCGGTTGGGCGGATCCGGTCAATCGGTTGGGTATCGGATATGTCATGAACCGGATGGATCATCACCTTCGCTCTCCCCGAGCGATTCGCCTCTGCCACTCGATCTACAGCTGTCTCAAAAAAATATCGATTTGAGGTAAATTGTTTGAAAGGAAGTGGGGAGCGAAGACGGATTCTCGAGTAACCGAATCTTTTTCTCGAGGTGATTCATGATTTTCGATCCTATTATGAGACCGCTTTCGTGTGGGTTGGCTCTTCTGGTGCTGTTGGGGTGCTTCTCTTGGCAGGTTTGCGCGGAGGAGGCTGATAGCATTCGGGAGAAACGAAATCAACTTCTGCGTCAGTTTCGGCTGGCAAATTCCTCCTCGGCACGTCGAGCGATACTGGATCAGTTGATGGCACTTCGGCTCAAAGACCGACCTCGGTTCGGTATTTACCAGTGCGTGGATGAAAAGGGCAATCTTCTGGACGGCTCAGGCACACTCCCCCAGGAGATGTTCGCTTTTCTGAAAAACTGCGCCTATCGACCTGAAACTCGCAGCCAGACACTGGATCGATTGATCTTCAGTTATGGATTTGAGGCCGTCAAATCGGAACTGGAAAAGTATCTCCAGTCCGAGGACTCGAGTTTGAAGGGCGCGGCGCGTCGGGTTTATGAACGCGCTCTCGTGGTCAAGTTTCAAGCGCCACTCGAGGGGATATTTTCAAGTCATCTGAAACCTGAGGAGCAATCGCTTCCGCTGGAAATAAAGATCGATCTTTTGCTGGAACGGTTGGATCCCAATCCGACCGCTTCGGGTGATCCGATCGCCAATCTGGACCGGACAGAACCGGATCGGGCGGCGATTTCCTTGCTGGAAGCCTGGTCGACGGAACTGTTGACTCCGGGTCAAAAACACAAGTTATCCGCCTTGAGCCGAAACCGGATGTCCGCTGAATTGGATTTGAAGATTCTGGATCGTCTTCGACGTTCGGCCTGTTCGCATCTGGAGCGAGAGGTGGGTCCCTATCTGGATTCCATGATGGAGAGCGCTTATCTTCGAGCAACCCAGCGGAATTTGGCTGGCGATTCCTGGGTGCTGGCTGACAATCAGATTTACCGTTGGGGAGTTCTGCGAACACAGCGCTGGGGGATGGCCGATTCTCCCGGTTTGCACCGTTTGATCGGAAATGCGTCCGCCGCTCGCTACCGTGCTCTCAAACGTTTCGAAGAGGAGGTTCGTCGAGAGATGCATCGGCCGGGATCCAATCCCAAGCGGAAGGCTCGTCTCGAAACACTTCTGACCTATCAGAACTGGAGCGGTTCCACCCTGAGTGGGACCTGGGGTTCGAAACAGAGTCTCCAAAGTGTGATCGATGCCGCCTTGGGAACTGCCAGAGAGCATGGTGTGAATCCCTGACCGTAGAACCTGTTCGATTGGGAAGGGCTCCGGGGATTGATACCATACAGCCATGTCTGTTCCAGACTTTATGATTTATGGTGCTACCGGGTTTTCGGGTGAACTGGTCGCCCGAGAAGCGGTCAGGCGAGGATTGCGACCTCTGGTGGCAGGCCGGCGGGCCGATGCGGTGACATCTTTGGCCGAAGAGCTCGGGCTCGAACCGCGTGTGTTTTCGCTCGACGATCCGGTAGCCGTTCGGTCGGGTCTCGAGGGGATCCATTCGGTTTTGCATTGCGCAGGTCCGTTTCTTTTGACCTCCAAGCAGATGGTCGACGCGTGCCTGGACCGGGGGGTGAACTATCTCGATATCACCGGCGAAGTTTCGGTTTTCGAGTCGATTTTCTCTCTTCATGAGCGAGCGGTCGAAAAGAAGATCATCTTGATGCCTGGGGTCGGCTTCGATGTGATCCCTACCGATTGTCTTGCCGGACGACTGAAGGAAGCCTTGCCCGATGCGACCGAACTCGAACTCGCTTTTACCGGATTGGGAACAGTCAGTCGTGGCACGATGCGGACGATGGTGATGGGGTGTTCACACGGGGGGTGGATTCGCCGGAACGGCCGGTTGGAGTCGGTGCCGTTGGGTTGGAAAACCCGGAGAATTCCTTTCGCAGACCGGGATCGAGACGCCGTGACTTTACCGTGGGGAGATCTGAGTACCGCGTACCGTTCGACTGGGATCGGAAATATTCGAACTTACGCTGCGTTACCCAAGGGGACGATTCGCGGGTTGCGTCGCCTGGAGCGGTTGCGAGGACTTCTCGCCTGGGGCCCGATTCAGGGTTTTCTGTCTCGCGCCATCGGATGGAAATCTCGGGGTCCTAAGGACCGTGAGCTACTCGAGGGGCGTTGTCATCTCTGGGGAGAAGTTACCAATCGGTCTGGAGAGAAGGTTTTTGGCCATCTCAGCACACCGGACGGATATCGGTTCACGGCTCTGGGAGCGATCGCCGCCTTGACGCGGATCGATTCTGTGCAGCCGGGCGCCTGGACGCCGGCTCAGGCTTTTGGCGCCGAGTGGGTCGAGTCGATCGAAGGAGTTGAAGTCGGCGCGCTGACTCGTTCCGTGGAGTGAACGCACTCGGAGAAAGCGCTCGGATGGAGATCAGTTTTCTGATTCCGGGGAGCATGGACGGTTGGGTCGTCTTTCCAGAAACCCCAGAATCGGTGGTACTTTCGAGACGAACCGACTCGATTCATTTAACTGTTCGTTGAATTCCACCAGGATTGCAGGCCGCTTTACCCAGTGCACCTGGGGGCGAAGGTGGTGTTCCTGATGATAGCCTTCGTTACAGAACAAAAAGTTGTAAAACGAACCGTAGAAACTGATCGAGTCCGCGTATCGACTGTGCGGATTGGCGCCGTAATGTTCGTAGTAATTTTCCATATGAGCGAGGAACCAGCCGAAGTAGAAAGTCGGTACGTAAAAGAACAGAAAGAATTGCCAGGAAAGCCACGTCATGATGGAAAGGCCAGATAGGCTCATGAGAAGTTCAAAGAAAAATTGTGGCAACTGGCCTTTCTTTTGGGCCTCCAGATACGCTTGGGTAGTGCTTGGGCGGAAGAGCCCCAGAGCCGAATAGGGGATCACCGACTCGTGTTTCCCCTCGCGTCCGTAGGCGAAGGTGGAGGAGTTGTCCTGGGTCTGACCGGAGAGATCGACGGGGTCGTTATTGTGGCGATGGTGGTTCAGGTGGTGATAGCGATACAGAATCTGGGGCAGGCCAAGGTTGATGGAGTTGATGGCGCGATACAGAGAGTTCCAACTGTTCCATCGAAAGAAAGGGGTATGGAGAAAGTTGTGAGTGGAGATGATGGGGTTGTACCAGAAGAGTCCTAGAAATATCGGCCAGAGAAGAAAGATCTCGAGAAGGGATCTTTGCTCCCAGGTGGCGGCAAGCCAGAAGTTGCCAAACAGTTGGATTCCGGTAATGGCCAGCGGTACGGAATCTTTCCAGCTATATCTCCAGATAGTCCAACCGGTGGTTCTGCGAGGGGCAAGAGGGCTCTCCATCGAGGCAATACTATGAAATAAGAAGGGCATCTTCCAGGATCGGGATTCGTGGAAAGGATTGCGTTCGATGGGGAGGGGACGCAAAATGTCAGAGTGAGTAAGAAGACGATTCCGTTTGAATGTCCTTGTGGACGCAAGGTACGTGCGCCGTTGCGTGCGGCCGGAAAGAAAGCCCGCTGTCCTGAGTGTGATCGACGCCTAAGAGTGCCGGAACTGGAGGAGGTTCAGGGACGTCCGGATCGTGTGGTGGCAGAACTTTATCAGGACGAGAAGAGACCTAGTGATAGCACCGCGCCCTATCCAACGGTTACCTCTCCGGCTGAACCTGCCCCTGACCCCGTCGAACCGGGGACCTTGAAGGCGGCGGTCCGAGATCTCGAGCAGGGAGATCTGGAGTCGGCACGGGAAACGCTGGAAGAGCTGCAGGCTGAAAACCCTTCTGACGGAGAGATTCATCTCTGTCTGGGTCGATGTTTTGAGAAGCAAGGGGAGCTTCAGGAGGCTTGGCAATCTTACCGGTCGGCGGATGTCGCCGGTATAGAAGAAGCTCGTTCCTACCTGGCTGCTCTCGCGGAAGGCCCTCTGCTGGATTGGGCGAGTGTTCTCATTGAACAAGGATCGTACGTCGAGGCGAGAGGCGTGGCCGAACAGTGTCTGGGTATCGTTCCGCAATCGTCCAAGGTTCGTCGCGTTCTGGTGGAATCGCTTTCGCGGCAAGTTCCTGAGGATCCGGAGACGGTTCGGCGCGCACTGGAGGAACTTCGCCCTCGAGTGCAATCTGATTACGAACTGGTGACTGGCATGGCCGACCTCCAGCGCGAGATGGGGGATGTGCAGGCCGCACTTGCAGATCTTGAAGGGTGGCTCTCTCTTCCGGGAGGAGATGATCATCAGGAGTGCGGGGTTCGGGGGCGGGTGGCAAGATTGCGGCTCGAGCTTGGAGATGTCGAAGGGGCCATTGCCCAACTGGAACCGATGGGAAGCGCTGCACCTGAAGAAGAGGTTGTGAATCTTCGTGAACAGATCATAGTCGCGAGGGAGGATGTAGAGGATTTCGATGGGGCTCTCGCCGACCTGGATCTTTTGCGTGATCGGTTCGGAGAGCGGGATCGATGGACCCTTCATTCGGCCCGATTACATGCCCAGGTCGGACGGTTCGAAGAAGCGATCCAGGGATATGAATCGCTTCTGAGCACTCATCCCGGGGACCTGAATCTGATGGTCAATCTTGCCAACTGCTACTTTTTGCAAAAGGATTACGAGAAGGCCATCGAGATGTTCGGAGAAGTGCTGGATCGTAATCCGTTGGATCGGCAGGCTCGTTTGAATCGATCGGCCTGTTATCGGTTGAAGCGACCTTCTCAGCACGGGTTGGCTCGAGCGGATCTGGACCAACTGTTTACGCTTACGAGTTGATCCAACGAGGAACTGTCGAAGGGGCGGTTCTGGGTTTGGATGCGATCCATCGACTTGGCCACTGTCTTCGAATGGAAAATGCGGAGGGTCTGAATTTCTTGGGAATCGGGAATGGGCGGTGTGGTTTTCCTCGAGTTCCTGGGGCATGATAGGGTGATCTGAGGAGGAGCGGTCACGATGCCAGGAACGTGTGTTCTGCGAGATGCGGTTCACGGCGATATGGAGTTCGCGCGTGATGTGGAGATGGAGATAATCGATACATCTCTGGTGCAACGTCTGCGCGGAATTCGTCAGCTTGGAACCGCTTCTCTGGTCTATCCCACCGCGGTACACACCCGTTTCGATCACTCCCTGGGCACGGCCTGGATGGCACGTCGGATTCTGGATCGACTTCGGGCCACTGGGGCATCCATCGATCGACAGGAGTACCTGGCGGTGATCGTTTCGGCTCTTTTGCACGATGTGACTCACATCCCTTTCGGACACACGTTTGAGGATGAGCGACGTCTTTTCGATCGACACGATACTGTCGATCGTTTTCATCAATTTCTCGGCGACGAGGCGGTCGCTTCGCTCCTCGATCGTGAGCAACTGACGGAATCGGTTTTGGGGATCTTGACCGGCTCCACGACCCATTCACACGCGTCCTGGCAGCGGGACATCGTCTGTGGGACGATCTGTGCGGATCTGCTCGATTACCTGGCTCGAGACAACTACTTCTGTGGGTTGAGTCAGGGCTACGATGACCGCCTGTTCCGCTATTTTGCTCTCCACGAAGGAGGATTGGTATTTCATGCCAGTAAGGGGGGTGAGATTCGAGAGGATGCTCTTTCGGAGATCATCCATCTGCTCCGGATTCGGTATTTCCTGACCGAACGGGTGTATTTTCATCACACCAAGACCGCCACGGGAGCGATGATCTCCAAAGCGGTCGAACTGGCGATGCGCCAAGGGTTGCAACTCGAAGATCTGTTTCCGATGCGTGACGAGACACTGATGGAAACGCTGCGTACTCGATACGCTCCGAACGATCCGGCTCTGGATCGTCTTGTGGTCGGACTCGACTCTCGACAGGTTTACAAACGGGCCTATCTGCTCGATCGATCGGTCGGTGCGGATGTTCAGCAAGATCTGATCGGTCGTTATCACGCGGATCGGAGCCAGCGAGAGAGTCTCGAGGAGGAGTTGACCGCTTCGACCGGTCTCGAAGCCGGGGAGTTGATTGTGTATTGTCCAGCGGCCAAGATGAGTTTGAAGGAGGCCGAGGTTCGGGTGCTCGTTTCGGGAGGGTCCCCCGTACCCCTTTCGAGTCTTCAGATACCGGAGGTCGATTCGCTGGCCGAAAAACATCGGAATCTATGGCGTTTTTACGTGTTTGTCGCGGCCCGACACTCCTCGGACCTGAAGAGGGTTGGGGCGGTGATTCAGGATCGACTGGGATATCCTGATCAATTGCACGGTCGGCGACCCAGGCCCTGGAGTCCGGAAACTTCCGAAAGGAAAGCTCAGGGGTGATTCTTCCCTACGGCGATGATGCTCCTCGAGAGGGCACTCCTTACGCTCACTACGGGCTGATGATTTTGACGGCGGCGATTTCCTTCTGGGTCTGGGAACAATCGGATGTTGCTCACGCTTTCATGACCTACGGTTATGTCCCCGCTCATCCCAGCGTATTCACGGCGGTTTCGAGTCTTTTCGTTCATAGCGATATCGTCCACCTGGGAGGAAATCTGCTTCTGCTCTGGATCGTTGGCGACAATATCGAGGATTCTCTCGGTTCAATGGCCCATGTAGCGATCTATCTCCTTTCGGGAGTTGTCGGCTGCATGGTGCATGGAGCGTTTGCGGTGGGTCCGGCTAGCGAGATGCCTTTGATCGGTGCCAGCGGAGCCATCAGCGGGATGCTGGGAGTCTATGTCTTCCTCTTCCCCAAGAACATGATCAGCGTGGTCTATTGGGTGGGGTTTTTTGTGGGTAAATTTCGGATCTCCGCTCGTTGGGCTATCGTCTATTGGTTGTTTGAACAGTTGCTCTATTTCTCCTTGCTGGGATCAGCGAGCGCGGTAGCTTTCGGGGCTCACCTCGGAGGGTTTGGGGTCGGATTCGTCGTCGGGGGAGCGATCAGGGCTTTTCAGTCGGATTGGGCGTTGGGGCAGGAAAAGGCTCCCGTATTCTGGGCAACTCGGGAAAAGAGGTCGCGCCGTGATCCTCCCGTTCAACCCAAGGCGCCCAGGACAGCGGTTGCGGAGCGACTGGAGCGGGCGATTGCGGGTGGCCAGCAAGAGGCGGTGGCCGATCTTTACCAGGAGCAGCTGTGTCGGCACGGACGAGGGAGCTTGGAGCCCGACTTGCAGCGGAAGGTTGCCACCGCGCTTCGCAAAAACGGTTTTCATCGACTGGCGGCGCAAGCGATCCGGACCGTGATCGATCAGGATCCATCCCCCGCAGTTCGTGCTCGGAGCGAGGCCGCTCTGGGCGAACTGCATGCGACGCACCTTGGTGAGCCGGGCCAGGGACTTTCTCATATCCTGAAGGCGCAGCACGGACCTCTGGACGATTCCACTCGCGCACGGGTGGTGGCGATTCAGAAGAAGATCGAATCTCATCTGGATCGGATCCTTCCCGATCACGAATTGGACGGGACCGCATCGGTCATTCGGCAGACTGTGGAAGTCATGCATCCGGGACGATACGGACGGTTGGTTGCGGAGGTGACCGGCGAGAACGGAATCGACGTGGCTCGTCGGTTGCGGGGTGCCCGGGGTTGGGTGGCGGAAAAACTACCGGTGAATCGAGCCCTCTCCCTCGCTTCGAAATTACAGAGTCACGGGATGCCGGTCCTGGTGGTGGACGACGATTATCTGGTGGATTTTCCCAATTCTCGATCGGTGAAAACAGCCTTTCTTCTCGAGCAGGGGGTCCGACTACAAATGGAGAGTGGCGATGAGGAAGTGAAGCTTTGGGGTGATCTGTATCTTGCGTTGGCAACGTGGGTCCACACGGTCGATCTCCTGGCACGCCAAAGAGAAAAAGCGCTGGGATCGCGTATGGCGGCCGGTCCTTTCGAAGGAGATCTGGAGGTCGATATCGGAATAGCACCCGCCAGCCACTCACACCGATTCCGGGTCCCTTTTTCCCTCCGATCGCGTTTCAGTTCGGTTCAGGAGCAGGCGGTGCTGGACTTTTTCTGCTTCAATCCTTGGACGCGATACCGATTGTGGGAAAAACGGACCACGTTTCGAGTACAGGGGAAAAAGGTAGGAATCCGAATGAAGAGTTGGGTTCGCAAGTTTCTGGTGCGTGTTCCGGGGATTCGGATGAATGAGGGGGTGCCGATGCTGGCGGATCGTGGCAATCGGCAGCGCGTGACGTTTCGGACCGAGCGGGATCAGGATTCGTATTGCCAGTGGATCTTGCAACTCGAAGAACACGACCGGATGTAGGGTGTCAACCGATGTAAGCGAGCGCTTCCGCGAAAGCGCTTCCGCTGGGATATCGGTCCGAGGGATCCTGAGCCAGAACCGTCTGGAAAATCTGATCGAGTGCCGCTGGGAGATCGGGGCGTCGGTCGCTTGCCAGTGGGGGGGCGGCGGTGAGGACATCTCGGATCAATCGCAATCGATTGTCGGTGTTGAATGGCGGTTCGCCCGTGAGGGTGTGAAAAAGGGTTGCTCCCAGAGCGTAAAGGTCGGCTCGATGGTCGACGGGACGATTTACATCAAGCTGTTCGGGAGCCATATATCGAAGTGTACCGATGACCACTCCCTGCGGAGTGTTCTGGGAAGCGGGGGTGAACTGAGCGGCACGGGCAATGTTGAAGTCGGCAAGTCGAGGTATATCGTTCTCATCGAGAAGGATATTGCCCGGCTTTACATCTCGGTGAATGACTTCGTGAGAGTGGCCAAAATGGAGCGCCTGGGCCATGCGGATTCCGAGGGGAATCGAAAACTCCAGCGGTTGAGGACCCTGCTCAAGGATCCGGTGGCTCAGATCCTGGCCGGGAATATATTCGGTGGTCAGGAAGAGTTGATCCCCATCATGGTCGATGTCGTGAACACGAAGGATGTGAGGGTGGACCAAGCTCATTCCGATTCGGGCTTCTCGCAGGAAACGTTCTCGCTGGGTCGAATCGTGGGAGAACTGGGAGTGTAGAATCTTGACCGCGACATCCATTTCCAGGAGTTCGTGACGTGCGCGGTAGACGACCCCGATCGCTCCTCTCCCCAGTTCGTAGAGCAGGGTGAGGTTTTTCATTCGGCGGCCTGCCGCATCTTCATTTTCGATGCAGGGTGAGCAGAAGACATAGCAGGAGACCCGGCGGACAGGAGTAGATTCGATCTCGATGAACTGGAGGCATCGAGGACAACGTTCGGGCCCTTTCCCGCTCCCGGGGTCGGTGAGTATCGTATGAGAGAGTTCGATGGATTCTGAAGAGGGGGTTGGGGGGGTCGGGTGGTCGCTGGTCCGCTTGACTGAAAGCTCGGTGGTGCCGATACGAATGACGTCATCGACAGATAGAGGGTGCCAGTCGAAGATCTTCTCGTTGTTGACGTAGGTCCCGTTACGGCTGCTCAGGTCCCGGATCTGGTGCCCCGACTCGGTGAATCGGATCTCACTGTGGTGGCTCGATATCTGAGAATCGAGGATGGGAAACGAGCTTTCGATCGATCGGCCGAGAGTCCACGGCGATTGTTCCGAATCAGGCAGGAACGCCCGGCGTCCCTGGTCTGGGCCCATCTCGATTTTCAAGATGATTGACTGGTCAGCAAAAGGGGTGTTCATGGAGGCGATTCAACGGTTTCGGCGAGGAAATTTCAGGGTTTTGATCTGCTTCTTGGCATCCGAAGCCCGGGAGTGGTTTGGGTTGGCTAGCAGAGATCTTTCAAAGTCCCGGATAGCTGCTTTCCTTTCTCCTTGAAGGGCTAGAATGCGAGCTCTTTCAAAATAGGCGTTGGCGTTGTCGGGTTGAAGTTCCAGGGTTTGATTCAGATCCTTCTGGGCTAAATCCAAATTGCCTAGATGGATGTATATACGCGCGCGAAGATATCGTGGCTGGGGCGCATTGGGTTTCAACTCGATGAGATGTCCCAGATGCTGAGCAGCCTCTTGCAGGTTGCCGAGTCGGAAGGCGCAGACCGAGAGTAAGTGGTGCAGTTCTGGCCAGTCCTTATCGATGGCGATAGCCGTCAGAAGTTGTGAGTGGGCTTTCTGGTATTCTTCCTGGTGCAGATGGCATTGCGCTTTTTCCAGGTGGGCCTCGACCAGATTGGGTTCGAGGTCGAGCGCGCGGACAAGAGAATGTAGAGCTTCCTCCGGCTGTTTTACGGCTCGCAGGGTTCGGCCGCGATAAAGGTGTCCGAGTGGGTTGGTGGGGTCGATTTCAATGGCCTGTTCGAAGGCGGAAAGGGCCCTCGAGAAGTTCATTTCCTGAAGATGTTTTCTTCCCAGGGCAAGGTGATTTTCGTACCAGATCCGATCTGAGTTTGAGGGGCCTTGCTTGGTGGATTCCAGGGGGGGGAGGAAGGCCGGATCTTGCGGATTCGGAGTGGGATCATGGACACGTTTTCGGAAAGGCTGGATGGCGACAATGATGAGAATTCCCAGGGTCGCGAAACCGGCGATCCACGGCCAGTGGTTCCGTCGGGCATGGTCGAATGTTCTTAACAGTATCGAAGGCGGACGGGCCTGAACGGGCTTTCCTTGAAGATAGGAGGACAGGTCGTGAGCCAGGGCGGAGGCGCTGGGGTAGCGGTCCTTCGGATCCCGGGCAATGGCTTGCATAATGATCGAAGCGAGGTTTGGGTTGAGATCGCTGACGATTCGTGCCGGGTGTATCGGTTCGGAGTGGGTGATGGCGTGCAGGACCTGGATAATCGATTCACCGTTGTACGGCTTCTGGCCGGTAGCGATCTCATACAAAATAACTCCTAAGCCGTAAACATCGGCCGTAGGACCGATCGGTGGAGAGTCGTTGGTTAGCCTTTCAGGGGCCATGTAGTACGGTGTGCCGACCGGTCCATCCGCGTGGGTGATAGACTTGTCGGAACCGATGGCTTTGGCCAGTCCAAAATCGGTGAGATAAGGATGTCCCTCGGAATTGACGAGGATGTTGGCCGGCTTGACATCTCGGTGAAGAACCCCCATGCAGTGGGCATGGTCGAGTGCTCGTGCGATGTCCCGAACCATTTCAAGCAAACTGGGGAGTGGGACGGTTCGGTCTTCGATGAGTTGACTGAGAGGGGGACCGTCAATGAGTTCCATGCTCAGGAAATACAGTGAACCGATGTTCCCAACCTTGAATATGGAGATCACGTTGTCGTGCTGGACCCGAGTGAGGTGTTCAACTTCTCGCCGAAAACGACTCATTCGATCGTCATCGGGAGTGCTGGGAGCGACGATTTTCAAGGCTACTTTTCGATCGAGACTCTTCTGGTGGGCTTCAAAGACGATCCCCATAGCTCCGCGTCCGAGTTCACGGACAAACTGGAAGTCTCCGAGTTCCCATCCATCACGAGTCCAGTAAGGGAGTGAATCGGTAGAATCGCCTTTTGAGGTGATTCCAAGATACTCGCGGAGGGCATGACGGTAGAAACGGGCTCGGGATTGCGTTCGAATCGTGCGTATCTCGGTTTTCGAAAATAGCCCTTTTTTCTGAAGCGTTTTTAGCATTCGGGCCGAACTGTCGGCTGTTTCGGATGGAAAGAGGAGGGTTTTGGAAATCGCGTCGTGGCCGATCCCGGCTTGACGGAGAAGTTCTCGACGGGTGTGGATATCGAGGCCGTGCGAAATTTCCCGAGGAGGCACCTCCACTTTTCTGGCTTCTTCAACTTGCGAAAGAAGGTGGGGGAGAGTTTCGGCATCGATGGAGCCTGTTTTTTGAATCCAGTGGGCTAGGTCGCCCGTAGTCCCCTCCTGGTGGAGACGTTTTTGAGCGAGTCCGATTCGCTCTCGAGGAATATCGAAATTTTCACATGCAATGCGTGCGGTCCAATAATCGCGTTCATAATCCTTGGGTTTTCGTTTGCGGGTAATGGACATGGAGTATTTTTCGACGGCGCAAAAGCGGGGAAGAGAAGAGCTCGATGTGCCCTTTAATTCATTGTATCGAAACGGGTTAGGGCTCACCAGAGAGCATGCGGTCAGGGGCTTCAGTCGTTGGGAGGAGCGAGGCGGTCGCGAAAATCCCGATTGGTTTCGTACACCCAGGCCAGGACTTCGGCAACGACGCGATAGAGCCGAGGAGGTATCTCCGCGTTCAGGGGAATATGGGAAAGTACGGTGGCAAGATCGGCGTCTTCACGCAGCGGTATACCCGCTTCCTGAGCGGAATCGATGATTCTCTGAGCCAGGCGTCCGTGTCCGCGGGCCAGAACTCGAGGTGAGCGATCGATCGGTTGACGGTATCGCAATGCAACAGCGATCTGTCGATCGATGGGTTCCGACGACTCAGATGTGAAGGTCGATACCATGGAATTCACCTTCGGGTCGTACCCAGAAAAAGCGGTCAAGTTCTTCACTCAAGGATCGATATTCTTCTGGAGGAGGGGACGGGTCGGAAGCGAGACGATTTTGAACCGTGGTCGTGAGATCGAGTGAATCGAGAGCATGAAGTAGACGCTCTTTGGAGAGTTCTAGATGTTGTCGTATCGTCTCGTCGGTCGAGTCGATACGGATCGATACATTTTGACCTCGGAGTTCTACGAAGATTTTGAGGCGGTCGAGACGGCTCAATCGGATGTCGATATACGCGGTTCCTTCCTCGGTGCTCGAAGTCTTACTGTCCGAGTCGCTGGGGCGATAAAAGAGGAAAAGGCGTTCGGGGTGGTCCGGACTTCCGGTGAGGGTGGGGGGCGACCATTCTCCGGCATAGGAAAGGGTTGGGGATGGGTCGCCGCTTCCGGTAGATGGTGGCGACCACAACTTCATGAGTTGAAGACGTTGTGCCGTCTGTTCGATCTCCTGGAAGGCTCGGGAGAGGTTCGACAGGACCGGATGTTTTTGAATCCATTCGGATTCTTGTTGGGTGAGTTGAGCGCCCAGGGCCTCCCGAGCAGGAGAGGCCAACTGTTTCAGTTGGGTGGTGATCTCCGACTCGGTGGCATGGGGGGGAAGAGAAAGTGTTTTCAGGATCTGAGCGGCCCACTCGGGGCGAGGGGAGGGTGAATTTTCGCTACCCGGAGGGGCCGTATTCTGAAACAGAAGGAGGAGTTGTCGAGCGATCTTGGACTCTGAGTCGGCGGTGCCGGCGATCGGATTCTGGAGCAGATTGGTCAAGTTGCGAAAGCTGGTGAGGACAGGATCGGACCGAACGACCTCTCGGGTCCTTTGGGTGATTCGATCGATAAGGTCGTTCAGGAAGGGTCCAGTGGATTCGGAGAGGAGCGGGTGAAATTGCTGTACCGTCACGTCGATGGGGACTGCGTGAGCGGATGGCAATGAGGTCGGCAGTCCCTGAGAGGGTAACTGCCCCTGACTGAGCAGCGCTTGGGTGAATGGGAGTTGCTGGACCCCGCTGTTCAGGGGAGGGGATGTCCCTTGAAGGATCTGGGTGAGTGCGTCGAGGAGACTGGCAGATGGGGTAATTCCTCGTGAGGCCAGAAAGGCGGCATAACGGCCTTTCTGGTCGCTGGATTCGGTCATCCTTGCGGTGGCTTCGTCGATAATGCGGACGGTTTCCGGTTCCGCCGGTAAGCCCCATTCGGCGAGGGCCGTGATGGCTGCCCGATTAGAAGAGCTGTTTTCGAGTCCCATCTCGGCCAGAATGGCGCCGGCGGTGCGAGGTAGAAGGGCGTTTTCCAGGTTCCGCCCGAGAGCTTCTTGGGAGGGCAAATCTCGGAGGGTAAGTACCAGGGTCCCGTCTCGTGATTCGACCAGAAACTGGAGTGTTTCTCCGGTACGAAGTGGGCCTGAGGACTGGACGTCTATGGACTGGGATCCGACCTGAAGGCGGTAACGACCTTGGCCGAGATCTTGGACAACTCGACCACTTACATTGCGACCGGCAGTGATGTCTATACCCGTGGAGTTGCTCCGATTGTTTGGGCCTTGGGGTTCAATCCGGATGAGCATGAATTATCTCCAACCAAAATGTTGGAAAACCCAACGAACGCCAATTCCAACGAGAGCGAGACCGAAAAGGACCTGCGCGCAGAGGAGAAAGGAGTCGAGAAGGTGCATCGACAACTTGAGGAAGGTGGCGACAAGGAGCCCAGCGAAGATCCAGATGGAAAGTTGGGCGTTTCGGTGGAGCATCATGATCCATAGTATCGGGGAGATTAACGATACGAGACAAGACAGGTTGTAACAAATATAGTGTGATTCGTTACAATCTTCAGGGCGTTCGAGGTGTTTCACAGAAATTTCAATGATCTTAAGGAAGATCTGATATGGATCAGATTAAAGATTCGCTTCAAATCGATTTCGTTCGGAAAATTGCCGAAGGCGGTATGGGGTCAATTTACGAAGGCCAGCAGCTCGGAACAGATGGATTCCTGAAGCAAATGGCCGTGAAGATGCTGAATCTGGATGTGTCCAGCGATCAGGAATTTGTCGAGATGTTTATCGGCGAGGCGAAGTTGGTTGCCAACCTGGTGCACCAGAATATTGTCCAGATTTACCATCTCGGTCGATACGAAGGAAACCTGTACATCGCGATGGAGTACCTCAACGGAATCAATCTCCAGGAGTTTTTCGATCGTCACAAGCGATTGGGAAGAAAAATTCCTTACGATTTGGTCGCGTTTATTATCAGTCGTGTATGTCGCGCTCTCGAATATGCCCATGAAAAACGAGATGAAGTGGGGCGACTCTTACGAGTTGTTCACCGTGACGTCAGTCCCAAGAATATCATGTGCAATTTCGAAGGAGTGGTGAAACTAACCGACTTTGGGATTGCCAAGGCGCAGACCTATATGGGCAACCGAGAGGGAGATATTCTGCTGGGGAAAACTCAGTATATGTCTCCAGAGCAGGCCGCATTCCAGGAAACGGATGGGAGGAGCGATCTGTTCAGCTTGGGGATTGTCATGTTCGAATGTTTGACCGGTTCGGCTCTTTTCGCTGATGATGATACGATCGTAGTTCTGGACAAGGTGATGAATCAGGAAATTCCAGATATTCATACCGTGGATCCAGATGTTCCTCAGAAATTGATCGACATTCTCGGGAAAAGCTTGAAGCGTGAATTGGGAGAACGCTACCAGGCCGCTCGAGATATGGGTGACGATCTGGAGCATTTTCTGTACGACGACGGATACGGACCGACGAATCAAACTCTCGAAAAGTACCTCAAGGAACTGTTTCCCGAGCTGATTTCAGAGTGAACCGCTGAGCCCTTTTTGGGCCGCGGTTATTTCCGTATCGGGAAGTTGCTGCCGTCCTGGGTGCTATCCAGGCTGAATTCGCCGATTTCAGTGGCGGAGACTGCTGATGGGAGTCGGATTGTAAACCGGGTGCCGACATCGACAGTGCTCGTGACGGAAATCGTACCCCCGTGTTCTTCAATGACCTGGCGCACCATATAAAGGCCGAGTCCTGTGCCCTTGCTATCGCCGGTTTCATCTTCTCGAGAACTGACGAAGGGCTCGAAAATGGAATCCAGTTGGTCTTCGGGAATGCCCACACCAGTGTCTTCAATTTCGATGACTGCTCGTCCCTGGAGATCGGTTCCTAACTGGATCGTTAATTTTCCTCCATCAGGCATGGCATGCTTGGCGTTGAGGATGATGTTGAGGATTGCGTCTTGAAGAAAACTGGTGTTCGCCCGGATCACCGGAGTCGGCCTGGCTTGGACGTTGGACTCGATGCTGGACATACGCAATTCGGCCGAGGCGAGATTGAGTACACCTTGAACGATATCGTTGGGACGAGTCGATTTTTTGTCGGTGGAACCGCGGGCGAAATTGAGGAGATCGCGGGTTTTTTCCATGGCTTGCCGGGAGTGCTCCCCGGCAGTCGCGAGGAATTTTTGGGAGTCGGCTGGAGACATCTCTCCAAGTTGGGCGTAACCGCTGATCGATTGGAGCAGGTTTTTGATATCGTGAATGACGCCGGCCATGATCAAGCCCAGTCCCGCCAGTTTTTCTTGCTGCATGGAGTGATGCAGTAATCGATGGTGTTCGGTCAGGTCCAGCGCATAGCCTGCGGCCTGAAATGTCCTGTCGTCATTGCTACGCAAACGAACCAGTTTGCACCATGCGATTCGAGTGGAGGCATCGTTCCTGCGAAAAGAAAGTTCGCTTTCGAATGAGCCTTTCTCCATCACTTCCTCGATGGCACGGGTCGCCTGAGCGGGGTTTTCCAGAATATTGAGAAGTTTGAGTCCGGAAAGCGCTTGTGACTCGGTATGACCAAAGAGATTGGTCGCGTGGTCACTCCAGCGATGAAAGGATCCGTGTTGATCCAGACCGAAAATGGCGATGGGAGCGTTGCTATAGATGGCTTCCAGTTGGATCTGGGCTTCCTGGACCTGATCGGAAAGTTCCTGCTTTTCGAGTCCGAGGCCGATAATGTGAGCTAAGCCGCTGAGGATCTGAAGGGTCGTGCGGTTGAAGCGTTCGGTTTGTTGGTTGCTGTCTACATAGAGGGCGCCGAGAATTTCATGTTGACCGCTGACAGGAACGCAAAGGATGCTCTGGATCCCGAGATCGAGGATACTCTGACTGGCTTCCTGTTCACCATCTCCGGCTTGACCGACCGAGAGGATGCTCTCCTGCTGGGTGAGGCACCGGGCAACGATGCTCTGGCTTATGCGGAATTCATTCTTGTCCGTACCCGGTGACGTCGCGACATATTTCACACTGGGATTGCCGGTCAACGAATCCCTTACTACCAGGCATGCTCGATCCGCTTCGAGTTGGTTGACCACTTCTTGCAGAAACCGCTCCGTGATTTCTTTCGGATCTCGAGTTTTGGCTGAAATGCTGCTGAAGGCGAATAGTGACCGCAAGGCGAGGGCAAATTCGGCCTGTCCGGATTCGACAAAACCTTCTTGCATGAGTCGACTGGCTTCGGAGCCGTCGATTCGTTCCCGGACCTGGGCGTCACCAGCTTGCCAGGTATCGGGGATGATCGTGGTCGATAACTGAGGAAGTTCGTTTTCCTCCATGAAGCAGAAAGTCATGTTGCCGATCGCTATTCGGTCTCGGTCTTTCAGAACGCGTCGGCGGATCTTGCTCCCGTTGACCAGGACGCCGTTTGTGCTTCGAAGATCCTCGATAACATAGCCATCGACGGTGAAATCGAAGCTGCAATGCTTCCCTGAGATTCTAGGGTCGTCGAGTTGGAGCGTGCAGTCCGGATGACGCCCCACAAGCAAAGTCGTATCCTGGGAGAGTTCAATACGTCGACCGGAATCGATCCCGCGAATGACCTGGATTTGTGCACACACGATACCAGGAAGGTATAGGAGAGGTGGGGATGGGTCAAGTTCTCAACATTAAGTGGTTATGGAGGGCGTACTTCCGAGGGGACTTTACTGTATGATGTCTCGCCATGAGTGAGCAAATCCGTGTTCATAAGATAGCCTCGGCTACCAGTCGGCTACAGCTTGAAGCCGAACTCCAGATCGACCCGAATATCTCTCCTGAAAACGGTCAGGTGGTGGTGGGCGAAGCTTTGCGTGAAAAACGCATCTATGCCGAACTGGAACTGGTAAGTGGGCGGATGGCGAAGATTCTCAAAGGGGATCGTATCGTTGGGGTCTTGGGGTCACGAGCCGCTTTGCGGGGTTTCGTGGGAACGGTTCCTTCCCAGCTATTTTTCGGAGATACGTTACACGTTTTGAACAAAGGCGGGGTCATCGGTCGATGCACTTCTTCCAATCAGGATCTCGGTGACGCCTTGCCTTTGCGCTATCTGGGAACGGTTGTCGGTCCGGATGGGGGCGCGCGCAATATTGGTGAAAATGCCATCGCCGAATCTCAGTCATTAGAATCGACTGTTCCGATCATTCTCGTGGCGGGTAGCTGCATGAATAGCGGCAAAACTCAGGCAGCCTGTGAAATCGTGGCGGGTCTGACCTCTTTTGGAGTTCGAGTCGCCGCGGGAAAAGTGTCCGGCGTCGCTTGTCTTCGAGACGTTTTGAACATGCAGGATCACGGCGCAATCGATGCCCTTAGTTTTATCGATTGTGGCCATCCTTCTACGGCGGGTATCGAATCGGTTGTTCCTCTTACCAAGGGGATTCTTAACGTGTTATCCGCAAGTTCTCCTGACGTCATCGTGCTGGAAATTGGGGACGGTATTGTGGGCGGATATGGTTGTGAAAGTCTATTTCAGGACGATGAATTGATGCGCCAATGCGCTTTCCTGGTTTTTTGCGCCAACGATTTGCTGGCGGCATGGGGTGGAGTTCGGTTTCTGGAGCAAATAGGACGGACGATCGATTGTATCAGTGGGCCCGCAACAGATAATGAGGTAGGGACTCAGTGGGTGGAGCAATCTTTGGGTCTACGCGCAGTCAACGCTCGCACTCAGCCGGGTGATCTGGCTCGCTTGTCGGGGAAGGCCTTCAGAAGTTGGTCGCCGGTGAAAAGGCGATAGTTTGTGTCTTCGGCCTCCGATCAGGAACCCGAATCTCCCGTCATTGAAATCTTGGAGGAGGTTTATCGAGGTCATCGTATCCGATTGACTCGGGACCGGGTTCGTGTGGTTGGACGGCCCACAATGGAACGTGAGACTGTGCGGCATCCCGGCGCTGTTTCCATTCTTCCGGTGCTCGATGAAAACCGCCTGGTTTTGATCGAGAATTTTAGACACACCGTGGGGCGTTCCATTCTCGAAATTCCGGCGGGAACTCTGGAGCCGGACGAACCGCCTGAAGAGTGTGCCTATCGAGAACTTCTGGAGGAAACCGGATACCGTGCGAAGGAGATGAGTTTCGTGCGGAGTTTCTACACGACGCCTGGGTTCACAGACGAGCGGATGTGGTTTTTTGTGGCCAGGGAACTGACTCTTGAGACTCCGGATCGAGATCCTGGCGAATGGATGCAGGTCCGAATCGTTACCCGGGAAGACGTCGAGGAAATGCTCGAAGGTCCACACCTCGTAGATGCCAAGACGATTCTGGCGCTCCAGTGGTGGCAGTTCGGCTATTCGGGGAGGAAAGAGAGTACTCGCCGATAGGTCGAGGCCCCTCCGAATTGACCATTGAATTCGAAGGGGCCTCCGAGTGGACGAAGAGAGTGACTCAATCTTCGTCGTCGAAGAAGTGGATCCATCCGAGAGGAGCCTGGTCTTCCTGCTTGGATCCGGACGACCTGGAATCTCGATCAAAGCTTTCCTCTCGACGGCCGGTTCCACGGTTCGAGCGGGAGTTCCGGCCGCTCCGGCGTCCCCGGTCGGAAGAACTCTCGGAACGATTTTCGTCCCGTTTGTCTTCTCGTTCGTCGGACCTGGGGCGTCGAGATGGGCGACGGCCACGGCCGCGGCTACGGCTTCGACCCGACCTCTCTTGTCGGTCATCGAGATCGTCTTGATCCTGACGTTCTTCCTCGTCGCGCTGATAATCCGACTGTTGAGATTCCTGTTCACGTCCTCGGCCTCTCCCTCGACCGCGTCCCCGGCCTCGGGGTCTACGGCTGCGAGTGGGGCGTTCTTGTGGTTCTTCCTCCTCACCCAAGGAGTCTTCGCCGGGAAAGTCTTCGGGGGCGGAACGGGGGGGTTGTCGACGACTGCGGCCTCGACCGCCTCTCGATGACGAGCGGGATTTCCCGGAATTTCGACTTTCTTGACGGTCGTCCTCCCAGGCCAGATCACGCTCGCGGTCGGAATCAGAATCGATTGAATCGTGATCACGTGAATTCCGGTTTTGATTGTTTCTGGAGTTGCGACGTCTGCGAGGACGCCTTTCTCGGGTATCGTCCCGATCGTTTTCCTCTTCCCAGCGGATGTCGTCGCTTCGTGAGCTGTCTTCTTCGTACTGCTCGGCTTCTGAACGGTTACGTCCACGTCCTCTGCCGCGTCCGCGGTTACGATCCCGGCCTGAGTCCCGGTCACGATCCCGGCTTTGGTCTCGGTCACGATCCCTGCCTGAATCTCGGTCGCGATCCCGGCTTTGGTCCCGGTCCCGATCTTGGTCCCGGTCATCGCGATCTCGACCGCGACTCCGGTCTTCACGTGGGCGTCCACGGCCTCGATCACCCCGGTCTCGACCTCGCCCTCGTTCACCTCGGTCCCGTCCTCTTCCACGACTCGTGTCACGACGCGGTTCGCTGGCCGGGGTTGGGGTGGGGGATGGAGCGGTCTTCGATTCGGATTCAAGGATCGAAGCGGGAGCGATTTCGGGAACTTCATCCCCTTTCTTGCGCAGAAGAACAAGAGTAAGTTCTGACTGATAGCGCACGGTGTTGCCGCCCCGCTCGAGGCGAGATCGAAGGGTGTCGAGTGCGAAGCTGAGGTTGTCATCTTCGTACTGTTCGATGGTCGGGTCAGATCCGTCTTTCAGGAAAAAGACGAGATCATCGATTGTGGTCTCGATCGGGTAGGCGATTTCGGAGAGATCGATCAGATCCAGATCTTTGGACTTTTCGATCGCGATCCGAACGCTTTCTTCGTCGTGTAGTTCGATCTCCTTGTCGTAGTATTCCGGCATATATCGCGAGAGAAAGGCGAATTTTCTCTGTTCCTGAAGAAACGTGAAAAGGACGCAATATCCGCCGGGCTTGAGAACCTTGCCCATCTCTTTGGTGAAAGCCTTGAGATCCGTAGGGAGCATGACTGCTGCCCGGAAAGCGTAGTCGAAGGTCTCTTTTTTCAAAGAGGATGATGAAGGGTTCTTGGCAACGGTATGAATAGAGACCGACGCTTGGTCAGACAGTTCTTGTACCGATTCGAGAGCGTCAGGATCCGGATCGACAACTGTTACTTCGCAATTGAATTTCGATGCGAGCAGGGGAGTGAGAACTCCCTCATCGGCGAGAGCTTGGAGTACTTTGGGGTTTTCGGTGTCGCTTTCGTGAGTAAAGCGAGTGAACAGATCGCGCAAAGATTGCCAAAGATGTCGGCTATAGGTTCGGGAAAGGGGATTGGCCAGAGTGTCGGTGTCTACCATGTTGTTCTTTGTCTCCAATGTGGGAATGGGCCAGCGGGTTTGCCGACCGGGGACACATCTTGAATTCCCCGCAATTTAGGTTTTTGGGGGCTACCGTTAGGCATGGACATCAGGTCCCTTCCAAAGGGATTCACTCTTACGTCAGTAGAGCCCGATCGTAGTTGTATCATCGACTCGGAGTCGAGTTTTCGGGTCTGTCGGGCGGCGCCAGGTCTTGCCCGGCTGAGGACGAAGGAACTGATGATTACGATCCGGAAAACAACCTCTTTATGGATCGATCATGCAATCAGGATGGGTCCAGGTAATGAATGGGTTAAGTACTTTCGTTTTTGCCTTCTGAAGAGAAATAAGAGAGTCGAGTTCCAATCTTGTGGTTCTCGCTCCAAGGATAATCGCGAATCAAGTATTCCTTATCGTGTTCGCGGGAAAAGAGTTGAACCGGAGTCAAGGTGCGATCGGTTGGAAAACTGGATGAATTCTCAGTCTGGATCAACCTGATCTGGACGCCTCGTCGATTCCTCTCGGTTCTTTACGTCATGGGATCTCAGAATGAGTTCCCTATGAAGAGCAGGAAGCTAACCGCTGGGTAGTTGGGTGTCAAGACTTGTCTGCCGCCGTTTGAAAGCCCCGAATACGGTGATAGGGGGTTCTTTGAGCCCGACTCCGAGAGATATCGGAATTCCGATGGGATCGTTTCTTCGCAGGTTCCTAGGCGTTCCGAAACGAAATGGAAACGACCGATCGGTTTCGTTTTGTAACCCCCATTTAATCGTAAAAATATTTAACAAACTAAATAAGTTCAATGCATGCGCCAGGTTAAAGAGCGATGGGTTCTACGGCATAGGAATTGCGTTGATGGGGGGAAGACAGGGACGGAATTTTGTCCAGCAGCGGTTTTTCGCGGAACTCGATCGACGTTTTCCGAAAAAGAACCCAAGGAGAAAACGAGTACATGACCACTTCAAAACGTAGCAAAATAAAGCAACTGGGATGGTTGATCGTAGGGTTGACCTTTCTCACCGCCGTGGGCTGTATGCCTGGCGGTTCCTCCTCTTCCTCCTCCTCGGCCAAGCCGATCGAGATCCGATCTCCTCAAGAGGGGCAGACGACTTCCCAGACCACCTTCGAGGTCGCGCTGAACCAGTCGTTTCAGCCCTCCTCGCTCTCCATCTCGCTGAATGGCAAGACATTGCCTTCGACTTCCTATACGCTTTCCTCTTCGTCTCAGGGCAAGGTCGTACGTGGAGACTTCAAACTCGGTAATCCGTTGGCTGGGCGTCTCAATCGCTTTGAAGTGCAAGCTTTGAGTACCAGCGGCATGATGAATGTCGGTCGTACGAATTTCACCTATTCGATTCCTTCCAGCGGCGGGACCTCCGGGTCGGGCTCGACGAACGGAACCGGTACGACGACTCAGCCGACCGTTCCACCGGTGGTTCACGTTGTAGATACTGTACCCCCGAGTCTCAATCTCCTGACCCCCCATCGTGGCGATTTTGTCGCTGTGGGCCAGAAACTCGTGATTACCGGTACCGCTGTGGACAATGTGGCGGTGACTCGTCTCGAACTTTCGGTCGATGGGGGAGCCCGTTCGGATCAGAGTTCTCTCCTGGTCGCTTCGAACGGTTCTTTTCAACTGGATACCACCTTTCAGTCTTGCGGACTTCATCGAGTCAAGATCTACGCTCTCGATGCGGCCGGGAACACTGCGTTTCAGAAAGTTTCGGTTTACGTGGGAATGGCCTCCAGCGTGGCTCAGGTACCTCACGGGGCGGAAGTTTCTCTTTCGGCCAATGGACTTCATAAACTAGGTGAAACTCTCGAATTGTCCCTCCACCCTTCCAAGTACAATCCTTCCAAAGTTTTCGGGTCATTCAATCCCGTGTGGAAAGGGGGCGTGAGCTTCATCCAGGGACAACTCGATGTCACCAAGGCCACTTGGAAAGGAGTTGACCTGGATTTTCAGGCGGCTCAGGGAGGTGTTCAGGTTGGTGCCAAAATCGATGATCTTGTGATTCATGTGAAAGCGCGGGTGAAGGCCCTTTTCACGATCACCATCAGCGGGACCTTGTCGATGAAGAAGGTCGATTACAACGGCCTGGGCTACATTTCCAAGTCAAACGGCGGTTTGGCAACCGTCAGTATTCCCAATCCCAAATTACAGTTGCAAGGTTTTCGCTTCGACATCCGTCGTTTTCCGGGTGTTCTGGAGAGGATCGCGAGTCCCTATGTCGGCCGTTTCATCGAAGGCCGTGTCACCCAGATGATTCGGACAGAAGTTGCGGAGAAACTGGCCAAGACTTTCAATCAGATGACCGCTCTTCAGAAAGATGTAAAGGTCGCGGGGCAGGACTTCAATCTTCAGGCGGGAGTCGCCCAGGTCCAATTCAATACGACCGGTGGCAATCTGATGGCCGATGTCGGAATGCAGGCGAAGACTCCCAGCAATCCCAACGCCATCGCTCTTCAGGGATATTTGTCCACCAGCAATAGCTATCAGCCTCATCTCGGTTCCACTCGAGATCTGTCTCTGGCTGTCGATGATGACACTCTCAATCAGGCCCTCTATGAAGGCTATCGAGCCGGGGCTACCAATATCGAGTGGGAGAAAACGCTACAGCTTTCGGGTGTGACTCATCAGTTGAGCGTCGCTTTTCTGAACGCCTATCTCGGTTCCTCTTGGGCTGCAACAGCTGGTCTTTCCAGCGGCTTGCCGATCTCGATCGATGTCAACCCGCTGCTGGCCCCGGTGGTTACGATCGGTTCTGGGCAGTTGGTGAAGTTCCAGGCTCACGACGTGTTTATCGATATTTATGTGGGTCCAAGGGCCAGTCGTCAGAAGCTTTTCAGTTTCCGTGCGGATCTTGAGGTGGCTGTGACGCAACTCGGATTTGATCCCAAGCTGGGCACGATCAAGCTGGGGTTGGATCCCAATCGAGCTGTCATCGATTTCGAGGTTGTCAATCAACCGATGGTGACGCTGGCGCTCCAGCAGTTCCAGACGTTGGTTCCGACTTTGGTGCGCGCCGCTCTTCCTCGTCTCACGGAGTCGATCGAAAAGAAGCCGATTACCGAGTTGACTGGATTGCCGGTCCAGAATGTACAGATCTCCTCGGGTGCCGATCACCTCAAGGTCGAGCTCGACTTCAAGTAGTCGGAACCGACCGGTTTCATGTCGAATTCTCGAGCGAGGGTCCTCCCTCGCTCGTTTTATGTCTCGAGAGTGAGGGAGTCGGGTGAAGAACTCCTACTCGGGAGGCGCTGATTGAGTGCGCGGTCGGAGCTGTCGGATTTCCGGAATCGAATCTCCTTCGGTACGAATTTCGATGTTCCAGATGTCAAACTCCTCCAGAAACCGTTTTCGGTGAGCGGTTTCAAGCGGTAGGAGAGTTTGGTTGTGGTGTGTCTGGCCGTCCGGGGTTCTGATCAATGGATCACCAATAGTCCAGCCGTCTTGCTGGTTGGCCAGACGAAAGAGTAGCCAGGTCCAGTCACCGTTGGAGTGTTTGTAGGCGGCGACTCTCAAAAGAGAGGCTTCTTTGGGGCGTAATTGCGACCAGAAAGCCTTTTCGAGATCAAACTGGAACGTGTCACGTTGGCGATTGTCCCTTCGGAAATCTTTGTGTCTGCTTCTTTGGCTGAAAAGGTGAAGAAGGTTGGCGCCTTTTTCCAGGTAGGTTTCGTATTCGTGTTCAACCTTTGCTCGAACACGGTCTATGTCCGGAGAAACGGGCGTATGGCGAAGTAAGAAAAAAGTGGTGGGTGCTCCGACGAGTGCAACGATCGAGAGTAAAACAGCAAGGCGGTGAGGGGAGGATGTTTTCTCGTTATTCTCTGGTGATACGGGGAGCGAGAGAGTACACGTCAGGAGGGTTGCGAGGAGGATGAAATCGACCAGGCCAGGAAACCACTCGAAATGAAGAAAGGGCTGGACGTTTGCCAAGGATTGGGCGTCCAAGGCCATCAGAAAACAGGATTGGGTCAGCCCAAAAACCGCTCCGATCCCAAGAGGCCAGCGAGTTTCGTAGATGAGTTTTCGGCCGCCTTTCCAAAGGAGAGCCAGCGGAAGGAAGAGAGGGGTGCTGATGCGAAGGGCCAGATGTTTCCAGGAAACGGAACCGGATTCAGGCCATTGAAGAAGGCTGAGTCTGGCCAGAACGACAGCAAGAGCGCCGTACCAACCCCATCGGCCGCTCAGAGCGATATAGGTGAGAAGCGCGAGGGTGAAGCAAGCGAGGAGAAGGTTTCCCAGGAGGGGGATGAAGCGTGACCCGACGGAGCGAGTCGGTTGAGGTCGTGGGGTGCGGGGGGATACGAACTTCAGGAGGATATTCGGAATAAGCATGAAGAGCAGGAGGCCACCAATGGCCAGACCGATTCCCCCCAGTCGCATAGAGCCTGGAATCTCCTGTCTCTGGAGGGTCCAGGAGTCGGGTGGGAACGGTTGTTTGCCGACGGCTTCATCCGGAGAGCTACTTTGAACCAGGTGGCCGGGGTACCAGGTTGAGCGTTCGTCCGGACGTTGATGAGTTTTCATCCATACACAAAAAGGCCCTCCACCTTCGCTGTTGATGAGAGGAATCCACCAGCCTCCTCCTTCGGCGGGGGTGAGGCGTTTTCTGTCCGGTTTACCAAAGAGTCGGACCAGGGTGTCGGAGGGGGGAGGATTCCACTCTCTCAGCGTGCCAGGGACTGGAAAGGACGGACGGTTGGAAAGCCTCTCGATATCACGAAGGACCAGGTATCTTCCCGCCATAAGAAGGCCAGGGATCATCAGAAAGGCCAGGATCCAAACTCCTCGTCGTTCGCCAATTTCTCTCCATTTCAGGCCTGGCCGACGGTGATTGAGGAGCAGGATGAAAAGGGATAAGAGTCCGATTCCCCACGAAATCGGGATTACGCGATTCTCTTCCGGGCGGACCAGGGACCAGGAAACCGCGGCAGCGACCAAGGCGGCATAGAAGACGAGTACCGAACCAGGTTGAAGACCGGGTTGAGGAGTGGTGTCGAGAGCCGGTTTGGGGGGAGATAAGGAATGTTCTGTCATGGTCCTTCGTTCCGTGATGACGGCCGTGATGACGGAAAAGGCCACAGACTATTCCTGTCAGTCGTTCGATGCAACTCGATTAGAGTGGATCTCTAAGGAACGACGAAGGCGTCCCGCTCGAGATGTCGGGAGGCTATCAAGCGGTTTCTCACCTGTTCCGCACGTTGGCGTGAAGAAAAATGTCCGATTCGTACCTGATGAAGGGTTCCGTTTTTTGACGAACGGATTTCGGTGATGCGGACACCGGAGGCTGAACGCTCCAGTCGTTGGACTAGGCTGTTCGCTCGGTTTTTTTCCTGAAAGACCCCAACCTGAATGAAGTAGTAGGGTTCTTCGAGGAGTTTGGCGGCCTGGAAGTGATGGCGGGATTTCGGACACAAGGTTTTCAGTCGTAACAGGAATCGATGAGCCTGTGTCCAGCGTCCAGATTGACGCGCGATTTCAGCGGCTCGCATGAGAATCTCGTCCGTGGGAAGGTTTCCCAGGTCGGCAGCTCGTTCGTATTGTTCGAGCGCTTCATCGATCTTTTTCTTGCGCACCAGGATTTCCGCTCGCGCGAGTGCCGCTCTTCCGGGATACAGGCGATCACGGTCCGTTTCATCATTGAGTTTTTGCAGTGCTTTCTCGGCTTCTTCTATATCCCCCAACGAGAGCCACGCTAGTGCGGATTGAAGGTGGATTCGGCAGCGCTCCGAGGAGGGGAGGGAGTTTCCTCGTAGGTTTTCATACTGTCTCAACGAGAGAGAGTAACGGCCGTGAAGATAGTGTTCATCGGCGGTATCGCAGAGGATATTTTGACTCTCGATAGATCCGGGGCCGATCGAACACCCGGTGCTGGATAAAAGCAAAAGAAGTGTCCCGCACCCAACAAAGAGGGGGCGGGACAACATCACGGGGGAAGGAAGTTTTTGGGCTGTTTTGTGGGCTTGCATCGAGTCCGTCTCGGTCGGGAATCTTCGTCGCTTGCCCCAACCCATTGGGGAAGACTACGGACGATTGACTTGGAGTCAAATCGTGACTTTACGGATGTGATGAAAGTTCCCGATATCACGTTAGGAAATTCGAGAATTTCTTTTTTTAGGGCTTAATTTCCCATTTTTGGGGCATCGACTCGGAGTGTATGAGGGCCGAGTTTGGAAAATATCGCTTGGCTAAAGGAAGCGTGCCGGTCGGAGATCGGTGAGAGGGGGAGTGGAGCGAGTCTGACCGCTGATGGATTGGGCGATTTGTTGAGCGGCCACCATGCCCAGCAGAAGCCCATGCCCAGAGAATCCACACGCGATAAACCGCCTCGGATTGCCGGGCCAAGGGCCGATTATGGGGAGATCGTCGGAGGTGAACGTTTCGATACTGGAAGTTACGCTTTCGGTTACGACGGTTTCACCCGGGAAGAGGGATTGAACGGCGTCGAGTTGATGTTTGTGAATAGCCGGGTGGATCTTCTTTTGGGTTTTCCCACACCCCATGTCGGGTTGGGCGGCCCATCGCATGCCACGTATCAGAAAACGGCCACAGGGTTTTTGCTGAAAATGATCGTGCCCGAATCGGACGCTGTGGTGGCCGGTCCATCGGTGCGCCAGCGGAGATGTGCGCAGAGTTTGAAGCCGGACGGGGTAGATATGGTCGGATAGAGATGGGACAAGTTGCGGGGTATTCCAGCCTGTCGCTAGGTAGACGAATTCGCTCAGTAGGGTCCCAGACGAGGTGATAACCTCTTGGGTGCCGTCGGCCTGGGAACCGAGAGACACGACGCCAGAGGACCAGCGAACGTGCACGCCACGAGAGCGGAGAGATCGGATCGAAGCGAATGGCCAGGAATCGGTGCTGAATTGAACGGGTCCCGGGAGGTGGAAGCCTTCTCCGAGTGGGTGCGTGCTGGGGATGAAGATGGGTGTATGGCCCCACTTTTCCCAGAGTTTGGTCGAGTTTTCTATCTCGGCCCGTTCCGCCGGATGGTTGGAATGAAAAGACCAACCGCCGTCGTCTGATGGGATATTGAGTTGAGATATCCAATTCCGAAGGGGGGGGAGTGCTGCTCGAGTGACTTCCCAGATCTGTCGACTTCGTTGTTCCCCGAGGGAATGGACCAGTCGGATGGGCAGTTGATGGGTTCCGGGTGCGAGAAGGCCGATGGTCGAGGAATCGATGTCTTGGATCGTGGAGAATCGGTCGAGAAGAGCGATCGGCCCAACTCCTGCCTCCAGGAGTTGGTGGGCGGCGAGTCGACCTGTCGATCCGGCGCCAATTACGATGATTGCAAAGCGTTCTGGTGAATGGGGAGAAGGCATGGGGTGGGTTTCCTGAGAAACTGTCTGAGCAATAACCCTGAGGAAAGAACCTATCCGAGGGCGGCATCCAGTACAATCCTTCCTCATGACGGACCATCGCTCCGACTTCCTCTTCGATTTGCCCGCCGATCTCATCGCTCAGAACCCGCTGCCCACGCGAGATAGTAGTCGTTTGATGCACTTGCCCGTAAAGCGGGGGAATCTGTCTCATCATCGGTTTCGTGATTTGCCTGATCTGCTCGCTCCGGGGGATCTACTCGTAGCCAATGATGTAAGGGTGCGACCTGCTCGCCTGGTAGGTAAACGTTCTACGGGGGGCCGGGTGGAATGTCTGGTCCTTTTCCTGGATGTGGATGGTACGAGTGAAGTTCTTCTGAAAAGCGGCCGTGGTCCCAGTCCCGGTGAACAGTTATCGTTCGAGGAGGGACACTGTGTGGCCACAGTCGAGAGTTCTCTTGGAAAAGGTCGGTGGAGAATCCGGTTTGAAGCAGGACCCGATACCCCTGCGCTACTCGATGCGTGGGGACGCGCCCCTCTTCCTCCCTACATTCGGCGACGGGGTGAAGATCTTGTGAGTCGAGGAGAGGACAGTCGTCGGTATCAGACGATCTATGCTCGAGGAGAAGCGAATGCCGTAGCCGCCCCCACTGCGGGTTTACACTTTACTCCCGAGCTTCTGGGCTGTCTGCAAGAGAAGGGGGTGGAGTGGTCCACCCTCCGTCTGGATGTTGGTGAAGGAACGTTTCGTCCGGTCTCCGAGGAGGATCTGGATCGACACAAAATGCATAGGGAGAGTTTCGAACTTCCCCACGCGACAGAAATGGCGATCGAGCGGGCTCGCGTCCGTGGAGGGCGGGTGATTGCCGTGGGGACGACTTCCTGTCGTGTCCTCGAAACCTGTGGTGTGGGGTCAGGACGGGTGAAGGCTTCTTCGGGACAGGCCGATCTGTTTATTCGGCCTTCTTATCGGTTCCGGGTGATCGATGGATTGATAACCAACTTCCATCTTCCTGGGTCCACGCTTCTCATGTTGGTGGCCGCTCTGGGAGGGCGAGAGCGGGTTCTTGACGCTTATGAAGAGGCGACGAAGCGCTCCTATCGTTTTTACAGTTATGGGGATGCCATGCTCCTCCTCTGACCGGATCGATTTCTCATGACAATTGACGGTTTGATTTGATCGAACTATCTTGGCGCGAACAGATTCTTCCTTTTAGGAACGGCTCATTGCTAAAGCTCTACTCTCTGATCGTCGTCGGTTTTTGGATTTTGATGATGGTTTTTCTCGTGCAACGGGAAATATTGCCCGAGATGGTTCCCGTACGGTCGGGATATCAGGCGGTTCTTTCGGATTTGGGGGAAACGCCTCGCCGGGAAAAGATGCGTATCCACTTTCATGGGCAGAGTCTCGGAACGAGCTGGACCGAAATGAAACGGACAGGCGAGGGATACCGAATTATTCAGCACGTCAAGTTCTCGACGGATTCGGAGCGGACTTTGGCCGATGGACCGATCGGCACCTCTTTTCTCCAACTATTGGGTCTTCAGGCGGAGAGTCGAGTAATTCAGGAGATCGGATCTGATTTTCAACTCCGATCTGTTCAGGTCCAGTTCCGTTTGGGGGGTATGGAAGGACAGGTCGATGGGGTGGTAGAAGGGCATCGGATGCGGCTGATCGGTGGCATGAAGGGGGAATCGGTTCAGGAATCTTTTGTCGATGTTCCCAAGGGGATGCTCTGGGGGAATCATCTTTCACCCTTGCATGGGATAGGACGTCTTCGGGTCGGGGCGACCTCCCGGTTCGGATCGGTCGACCCCATGACGAGAGTGAGCACTGTCTATACCACTCAGGTACTCGAACGTCTCACTCCGGTCGCTTGGGAGGGGGGAATGATGGATGTTTTCAAGGTTCAGGTGACTTCTCGTATGAGTGAATGGTTTTTGGAGATTACCGAGGATGGAACCGTGTTGCGTCAAGATGGGCCCATGGGGCTGTCGATGGTGCGGGAGTCGTTAGGCAAGTGATACGGATCGAAGAGTTGGTCAAGAGGTATGGCGGTAAGATCGCTGTCGATCATCTCTCACTGGAAATACCCCCCGGCGAGATATTTGCGCTTCTTGGGCCCAATGGTGCGGGCAAGACGACAACGGTCAAGATTCTGGTAGGGCTGTTGCAGGCCTGCTCGGGGCGAGTGGAGATTTGTGGTCTCGATGCACGAAGTGAGAGCATTCGAACTCGACGGAAGATCGCGTACGTTCCCGATCAACCCTATCTTTACGAAAAGCTCACCGGCCGGGAGTTTCTGCTCTTCATGGGGCGGATGTTTGAAATGAAAGAAGAAGAAATTTCCGCCCGGATCGATGAACTCTCCATATTGTTTGAGATGGAGGGATTTCTGGATCAGCTCTCCGAGAACTATTCCCACGGTATGAAACAGCGGGTGGTTTTTTCGAGCGCATTGATGCATCGTCCAGAAGTATTGGTCGTGGATGAGCCGATGGTGGCCTTCGATCCTCGAGGAGCTCGACTGGTGAAGGATCTACTGCTCGAGGAGGCGCGCAGAGGGTGTGCCGTGTTCGTATCCACGCACTCGTTGGATCTGGTGGAAGAGACCGCGAATCGGATCGGCATTCTTCGGGGCGGACGACTCATTGCACTGGGAACGTTCGAGGAGTTGCAGAAGGAGTCGGGTGTCGATGCCCGACTCGAGGATGTTTTTCTGGAATTGACTCGGGAAGAGGCGGGGGGAAATGAATTCTGCTAGGGTTCTTTTCGAACTCAAATGCTGTCAGTTGAAGGGAAGGCTTCAATCTTTTCGAGAGCATTCTTACCTCAAGATTTTTGTGGTCACAACTTTCGGATTGCTCTTTTGGGCCGGACTTTTCTGGATGTTTTATCTCGGATTTGAATTCATTCGAGATCGTGTCCCAGATCAGGCCGCGATCATTCATCATTTTCTGTTTGGTCTGTTTTTTCTGTCTCTTTTCGTCCTCTTGACGCTATCCAACGGTTTGATTTCCTATGCCTCGCTCTTTCGGGCTCGGGAAACGGCTTTTTTGCTGACTGGGCCCATTCCGACGGAGTCGGTGTTTGCGTACAAATTTTTTGAATCCTTATCGTTTAGCTCCTGGGCGGTTCTGTTTCTTGGAGGGCCGTTTCTGGTCGCCTATGGGCTGGGCGAGATGGCTTCGGTCTCTTTCTATCTGACGCTGATCCTGCTGTTTCTCCCATTCGTGATGATCCCTGGTGCGCTGGGAGTTTTGGGGGCGTTGTTGCTTTCTTCTGTCCTGACCCGTTATCGAAGGGGGTTGCTTCGGATTTCCATGGTCCTGCTTCCGATCGTATTGGTCGTGGGGGTCTCCAAGATGCTCGAAGGCAATCGGCAAGCTGATCTCTTCGACTCCATCTGGGTTCAGCAAGTATTCCAGAAGCTGACTTTTGTCCATCACCCCCTTCTGCCCAGTTACTGGATGAATCAGGGGGTGGTTTCGGCACGTGAACAACGGTGGGTTGATGTCGCTTTCTGGGGACTTCTTCTCCTGGCTAACGCCTTGTTTGTCTTTCAGGTCGGATTCTTGATTGCGCGCGGGTACTATCGAACTCTTTGGTCTTCCATTCATTCGATAGGTGGAAGTCGCCGGGTACGGGCTGGACTTCGAATCGACCGACTTCTGGAGATCGGGTTTGGTTATTTGCGTCGACAAACTCGACTGTTTCTGGCCAAGGATATTCGGATTTTTCTCCGCGATCCGATCCAGTTGGGGCAGTTTCTGGTTCTGGTTGGTCTGCTCTGGTTGTACATCATTAATCTTCGGGCCCTTTCCTACGATGGTCAGCGGCTTTCTTGGCGAGTATTGATCGCCTTTCTCAATCTGGGTGCGACCAGTTTGACATTGACTACACTTTCCAGTCGCTTTGTGTTTCCGATGTTGTCGCTCGAAGGGCAGCGTTTCTGGGTTCTGGGCGTGGTTCCGGTTTCTCGAGATTCGATTTTGGCCGGAAAGTTCGCCTTTTCTCTCATCGGTCTCTCCGTGGTGAGTGTGGGGCTGGCATTCGGTTCGAGTGCGATGCTTCGATTGCCCTGGTCACTCACCGGGATTCAGTGTTTTGTCATGTTGCTGGTGAGTGTCGGAATCAGTGGGCTCTCGGTGGGGCTGGGGGCTTTGTATCCGGATTTTCATGAGGATGACCCCTCTAAAATCGTGGCTGGATTTGGTGGTACTCTTAATTTGATTCTCTCGCTAGGATTTATTGTCATGGCGATCGGTGGGACTTCGATAGGCGTTCATTTGCTTCTGCTCGGTACTGGAGGGCGTAGCTTGACCTGGAATCCGTGGTGTTTGATCCCGTTTGTCGCCGTGATTTTCCTTTCAGTGGCGACCTGTTTTTTCCCCTTGCGTATGGGGCGCAAGCACTTTTCCTGTTTGGAGCTCTGACTGGACGTGGAACATTCCTCTCGCATTCGTCCTCGGCTCCCCATAAAGTTTGCCTCAGGGGGATTTCTTACGAGTTGTCCGCATGATGCGTTGAGGTCCGCTTGATGTCCTCTTCCGGAATTCAGAAAACCTTTCGAGAACTGACCTCTTTACCCAAGGAATTGGTCCTCGAAATGATCCAGGCCGCTCTCGAAGAGGAGGATGTTGATATCCTCGACGAGGCGGTATCTGCATTGCTTGCGCCCCGATTCAGAGATCAGATGGAAAGTGTGATTGCCCACTTTGATCAACTGTCTCCCGCTGTTCGTGATCGAGTGCTGAAACACGGGGAGTTGTTGACCGGAGCAATTCGGCGCTCCTACTTCAGCTTTCCTCTCGAGACACGACGTTTGACGCTCGAAATCTTGACGTCCATGAAAGGGGCTGAATCCGTTGACCTCCTGCTTCGAGTGATTCGAGATCCGGATCCCGATCTGGCCCAGCAAGCTCTCGTCTGGGTTCAGCACGAAGTGCAACGCTTATCCGCAGCGTTAGGTGAGGGAGAGAAACCGATCGTTCGAATGAAAAAGCGTCAGGAACTTTCCCGGTCGATCGAGCAGATCCTGGGAGGAGAGGATCCTGGGATATTTTCGGTTTTGATCGAGTTATTGCTCGTACTGATGCCTGAAAGTGAGTGGGTGTTGCGGAGGATTCTTTCACGGCTATCCTCGGACTCACCCGATCAGCCAGCTGCTCAGGTTCTTCTGGATCAGCTGAAATCCACGATGACTCGGGGTCATTTGCGCTTTGTATTGATACTCCTAGGAGATCGTACTCTGTCGGAGTTGGCGAAGGGTATTCTTGTTGGACGGTTTTCGGAGAGAGCCTTTCAGCGAGCTTTGCTGGAAATCATGTCCGAACATAGAGTTCCCGAGGTATCTCAATGGATGGAACGGACGGATCAACTGCCCTGGATCGAGGTTTTGATGCGATTGGGCGGGCAGTTCGATGGGGCGGGAGCTTCGGTCTTGTTGTCCGCAGGATTAACCTTTTGCAAGGAAGCTGAGGATCGAGTTGGATTGGCCCGGGCCTTTCATCGACACGATTCTCGTGATGTCCAGATTCAGGTGATCGAATTGTGTTCGGATTTACCGGTTACGGTGGCCCAGGAGATTCTCCAGGGATATCTGGCGTCGGAATCGGAGGAGGTTGTGCTCTGGGCGGCGGAGACTCTTCTGGAGATCGATGTGCCGGACAAGATGGATATACTCGCGCCGCTATCGGGGTCTCCTCACGAGCGGGTTCGAAATTTGGTTAATCGGCAACTGGCCCAATACAGTTTCAAAAGTTTTCTGGATACGGGATCCGGGATGGGAGTCGATACTCGAAAAATGGTGGCTCGCACAATCGAAAAACTCGATGCGGGCATTGTGGATGAGATTATCGATGATCTGGATAATTTGCCTTCAGACAGGAAAATCCAGGCGCTGCTTTTCCTGGACAACCTGGATCAGGCAAGCCGGGCGCAAGATGCTCTCGGGCAGATCATGGATGATCCGAGTCAGCATGTTCGAGCCACGGTATGTACCTTGCTCGGCCACATCAAGAACGTGGAGGCCGTCAAGGATCTGTTGCGGTGTCTGGGGGATCCGGATGGTCGTGTGCTGGCGAATTCGATCGAGGCTCTGGATGCTCTTAACAACCCACATGTCGCGTCGGTTTTACTCCCGTTTGTGCGTCACAGGAATAGTCGGGTTCGGGGCAACGCGCTTCGGGCTCTCCTGAGGCTGGGGAATCACGTGGTGGAACCGTTCGTGGTTGAGATGTTGCAATCAGGGGATGAGCGTATGCGACTTTCGGGGGTCTGGGTGATCCGGCAGGTTGGAATGCGTGGATACCGGGATGTGCTGCATGCGATGTCGCTTAGCGATGTGAGCGATCGGGTTCGAAGCCGTGCCGCCCAAGCGATTTTGCAATTGGATACAAAGAGAAGCGCGAGCGAGCAAACACCGACCGCAGAGCGGGATGAGAAGAAATGATGTGGGTATTATTGACGAAAACCCCATGGAAACATCTGAGCGATCAGTCGAGTAGTCTCTCGGGCCGAAAGGACCGATTGTTGGGTTTTTTGCTCGTGGGGTTGGGGGTCGCGTTGGTTCTGATCTGGCTGGTGGTCCGGCGCATGGGTCCGACATTCGATCGTCTGAGGTCGAGGAAACAGTTGCTACGAAAACTCCAGAATACGCACGATCTGAACCACACTGACAGGAGGTTGATGATGCTTCTGGCTCGAAGACATAGACTGGAACACTCCTCCCTGCTTTTCGTAAAGAAAAGCCTTTTTGATCAGGCGATACACGATTCGGGTCCTCATTCCGAGAGTTATTCTGATTTGCGAGATCGGTTGTTTTTCCAACCCCGTGAAGGGGATGAACATTGAGCGCGCCCCGGATCCTGATCATTGATGACAACGCGGCCATTCGGGACAGCATGGGCGATTCGTTGCGACTGGAAGGGTATGAGGTCGAGGAGGCTAGCGATGGGAAAATCGGTCTAGATCGACTTCAGGCGGAAAGCTTTGGAGCGGTGCTTCTTGACATCAAAATGCCACGGATGGATGGGATCGAGGTTTTGCAGGCTCTGGGTGAATCGGGTGTTCGTCGCTCACCGATCATCATGATTACTGCGCATGGGGATGTGGAAACCGCGGTGGAGTGTATGACTCGAGGAGCATTTCACTTTCTGCTAAAACCGTTCGAGACCGAAGTGTTGATTGCGGTGGTAGAAAAAGCCGTCGAGGTTCAAAGTCTGAGAAACACGGTCGCGGAGTATCGAACGGAATCTTGTCGAATGCTGGGTGAGAGCGAGGGGATTCAGGCTATTCACGCCACGATCCAGACCGTGGCTCCCACCCAGGCTCGTGTCTTGATCCTGGGAGAAAACGGAACCGGCAAGGAGTTGGCAGCCCGATCGATTCATGCCCTAAGTGATCGGTTCGAAGGGCCTTTTGTTGATGTGAATTGCGCGGCTATTCCCCATGACTTGATCGAGAGCGAACTTTTCGGGCATATGAAAGGATCCTTCACTGGAGCTGGTGAGGACCGTGAAGGGAAGTTCGTGCAGGCGAGCGGCGGGACCCTGTTTTTGGATGAGATCGGGGATATGTCGTTAGATGCGCAGGCCAAGGTTTTGCGGGTACTGGAAGAAAATGAGGTCCGACCGGTGGGAGGTAAGGAGGTCGTTTCGGTCGACGCTCGAGTAGTCGCTGCCACGAATAAGGATCTCAAGGAAGAGGTCGAAGAAGGGCGTTTTCGGGAGGACCTCTATTTCCGACTGAATGTGGTTCCCATTCGGCTTCCAGCACTGCGGGATCGAGTGGATGATGTACCCCGGTTGACCGAAGCGTTTTGCGAACAACTTTGCCGCCAATATGGATCCAAGCTCAAACGGTTTTCGACGGACGCGTTGAAGGCTCTGCGTGAACACGATTGGCCAGGAAATGTTCGGGAGTTGAGGAACCTCGTCGAGCGTCTGGTCATTCTTGTAAGCAAGGAGGAGATCACCGCCGAGGATATTTTTCTCGAGCGACGAAGGACCGAAGATCGGTCGGTCGATCTGTTCAGTCAGTGCGAGACGTTTGAGGAGTTCAAGGCCACAAGTGAGCGACTGTTTCTTCAGTTCAAACTGGAGGAGAACGGAGGGAATGTCAAGCGAACGGCCGAGCAACTCCAGATGCAACGATCGAATATGTACAAAAAAATCGAGAAGTACGGATTACGTTCCTGACGAGGAGTCCGGCTTCTAGGTGGGGGGCTGGATGAGGGTGAGGCGAGGATTGTCCGGTTTCGAATCCGGGTTTACGGTGATAGAGAGTCTCCCGTGAAAGACGTGGACCAGGTCTTCCCCTAACGCTTGAGCTCGCCATCCTCGTAGAGCGGGTATTTTTTCTACATCGGCCAGGGATCGGGGGCAGCTGCGGGCGACCTCTTCAAGGGTTTTTCGGCTGGCTAGAAGCGCGGGGGCGATCATCAGGTCGGCGGCCCGGAGGCGAAGGTAGGCGGAGAGGAGGTCGACAATGCCGGCTAGATTGGGGTCGGTTTGCGGGGGAGGGGGTGTTGCGGGCCACTCCGCACGGGGACGCTTCATGGCTCGCTGAATGACATCCAGAATTTCAGATCCGGAACGTTTAACGAGGTTGTTTGGGATATCTCGATAGCCCTGAAAATCTTTCATCGTTCTGGGTGCTCGCTGGGCCAGAGCGAGAAGGGTCGAATCGGTAGATATCCGATTTCGAGGCAGATCTTGAATGCGGGCCTGGGCCTCTCTCCATTCGATCAAATCTCTGAGGACGGAAAGTTCTTTGCCGGAGAGTTTCCACGCTTTGCGAAACGTCCGGAGGCGATGTTCGGGGGAGGGGTCGTATCGCTGGGGGTCGGCAAGTCGAGCGGTTTCTTCGAAAGCCCACTCGAGGCGATCATGCTTTTTCAGTCGTTTATGGAGAGCCTGATAGAGTGGGGCAAGAGGGGCAACATCGGCCGCCGCGTACTCCAGCTGCTGGGGAGTGAGGGGGCGACGCTTCCAATCAGATCGGGTTTGTCCCTTGGGGATCGTCTTCCCCAGCAGTTTCCGAACCAGGCCGGCCAGCGCAATATGATCCCCAAGTCCTACGAGGGCCGCTCCGATTTGTGTGTCAAACAGGTTTTCCGGGAGTTGACCGGTTCGTCGATACAGGATTTCGAGGTCCTGGTCACCGCTGTGAACCACTTTGAGGGGGCGGGGGTCCAGAAGCAATTCTTCCAACGGGGAGAGGTCGGATACTGCCAGGACATCGATCAGGAAAATGTGGTCTCCATCGGTGATCTGAAAAAGACAGAGTTCTGGGACAAAGGTAGTCTCGCGTATGAATTCGGTGTCGAAACCGAGGAAATCGCTCTTGGATAGCGATTTGACTGCCTTTTCAAGCAGCTGAGAGCTTGTGACGGTCGTTGTGTTCACGGAAATTCATCGATATTTAGAGAAGAAAAAGTGTGGGTTAGGGTGAGGGGGACATTCGGTTCCACATGAATTGTACATATGGAACCGGAAAGGTCGGCGTTCGTGTTGTTTTTCAGGCTATACTTTGACAGAAATCCCGAATCGAAGAACATAAATGGTGGACCGATTCTGGTGCGAGAAAGGGATCATCGACTGGGATGAATGGGGCCGTGCTCAATCAACCGACACTCGTCTTGAACAAGCACTGGGTGGCTGTCCAGACAACTACGGTGCGTCGGGCTCTGGGTTTACTCTATACCGGTCGGGCTCAAGCGGTTCTTCCCGAAACCTACGAGGTGTTCGATTTCGATTCTTGGACCGACCGGGACGAATTGCCCGTTGAAGGGATTCGGACGGTAAATCTTTATTTTTGCATACCGGAAGTGATTCTACTTGGAGCATATGACAGAACCCCTCGCTGGCGAATCCATTTCAGTCGAAAGAATCTTTTTCGAAGAGATGAATTTACCTGCCAGTACTGTGGGATCCGTCCGGGCGGTAATGCGCTGACGATCGATCATGTGGTTCCTCGGTCGCGTGGAGGGGCGACGAGTTGGACCAACTGTGTGGTCGCTTGCGTTCGTTGCAACAAACGGAAAGGAGACCGGAGGCCCGAAGATGTGGGTCTTTCCTTGCGGAACCGACCGGTCAAACCGAATTGGAATCCCGGGGTTACGTTCACTTCGGGAATTCGGCAGGAAAAATGGGGGCGATTTCTACCAGGATGTTCGTTTCCAGATAAAGGGGGAGATCTTTGACAGGATATGATAGGCCGGTTTGCTGGTTACTCTCGCTGGTGATTTTATCGGTTAGCGTACTCTCTGGCTGTGGGCAGAATATTCAAATTGGCGAGGAGATGAATCCGTACGCCTTTCCGGAATTTTTTGTCAGCGGTCCGGCTTGGGTTGTGATCCCTTTCTGGATCGGAGCGATCCCCGGAGGATTGGCAGGATTCGGTCTTGTCCCCCTGGTTTCGCCGTTCCTGCTCTTGGTGGATGAGAGAACACTGGTGGGAATGAGTCCCTTGGAACGAAGTCGGAGTCATGTGGAGCGAGCATTTTTGACGCCCCCTTTATGGGTGGCGGTGGTGACGGGAACGATCGTGGCAGCTCCTTTCTGGCTGTTTACTTTGCCTTTTGCCTCATTTCTTGGTGGCGGAAGCGCGTCGATCCGAATTCAAAGGTCTTTTGTGCACCCGTCGGGTCATCCGGGAATAAAGTTTCCTTAGGGTTAGCGAGGTTCTGGGCAGTATTCACGACTCGCTTGACTTGCTACCGGCTCCAGGACTTGGTATGAGTTCGGGTTGTTCAGAAATACTGGTCAGGAGCCGAACCATGATTGTGCGTCGATCGATCTTCATCTGTGTGGTGTGTTGTCTTCTCGCGGGAGTCGGGGGCGCTGATATGTCCTGGGTTCCCGAAGGATGGAAGATAGAGAGTCCAAGTGGGTGGGATGTTCCTCTTCCGGAACAGTCTCTTCTGGCTAAGGATCAGAAACTCGTCTTCAATAATGGTGCGGAACCGGAGACTTTCGATCCCCATCAAATGACGGGTGTGCCCGAGCATACGCTGGCGATGGCGATTTACGAGGGGTTGACCACTCCGCACCCGAAAACCCTGGAAGCCCTTCCCGGGATGGCTGATGCCTGGGCGGTTTCGCCGGATCGACTGAAATATCTGTTTCATATACGAAAAGATGCTCGGTGGTCCAACGGGGATCCGGTGGTGGCACAGGACTTTTATCGTTCCTGGAAGCGAGTGTTGGAGCCCGAATTCGCGGCGCAATACGCCTACCAACTGTATTACATCCAGGGAGCGGAAGCTTTCAATCGACGTACCAGTAAAGATTTTTCTACGGTCGGTCTCCGGGTTCTGAGTCCGCATCTATTCGAAGTAACTTTGCGGGCTCCAACGCCATTTTTTCTGGAGCTAACCTACTTCGAAACCCTGATGCCGGTTCATCTGGATTCGATCGAGAAGGCCCGCAAGGAAGGGGTGGCCTGGACGACACCAGAACGACTGGTTTGTAACGGTCCCTTTGTCCTGGCCGAGCACCTCCCAAGGCAACACGTGACGTTTAAGAAAAATACGCGTTACTGGAACGCGAAACGCGTTTTTCTCGAGGAGATCGTCGCCTTACCGATTGATGACCAGAATGCGGCGATGAACAAATATCTGAATGAGGAGCTCGACTGGGTTCGTTCGGTTCCGGCACCAAGGATCGAGGAGGCTACAGATCATCCTGATTACTATGTCCAGACTTACCTGGGTACTTATTACTATTCATTCAATGTGACCCGTAAGCCGTTTGACGACTTGCGGGTACGTCGAGCGTTTTCGATGGCGATCGATCGGAGTTCGGTTTGTCGATTTCTCAAAGGAGGACAGATGCCGGCTCGTGGGTTCGTTCCTCCTGGAATTCCTGTTTATTCGGGGTACCAGGGGCCAGCTTTCGACCCCGGCGCGGCTCGAAAGCTGCTTGCCGAGGCGGGATTTCCGGGGGGAGAAGGGTTTCCAGAGGTTGAACTTCTCTACAATACTTCCGAAAGCCATAAGGTCGTTGCCGAGGTGATTGTGGACATGTGGAAGAAACACCTTGGGGTTCGGGTCAAGATGAGGAATAACGAGTGGAAGGTGTATCTGAAGCAAGTCGAAGGAAAAGATTATCAGGTCGCCCGGAGAGGCTGGATCGGTGACTACGCTGACCCCAACACATTTCTGGATATGTGGGTGAGCGGTGGGGGGAATAACAATACAAATTGGGCGAGTTCCGCATACGACAACCTGATCCGGCGGGCAGGAATGACCGGTGATCCCAAGGTGAGGATGGATCTTTTTCTGCAGGCCGAAACATTACTGGTGGAATCTTTGCCTGTGGTTCCTATTTACCACTATGTCAATCAGGGGTTCCTGTCTCCGTTAGTGGGGGGATGGGAAGAGAATATTCGCGATTTGCATCCGTTCCAGTTTCTGTACATGCAGATCCTGGACGACTGAGGAGCATCACTCACGTGGCTCGATACTTATTTCGAAGAATCCTATTTCTACCGCTGGTATTACTGGTTCTTCTGACCGCGTCGTTTTTTCTGATGCGAGCAGCTCCTGGCGATCCTTTTGCCAACGAGCGAGGACGGGATCCCGAAATCCAAAAAAACCTGAAGGCCAAGTATCATCTGGATAAGCCGCTATGGGTTCAGTACGGGATTTTTCTCAAAAACCTTCTTCAGGGGGACTTAGGCCTTTCAACCAAATACAAGGACCGTACGGTCAATGAGATCGTGGCGGGTCATCTGCCCCCATCGGTGTTGCTAGGCGTCATCGCCCTGCTCTTGGCTCTGGTGGTCGGTGTCGCTACCGGTACGGTGGCTGCGGTCCGTCAAAATACGGTATTCGATTATTCCACTATGGCAGTGGCCATGGTCGGAATATCGGCACCTACCTTTGTTGTGGGGCCGTTGCTTGTGTTGGTATTTGCTTACTATCTTCACTGGTTTCCGATTACCGGGTGGGGATCCTGGCATGAATTGATTTTGCCGGCGGTGACCTTGGCATTGCCATTTACAGCGCGCATCAGCCGATTGATGAGGACGGGAATGCTCGAGATCATCCGGCAAGAATTCATCAAAACCGCAAGGGCGAAAGGGTTGACCGAAACTCGAATCGTTCTCCGACATGCGATTCGTGGAGCCTTGCTACCTGTCATCTCCTACCTAGGGCCGGCTACGGCGGAAATCATGACGGGGAGCCTTGTGGTGGAGAAAATATTTCAGGTACCCGGTATCGGATATGAATTCGTCAATAGCGCGCTGAACCGAGATTACAGTCTTGTGTTGGGGTTGGTGGCCGTTTTTGGCACCCTTCTCGTTTTCATGAATCTGTTGGTCGATATCGTGTACGGTCTGTTGGACCCGAGGATCCGGTACGAATGAGCACATCGGATCCCGTGAAATTCGTGGCCGGCCGCAGTCTCTGGCAGGACGCTTTCCGAAGGCTTCTAAGGAATCGTATGGCCGTTGTAGGAGCGATTGTGACACTGCTCCTGGCGTGTATTGCGATCTTTGCGGAGTGGGTTGTTCCGGTCGACCCTACATATCAAGAACTTCATCATCGGTTTGGCGTTCCTGGGCAGGTTCACGATACCACTCCAGAAAGACTCTTTCTCGTCGAGGGGGAGAGAACTTCATTTCCTCCTTTACGTTACCGTGGAAAGGGAACTCGGCATTTTCGTTTCCTGGTTCAGCAACGAATCGCGACCGGGGTCCACGTGCACTTGAGTGCCAGGAGCAAGAAGGTCCGCAAGATCCAGTTGACTCGGATCGATTCACTCCCGGAGTCGGTGGAAAGAATTGAAGTGCGAGGGGATCGAGAGGTCTTTCGCCACGGCAAAGGTGAGGAAGAGGTGACTGTCTTGGACAAGGAGATTGTTCTGGGAGAGAAGCTTGATGATGTTTTCTTGCCGCTACTCTCCCGGGCCAGTCGGGGGCGCCAGAAACTTGTTCTGAACCAGGTGGTACGGGCCGAAACGAATCAGACTTTGACCTTCGATCTCGAATCGGATCAGACCGTCCGGGGGCTGCGAATCGATAATCAAACGGTCGCTACATACGATCTGGTGGGACGCTTGGTGCAGGAAGTTCGGCGCGATGGAAAGCCGTTTCAGCATCGCCACCTGCTAGGGCAGGATATGCACGGAAGAGACCTTTTTTCCCGTCTCGTTTTCGGGGCTCGGATCTCGTTTTTGATCGGGGTGGTGGCGACACTCGTTTCACTGTTTATCGGAGTGTTCTATGGAGCGGTCGCGGGGTGGGTAGGGGGTCGTGTTGATAGCTTCATGATGAGGGTTGTGGACATCCTGTACGGGATTCCGTACATGTTCCTGGTCATTATCTTGATGACTTCATTCGGAAGAGATGTTCGGGTCATGTTTATCGCACTCGGTGCGGTGCAATGGTTGACGATGGCCCGGATTGTGCGCGGGCAGGTTCTCTCCCTGAAAGAAAAGGAATACATCGAGGCGGCTCGGGCATCGGGCGGTGGGGGGTTCTGGATTCTGACCCGACATCTCATTCCCAATACTCTGGGTGTCATCGCGGTCTATACGACTCTCACGATCCCCTCGGTCATCCTTCAAGAGTCCTTTCTCTCTTTTCTCGGACTCAGTCCCGAGTGGCAAGGGCAACCGCTGGAATCTTGGGGAGCTTTGACCTGGAACGGGATCCAGGCTCTGGGAACGGGACAGAACTGGTGGCTCCTGGTCTTTCCGGCCATGACCCTGGCGATCACGCTCTTTTCGATGAATTTCCTTGGGGATGGACTTCGGGACGCCTTCGATCCACAGATGAAGGGGCGAACATGACCCCGTTGCTGGACGTTCAGAATCTTTCGGTCACCTTTGATACCGATGATGGGGTGGTTCAGGCGGTCTCGGATCTTTCGTTTCATCTGGATGAAGGGGAGATTCTGGGGATCGTCGGCGAATCAGGGTCCGGCAAAAGTGTCAGTTGTCTGGCTATGATGGGGCTGGTTCCTTCCCCGCCGGGGCGCGTTCAAGGACGGTGCGCTCGATTCGAAGGGGAGGATCTGTTGACCCTTTCAGCTCGGGCGATTCGGAAGGTACGTGGGGATCGAATCTCTATGATATTCCAGGATCCGATGACTTCGCTCAATCCGTATCTGCGGGTTTCGAGCCAACTGACCGAGGCCATGCGGACGCATCGCCAGGTTTCTCGGAAGGACGCGCTGGACCGGGCGGTCGAACTTCTCGATCTGGTCCATATTCCCGATGCGAGTCGACGGATTCACGACTACCCGCATCAGTTCTCCGGCGGAATGCGACAGCGGGTCATGATTGCCATGGCGCTCATGCTCGAGCCGAAGATCTTGATCGCCGACGAACCGACCACCGCGTTGGATGTGACGATTCAGGCCCAGATCCTCGATCTGCTCGGGGAGATTCGTCAGCGCTTGGGGACCTCGATGATTTTGATCACTCACGATCTGGGAGTGGTCGCGGGAGTTTGTGATCGCGTCGGAGTGATGTATGCCGGTCGTTTTTGTGAAATGGGGCCGACGGATCTCCTCTTTTCCGACCCTTCACACCCCTATACGCGAGGACTTTTACGTTCCGTTCCACGAATTGACCGTCCATCTCACGCGACGCTCTCTACGATTCAAGGAAATCCGCCGAATATGACCGATCCACCTGCCGGGTGCGCGTTTCATCCCCGGTGCGAGGAGCAATTCGATCGATGTTTGGTCGAGAGGCCTGAATGGATGGGCGATTCCGGGGAGGGACAGAAAAGAGTCGCTTGCTGGCTCGAAGAATCCGAGGCGGAGGGATCTGAATGAACCCGGAAAAGTCCTCTCCCTTACTCCGAGTCCGTGGACTGAAAAAACACTTTCCAGTCCACGAGGGACTGTTTCGTCGACAGACGGAGTGGGTTCGTGCGGTGGATGGTGTCTCATTCGACCTCTACTCAGGAACGACTCTGGGGTTGGTAGGAGAGTCCGGTTGCGGGAAGTCGACTCTTGCTCGTTTGATCCTGCGGCTTCTAGAGCCGACCGAGGGTCAGGTGGAGTTCGAGGGAGTGGATGTCAGTGGGGTGTCCATGAGGGAGTTTCGGTCGGTACGCAAAGATATGCAGATCGTATTTCAGGATCCTCACGCATCGCTCGACCCGAGGATGACGGTCGAGTCGATTATTTCGGAACCCCTTCGCATTTTCGGTCTGAATCAGCGCAAAGAGAGACGCTGGAGAGTGCTGGAGTTGATGGATCTCGTAGGACTTGATCCGGCTTTTCTGAAGCGATACCCCCACGAATTCTCCGGGGGACAACGTCAGCGTATCGGTATTGCCCGTGCACTGGCTCTGGAACCAAAAATGATTGTTTGCGATGAACCGGTGAGCGCTCTGGATGTTTCGATACAGTCCCAAATTTTAAACTTGCTCGAAGAGCTTCAGGAAAGACTGGGGTTGACTTATCTGTTTATTGCTCACGACCTGGCTGTTGTGCGTCATATCTCGGATATCGTCGCAGTGATGTATCTGGGAAGAATCGTGGAGATGGCGACCGCATCGAAATTGTACGAATCTCCACAGCATCCTTACACTCAGGCATTGCTCTCGGCGGTACCGATTCCCGATCCTGAGATTGAACGGAAGCGGAAACGGATTCTGCTGGAAGGGGCGTTGCCCAGCCCGCGCCAGTTCCATCCAGGGTGTTCTTTCGCCTCTCGTTGCCCCGTGGTGGACGCTTCTTGCCGAAGTACGCCACAAACGCTTCGAGAAGTCACGGAATCGCACCGTGTAGCGTGCCATCTGGTCAAAACGTCTTGATCCGGTGTGCCGAGGGGAACTCCAGGGGTGCTGAGTCAGGTCCTTTAACGGTTCCGTTCGCGTGGGGGTAGCGTGATCAATGGGTGACGTCGGATATGCGGGGTGATAAAGAAAATCAGTTCGGTTTTCTTGGATACACGACGATAGCTCTTGAAGAGATATCCCAGTAGAGGGATGTCCATCAGAAAAGGTATTCCTCGCTGTGTAATTACACTCTGATTGGTGAGAAGTCCTCCAATAATGAGTGTTTCCCTATCTCGCACGTAGACATGGGTGTGGGCGTTTCGCGTGGAAATGATCGGGTTGGCGACCCCGACATTTGTGGGGTCGGTGTAACTGGTGACCGAACTGACTTCAGGTTTGACTTCGAGTTCCACTGAGGTTTCCGAGACAATATGAGGTGTCACCTCGAGTTTTACGCCAACTTCATCGTAACGCGTCGTGATCGTCTGCACGTTATTTTTGATCTGAACCGTCTGGATGGGCACTTTTTCACCGGTGAGAATTTTGGCCGCTTTGCCGTTCATGACCAGGATCCGAGGAGCCGAAAGAACTTCAGCTTGTCCGCGCTGGAGGAGAGTGCGCAAGGTGTGGGTGAGGATTCCGGATTGGTGATCTCGACTCAGATTGAGGGCTCCGGTTTGTGAAAATCCCTGAAAGGTGGTGTTGGTGCTGACCGCTTTCAGGTAAGAGTCCGGATCAAAAATCGAAGTGGAGTCGCCGAGGTAACTATCGAGATCGTCCGAGTGAAAGACCGATAGGGTCCCATCCCAGCCCAGCGAGGATCCGTAATCGAGTTCCGAATCGTGCGTTACCTCGACAACTTTGACCTCGATCATCACCTGGGGTTCAGGACGGTCGATGATATGTAGGAGTTGTTTGAGGAGTTCGATGTTTTCAGGACGATCGGTGATGGTGAGGAGATGAAGCGATTCGTTTTCCCAGATCACCCCTTCTTTTGATTTCCATCGTTCCAGAAAATTGCGGTAAATTTTGCCTCGTTTAGGGCCTACGTAGGGATGGAAATATGTCACCATCCCCTTGGCTTCCAGGAGACGACGTTTCTGGCTGTAGCGGTAGTCTTCGGTATTCTTCCCCGGCGATTTACTTTGCTGTGAAACAGCGGGAAGAGGTGGGGGTCCAAGAAATAGCAGGGCGACCGTCAGAAGGATTGAGGCACGAATGACGGGAACGCGACAAGCCGGATCTGAGTCACCGGTAGCTATTATTCTCTCCTTCGTTCACCATGCGCCGGACGATTGTAACTACCTTATTGGTAATGTCTTCTGGAGTTTTATTGGGAGGGCGAATCGAGCCGATTTCACCGACGAGATCGAA